>NZ_JBHSWW010000062.1:0-11675 GCF_042661865.1 Halorubrum tibetense
CGCCCGCCGGGTGGCGAGCTGCGGATCACGGTCCCGGCAGGCGAGCACGCGACCCTGACCGGCCCCGTCGCCCGCGAGTTCGAGGGACGAGTCGACGCGGACCCGCGATGACGGCGGACGACCGAGACGCCTCGGGTGAACGGGGCGATTGGGGCGGTTCGGACGGACACCTCCCGCTGGACGCCACTGAGTTCGACCCGGTCGAATTCCTCGAAACCGCCGTCGGTACCCCCTCCCACGAGGACGTCGTCGACATGCGCGAGCTCCTCTGCTCGACGCTCGACCGGTTCGGCGTCGACGCCACGGTCGACGACGCGGGTTGTGTGCTCGCCCAGAAGGTGTCCGCCGACCCCGACGCGGGGCCGCATCTCGTGATGAACACGCACATCGACACGGTGACGCCACACGTCCCGTTCGAGCGGGACGCGGAGGGCGATGCGGACACGATCCGCGGGCGCGGGTCCTGTGACGCGAAGGGGCCGCTTGCGGCGCTCCTCTACGCGTTCCTCGCGTCGGAGCCGTCGACGGGGCGGCTCACCCTCGCCGTCACGCCCGACGAGGAGGCGCTCTCGCTCGGTGCGGCCTCGCTCACCGGCCGGCTCCCGGGGACGACGGACCGGCTGGATGGCGATCTGTTCCTCGTCGGCGAACCAACGGGTCTCGATGTCTGTACGGCTGCCAAGGGACGGTTTCAGGGGCAAGTCGAGCTCTCCGGGGTGGCCGCTCACGCTGCGGAGTTCGCGGGCGCTAACGCCGTCGCGGCCGCGGAGGGCGCGCTCGCCGCGATCCGGACGTTCGATGACGGGGCAAACGACCACCCGCAGCTCGGCGCACCGAAGCTCACGCCGACCGTCATCGAAGGCGGCTCGGCGACGAACCAGGTACCGGCAGACTGTGCGATCACCGTCGACCGGCGGAGCGTCCCGCCGGAGACGGCGGCAGGGTTCCGTACCGAGCTCGCGGACGCGGTTCGGTCGGCGACTGTCGGCGATGTCGAGGTCGCCTTCGAGCTCACCGAGCGGGCGTCACCGTTCTTGGAGGCGTTTTCGACGGAGCCGACCCACCCGTTCGTCGAGACGGTTGCGGGAGCGGCTCGCTCCGCGTGCCGGAACGGCGGCCTCCCGGCCGAACGCGGCGGCGATATCCGACCGTTCGGTGCGGCGACGGAAGCGTCGTACTTCGCTCCCGCGCCGACGGTCGTGTTCGGTCCGGGGGATCTCGCGGACGACCACGGCGCGGTCGCACACGCCGAGCGGGAGTACGTTCGGGTCCGAGAGGTTGCGGTCGCGGCCGCGGCGGTCGCCGATATCGTCGATGCCGTGCTGTGAGCTCGCAATGGAGTGAACTCGTGATGCTGTGAGCTCGCAATGGAGTGAACTCGCGGTTCGGCCGCCCGGCGGCAGCCGGGTGATTACAATAAGAACCGGTCTTGGCGTTCGGCGAGGTCGACGAACTCGTCGGCGGCCTCGACGAGCTCGTCGGCAGTCGAGTTCGCGAAGCCCATAGCCTCGACGCGGACACCGGCGTGTCGGAGGTGCGAGCAGAGACGGGCGAAGTCGCCGTCGCCGGTAACGAGCACCATCGTGTCGATGTGGTTCGCGAGGGTGACCGCGTCGAGGCTCATTCCGACGTCCCAATCGGCCTTTTTCGATCCGTCGGCGAACGTTTTGATGTCCTTAATCTTCGTTTCGAACCCGATGTCGCGTAACGCCTCGAAGAAGCTCTCCTCTTCTGGGGAGTCCGCGCGGATGACGTATGCGATGGCGCGGACGAGCGAGCGGTCGCGGACCGCTTCCTCCAAGAGCGCGGAGTAATCGATGTTCCGCGAGTAGAGGCTTTGTGCAGTGTGATACAGGTTTTGTGAATCGGCGAGGACGCCGACCCGCTGTGAGTGATGTATGTCTGACATGAGTTCAGTGGCTGCTCTCTGATCGAATATTCAGTAAGGGCTCTACAAAAATACGAGGAAATGATCCATTACTAAAGGTGAGGATTTTTATGTATAGGCTTACTGCCATATGTCATGTCACGACGACACACGAATGGTATCGACAGCAAAAACCGCCTCAACCGACGCCAGTGGCTCTCCGCGCTCGGTCTCGGGGGAGTCGTCACTCTTGCCGGTTGTGCGGATGCCTTGTTTTGCCGCCTAGTGACGACAGTCTCAAACGCTCTTACTGTGATCTTCCGCCAGATTAACCGGGAAATGGACGCCGTCTGGCGATATGGCATCGCTCAGACGGCTTGCTTGGATGTGTCGAGATCTTGCCAAACAGCATGTTGATGATCCGGACGTACCCGCCGCGCCGGACGGCGCGGACGGGTACGCCGAGTGGGTACAGATCGCGTTGATTCTGTACCGCGTCGAGCTCGAAAAGAGTCTCCGTGAGACTGAAGACTACCTCAACGAGATGCCCGGTATTCTCGCCGTGTTTGATCTCGACGACGCACCGCACTACAGCTCGTTTTGTCGGTGGGAAAACGAGTACCGGATGCGTGAACTCCGCCGCCTGCTCCGCACTTCGGCGGAGCAGGCGGGCTGGAGTGGTGAAGCCGCGATTGATGCGAGCGGTTTCCAGCGCGATCAAACCAGCTACCACTACCGCGACCGTGCGAATTACTCGTTCCAGTCGATGAAGACGACGATCTTGATCGACGTGAACTCGCTGGCGATCAAGGACGTTCATTTCACGACTCAGAAGGCGTGGGACGGGCACATCGGGATGCAGGTCTTCCGCCGGAACGCGGAAGACCTGCGTGTGTTGTCTGCTGACGCGAACTATTCGTGGAGCGACCTCCGTGAGGAGTGTCGCTCCAACTCAACGCGACCGTTGATCAAGCACAGGGAGCAGACACCGCTGCAGAAGGCTCACAACGCCCGGATGAACGAGGATTACAACCAGCGGTGGATGAGTGAAACGGGGTTCTCGCAGTTGAAGGAAGACGACGGCGAGAAGCTGCGCTCCCGGAGCTGGCACGGCCAGTTCCGGGAGCTCACGCGGAAGTGCATCGTACATAACCTCACGCAGGCGGCGAGTTAGGCCTCGCCGCCTGCTCCCTTTCTCCGGACGTATCTGGGAGAGGCATCGCCGTCGTCACTGACACAACGAAGCAAGATACCATAGTTTTGACCCTTCGATAACCGCCGTCAGTAACAGCTACTGCATCTTCTGACGGTAAGAACGCGCCTCTGACAGCTTGAGACTACAAACAATCGACCCTACCTCGTCGCCGTCTTGCGTTCAACAAGGCATGTGCGGACGAGACGGACCCCGGAGATGGCGATGACGACGATGGGGCGGCTGACGACGACGGCGAGGACGGGATCGGAGATGACGAGGATATTCCGGACGTCGTCGGGAGCTACGACACGGTGACGGCCGCGTCCGGATTCACGACGCTCAACCCCATTTATAACAGCGAGGCGGGTGCCGGCGTGGCGATCGGTCGCGCGCTGGATCAGGGGTACACGTTCGACGCCGATCAGGAGTTCTTCCCGCTGCTGTACGACATGGAGACGGAAGACGGACAGACCTGGACGTTCACGGTCCGCGAGAACTTGGAGTTCAGCGACCCGTACGGACAGGTGACCGCGGAGGACTTCGTGTATCTCATACAGGAGATCCACCAAAGCGACTGGGCGAACTCGGTCAACTCCGCCAACTGGGACGGCGTCGACGTTGAACAGACCGGGGAGTTCGAGTTCGTCGCGGAGCTACCGAACCCCGACCTACTGTACCCCGAATCGTTCGACCCGCTCCTGTACCCGATCCCGATGGATCTCTTGGAACCGTACGTCGAGGAAGAGGATGCGGAAGGACTCCAGCAGGACGAAGAGCTCCTCGAGCTGCAGTTCACGGGGAATCTCGGTCCCTTCACCATGGACGAGTGGAACCGTGGCGACGGAACGGTGTACAGCCGCAATGACGACTACTACATCCAAGGGATCGACGAGGGCCCGAACCTGTTCGACGAGGCACCGTACTTCGAGGGCGCGTCGATCAGCATCGTCGAGGAACAGGCCTCTCGGCTCGGTGCACTCGAGACCGGCGAGGCGGACTCCGCCGGGATCCCGCCGGAACGGTACCAAGAATACGTCGAAAACGAGGACGTCACCGTCCGACAGATCCCGCAACCGTACAACGAGATCATCTCGGTGAACATGCGGGATAACGGCTGGAACGCGGGCCCCGGGAACCTGTTCCGGTACGTTCCATTCCGCCAGGCGCTCGCGTCGGCGATCAGTAAGGACGACCTCATCGAAGGCGTCTACCGCGGGCTCGCCGAGCCGCACTTCACTTGGCAGCCGCGGTTCTCCGAGTTCTACCCCGGCGACGACGAAATGCCGACCTTCGGTACCGGAGACCAGTACGGTCGCGACTACGCCCGTGACCTCGCGGAGGACGCGTTCGCGGAGTCCGACTACGATTACCGCTTCGACGGGGACGAGATGGTCAACCCCGACGGTGACCAGGTCGAACTAGATATCTACCACAGCGCAGGGCAGGAGACCGAACAGCTCACGGCCGAGTTCGTGGCCCAAGAGCTCGGCCAGAACTTGGGGATCGACGTCACTGTCGAGGCGATCGACGGGACCCGCTTCGACACGGAGTACTGGAACATGGAAGCCGAAGGCGGAACGGATACCGTCAACGGCGAAGAGGTCGAGTGGGAGGCCCCGAGCCAGTGGAACGGTGGCCCGCGTTCCGTCACGTCGAACGAGGGGTGGGACATGTCGCTCGTGTTCGGGCTGAACACCTACCCGCGCAACCCGCTCACTGGAGACGTGTTCTTCGACGGGCCGAACGCGCTGTACAACCCTGTCGGCTACTATCCCGGCTTCGACGCGGAGGGACTATTTGAACAGGCCCGGACCGCGACGGACCGTGACGAGCTACAGGATGCGCTCGACGAACTGTTCATCAACCTCGCAGAGGAGCAGCCGTACATCATGCTGCTGTTCGATGACGACCTGATCGGCTACAACCCCGACCTCCGCGGCCCGATCGAGAACTTCTCCAACGGGTGGGACCTACCGTCCTGGCACTTCGACGAGTAAGCCGTTCCCTCCACCCGCGAGAACTCATACGTATACATATCAATGGGATTCGGAAGGTACGTCGGCGCACGTGTACTCTGGGCGGGAGTCGTATCGCTTATCATCGTAACGATTACGTTCGTCCTCCTCGCGGCCGCGCCGAACCCCGCTATTCGGGAAGCGGCGACACAGGCCGCGCTACAGGGTGGTGACCCAGCGGAAGCCGCACAGCGCGAGCGCGAGCTCAGGGGGCTCGATCAGCCGCTGTACGTGCGGTACCTGGACTTCCTTCAGAGCGTGTACACCCTCGACTGGGGCTGGGCCGACTCGCGGTCACAGCCCGTCACGGAAGCGCTCTGGGAGGGGCTGTTCTACACCGCACAGTACTCGATCCCGTGGACGATCCTTACCGTGTTGTTAGGTCCGCTGGTCGGCGTCTACTCGGCCGCGAACATGTACAGCTGGAAGGACCACGCCGCAACCGGGTTCGCGTTCTTCGGATACGCCATCCCGAACTTCTTCTTCGGGATCATCCTGTTGTTGATATTCGGAGTGTGGTTGGACCTGATACCCGTCGTGTACGACACGAGCGTTCCCACGTTTAGCCTCGCGAACGCGAATCAGCTGATAATACCGGTGTTCGTGCTCGTGACGGGATCGATCGGCGCGACGATGCGCGTGTCACGCAACGAGTCCGCGGAGTTCCAGAACTCCGATTTCATGAAGACGGCGAAAGCAAAGGGAGTCTCTCCCTTGCGTGCGTACGCATTCCACGTAATGCGCCCCACGCTGGTCCCGCTGTCGACGACGCTCGTCGGTCAGCTGCTCGCGCTGTTCCTCGGCTCCTCGCTGCTCGTCGAGGTGGTGTTCGGCATTCCGGGGCTGGGTCGGCTGACGTTCAACGCGCTCATCGCGCAGGACACGAACCTCGTTCTCGGCTCCACGCTGGCGTTCACGTTCATCGCGGTGGTCGGAAACCTGCTGGAGGACATCGTGTTCACCGTTCTCGATCCACGGATCAGCTACGATGATAGGTAATTAGAACGATACAATGGCAACACAGAAACCGGAACGCTTCGACCAGGTCGACTGGAGCGAGCTCTCACGGTCCGGGCGATTCGACCTGTCGATCAACACGATCGGCATGCTCGTCACGTCGCTCCCGATCGTCCTGTTGGGGCTGTACGATTGGCGGTTCATCGGAGACAGAACGGATACGTTCGAGATGATCGGGCTGAGCAGGAACTTGGAGAGTCTCGACTACTTCTTCCTGTTCACCCTGTTGTTGTTCTTCTGGTACCTCGTCTTACCGCTGTATCAGAACCCGCGGATGACGATGTACTACTGGAAGGAGTTCAGGCGGAACCGGCCGGCGGTGGTGAGCCTCATCTGGCTGGGGATCGTGTTCGTCGGCGGCCTGTTCGGCCCGCTCGTGATGAGCGCGCCCGAGCAGGACATCCTCATCGGCCATCAGCCGCCGGTGTATCTCACCGTCGACGCCGCGAACGTCGCGACCTGTGTCGGCGACATCGTGAACGGCCAGTGTCAGGGAACGTGGGAGTATCCCCTCGGAACGACCCGCGGCGGCAAGAGCGTGTTCACCAGCATCGTGTACGGGATGACGATCAGCATGCAGATCGCCTTTATTACGACGACGATCGTCGCGGCGATCGGGATCTCGTTCGGCACTGTCAGCGCCTACGCGGGTGGCTGGGTCGACGAGATCCTCATGCGGTTCGTCGACATCGTCCTCTCGTTCCCGACGCTGTTGATGTTCCTGCTCATTCTCTACATCTACGGGGCCGGACTCGGGATGTTCATCCTCGTGTTCTCGCTGTTCGCGTGGGGAGGTACCGCGCGGTACGTCCGCAGCAAGTCGCTCTCCGTATCGGAGGAGGAGTACATCAAAGCAAGCCGTATCAGCGGGGCGAGCACCTACCAAGTGATCAGACGCCACGTCGTCCCGAACACCGCCAGCAGCATCATCACGCAGCTGACGCTACTCATCCCGGGGTTCCTGTTGGCGGAGGCGCAGCTCGCCTTCCTCGGGATCGGTGACTCTGACATCCCCTCGTGGGGACAGCTGATCTCCGCCGGACGGAGCGACCTCGCGTTCGCCCCGTGGATCGTGTTGGCACCCGGTATCGTCCTGTTCTTGACCATTCTCGCGTTCAACTTCCTCGGTGACGCGCTGTTGGACGCGTTGAACCCCGAAGCGGAGGCTGAGAACGAATAATGTCCACCGAACCACCACTGCTCGAGGTCGAAGACCTCACGACGACGTTCAGCACCGATAACGGCGTACTGACGGCGGTCGATGGGATCGACTTCAACATCGAAAGCGGTGAGACGGTCTGTATCGTCGGCGAGTCCGGATCCGGCAAGACCGTCGCCACGGAGTCGATAACCCGGATCATCAAATCCCCACCCGGCCACGTCGATGGGTCCGTCCGGTTCAAGGGACGAGAGCTGCTCGAGATGAGCGAGCCTGAACTCCGTGATATCCGGGGATACGAGATCGCCCACATCTTCCAGAACCCACAGGAAGCGATGAACCACTGTTACACGATCGGGTGGCAGATCGCCGAGGCGCTGCAGATCCACCGGGACGTCTCGGACGAGGAGGCTCGCGCGAAGGCGGTCGACCTGCTCGACAAAGTCGGTATCGCGAACGCGAGCTCCAGGTTCGACGACTATCCCCACGAGTTCTCCGGCGGCCAGAAACAGCGCGTGATGATCGCGATGGCGCTCGTCGGGGACCCCGACCTGCTGATCGCGGACGAACCGACGACGGCACTCGACGTCACCGTCCAAGCGCAGATCCTCAAACTACTCGACGACCTACAGGAGGAGTTCGACATGGGCGTGTTGTTCGTGACCCACGACCTCGGGGTCGTCGCGGAGATCGCGGACCGGATCGTCGTGATGTATGCGGGGAAAGTCATGGAGCGAGCCGACGTGATGGACGTGTTCGACCGGCCGGCACACCCCTACACCCAGCAGTTGCTGAACTGTCTTCCCGATATCGGCGGGAACCAGGGCGGGATACCGGGATCGTTGCCGGACCCGATCGATCCCCCGGACGGCTGCCGGTTCGCTCCCCGGTGTGACCACGCCGAACCCGAGTGTCGGGACGGGGGTCAACCCGAGGAGATCGAGGTGAACCGTGGCCAGTGGGCGTCCTGTGTCCACTACCGCCCCGGCCGCGACGATTCGGTCGTCCGGCAGGGTATCCCGAATACGGAGTCGGAAACCGAAGGGGTGGGGCCGGCGGATGATTGACGAACCGCTCGTCTCGGTCCGCGACCTGAAAAAGCACTACCCGATCAAGAAGGGACTGTTGAACCGACAGGTCGGGGCCGCACGCGCGGTCGACGGGATCAGCTTCGACATCGCGCCCGGCGAGACGCTGGGGCTCGTCGGCGAGTCCGGCTGTGGCAAATCGACCGCAGCCACCTCGATAATCCGGCTGGAGGAGCCGACTGCGGGCGAGGTGGTGTTCAACGGTGGCGGGCGAGCGGGCGCGGAGCGAAACGCCGACGGGTCACACCCGAACGACATCACTCGGTTCTCCGAGACGGAGCTCAAAGCGTTCAGGCGCGACGCCCAGATGATCTTTCAGGACCCGTCGTCGAGCTTCGACCCGCGGATGACGGTCGGGGCAGCGGTCGGGGAGCTGCTACAGGTCCACGGGATGTCCGATAGACATCGCCGTCGGGCGATCGTCGAGAACCTCCTCGAGCGTGTCGGGCTGTCCGCATCCGACTACGATCGGTATCCGCACGAATTCTCCGGGGGACAGAAACAACGGATCGCGCTGGCTCGCGCGCTCGTGTTGAACCCGGACTTCATCGTGGCCGACGAACCGGTGTCCGCGCTCGACGTCTCGATCCAGGCCGAGATCCTCAAGCTGATCGACGACTTGCAGGACGAGTTCGACCTGTCGCTGCTGTTCATCAGCCACGACATGTCGGTGATAAAGAAGATATGCGACCGCGTCGCAGTGATGTATCTCGGCGAGATCGTCGAGATCGGCCCGACCGAGCAGCTGTTCGCCGACCCCCAGCACCCGTACACGGAGGCGCTGTTGTCCGCGATACCGACACCCGATCCCCGGTCGACCGCCGGCGGGATCGAGCTGAAGGGAACGGTTCCGAGCCCGTCGAACCCACCGAGCGGGTGCCGGTTCCACACCCGGTGCCATCGCGTGATCCAGCCCGATGGGATCGACCTCGATCAGGCGAACTGGCGGGGGATCCTCAACCTGCGTGACCGACTGGAGGCTGGTAACATCGACGTGGAACAGATACGCGAGAACCTGCCAACGGATGAGGAGGGGGTGAACGCTGCGGGCGACGACAGGGTTCGGTCACAGATCCGCTCCGAGTTCGATATCCCGGAGCAGTTAGGGTCGACGGACGTGGAGCGATCGCTTGCTCAGGCGCTCGATCGTGTCGTCGAGGACGACTTGGAAGGCGCGGCCGACGTGATGTCCGAGACGTTCACGACACCGTGTGAAGAATCCGTCCCGGAACGAACGAGACACGACGACAGACACGCCTCGTCGTGTCTGCTTCACGAACGGACGGAGCGCGCACAGGCGGCCGCCGCGAACGACTGAGCGGCACAGAGGCGGGCTCCGCGACCGGTGGCCCAGCTCAGAACCGATCGGCCGTCGAAACGACGACCCGACGGGGTTCGGGAACATCGGCGTCGGCGTCGGCGACGACCGCAACGTCACCCCGTGGCGTCCCGTCGGTTGCGGTTCGATCGGCGAGCACGACCGTCCCACCCCGCGAGAGTGGAGCGACGATACCGGCTGCGACCGCCTCTGGGTCGGCAAAACTCGTCCGGAGCACGACCCGAGCCTCGGTATCGATCCCGTGTGCGGCCGCCATGTCGCCCGCGGCCTCGAGCAGCGATCGGTGTGTGACGGTATCGATCGTGTTCGAGAGACCCGTGCGTATCACGGGATCGTCGGGACCGACCCCACTCGGGGGTGTCCCCGGGTTCTCGCTCCACAGCTCCGCCTCCCAGTGAGTGGTCTCCGGTCTGTCGGGCGATCCGCCGAAGACGACGAGGTTCGTTCCCGGATCGGGGTCGAGTGCCGGTTCGTCGTCGAGGGGAGCGACCACGACCCGGTCGCCGGCGTCGATACCGGTGCTCGGATCGAATCGGACGGTCGCGCCGAGCCGTGCTGCTCCGAGGAAGGCGAGCGTCGTGTGGACGCCTGGCTCCGGGTCGATCGCGATCGTCGATCCCTCGCGTGCGCCGAGGTACCGCAGCACGTTCGCCGCCTTGTACGCGTTCGTGATCAGATCGTGATACGTCCGCTCGCTTCCCTCCGCAGTGACGAGCGCGACGTCCCGCGAGCGGCGAGAACGTGCGAGGAGATCGCCGACGACGTCCATCTCAGGGTGCGCCGGCGATCACCATTCGGGAGCCGTCGGCGTCGAAGGTCAGCGTTCGGGTCGACTCCGGATCGACTCGAACGGCGTCCCCCGCGGCTAGCTCGATCGTTTCGCCGTCGACGGTGAGCGATGCGGATCCCTCGAGAAGCAGGTACACCTCCTCGTGGTCACCGTCGGCGTGATCGTGTTCCAACCCGTCCCAACCGTCGTCGGCCTCCACGACCGTCACGCCGAGCGACTCCGACCCGAGCGCGTCACGGAGGAAGTACATGCCCGGCGCACGCGGTTCGACTTCGGTGTACGTGACCTCGTCGTATCCCATGTGTCACGGTACGCGACGGAGCACCGAAAACCCTGCCGTCGATCCCTCGTTTGAATCCCGGTGTGACCCGGAACGCACCCGACCGACTCCGTCAAAACGAGCTTTTCAGCTTCTCGAAGAAGCCGCGGTCGACGTCGATGTCCTCCCCGCCGGCCTCGGCGAACGCTTCGAGCGCCTCGCGCTGCTCCTCATTAAGCGAGTCGGGAACGACGACCCCGACCTGCACGTACAAGTCGCCGCGCCCGCGCCGCCGGAGCCGTGGCATCCCTTTTCGCTGCAGCCGGAACGTCTCCCCACTCTGTGTCCCCGCAGGCACGTCCATCTGCACCACGCCGTCGACGGTTTCGACGTCGATGGTATCGCCGAACACCGCCTGTGGGAACGAGACCGCTTCCTCGACACGAAGATCGTCGCCGTCGCGTTCGAACCGGTCGCCGACGTCGACGTCGACTTCGATCAGCAGATCGCCGTTGGGGCCGCCGTTCTCGCCGGGCGCGCCCTCACGCTGCATCCGAAGACTCTGCCCCGACCGGATCCCGGCGGGTACGTCCACCGAGAGCGTGGCTTCCTCGCGGACGACGCCGTCGCCGCCGCAGTCGGCGCAGTCCTCGCTGTACACCTCCCCTGAACCCTCACATCGGGGACACGTCGAGGTCTGCTGGACCCGCCCGAGCGGCGTCTGTTGGACCTGCCGGACCTGTCCCTGTCCGTTACACTGCGAACAGGTGCTCACGTCCGCGTCCGGGGGGTGCCCCTCGCCGTTACAGGTGTCACACTGAGTCGGGCGTTCGATCGTAAACTCCTTGGTCGTCCCCTCGAACGCCTCCTCGAGGTCGATCGTGAGCCCCGTCCGGAGGTCACTTCCCTGACGGGGGCGGTCGTCGCGGCGGCCGCCGCGACCGCC
>NZ_JBHSWW010000063.1:0-13152 GCF_042661865.1 Halorubrum tibetense
GAACGCCCACCGCTCGGACGCGCCGACGCCCGAACCCGTTCCCGAGGGAACGGCGGTCGTCGTCGCCGACGGCGTCGCCTCCGAGCCCGCAGCAACGCCGGACGAGTTGATGGCGCGGGTCGCCGAGACGATCGAGTGAGCCGCGAAGCGACGATTCGACCCGTCGTCACGCCGATTCGCCCGCGCCGATCCGGAGAGATCCACATCCCAACTGGTGTAAACGTCCGACGTGTTTATGATGGGGGCGGCGGTAGTCGATGGTATGGCATCCCTTCGTGACCTCGGGCTCTCCGAGTACGAGGCCCGAGCGTATCGCGCGCTGTTGCGGACCGGTCCGACGACGGCAAAGGACCTCTCGCGAGCCAGCGAGGTTCCGATGGGGCGTATCTACGACGTGCTCAACAGCTTGGAACAGCACGACCTCGTCCGGAGCCAGGCCGCCAGCCGGCCGAAAAAATACGTCGCGGTCGAGCCCGACGCCGCGCTCGACCGCCTGCTGGAGGAGAAAGAGCGCGAGCTCGAAGCCCAGGCCGAACAGTACGCGACGGTCGTCGAGGAGCTGTCGACGGAGCTCGACGCCGGCCAACCCGTCGAGGAGGGGTTCTGGACGGCGGCAGTCGGCGGTGAGGACGCTACCGATCTCCTCTTAGAACGGATCGCGGCGGCCGAGCGGCGGATGGTCGTCGTCGCCGGCGCGCCCGCGACTGGATTCGACCTCGGGACTATCGGCGAGCGCGTCACCGAGGAGCTGGAGTCGGCGCTGGACCGCGGCGTCGAGGTCCGCGTGTTGCTGTCGCCGGAGACGGTAGACGCGCTCCCCCGGAGCGTGGGCCGCCGGTATACGGCCGAGCTCGCCGGCAACGAGGGGTTCTCCGTCCGGACGACTCCAGGCGTCGACGGGACGTTCAACGTGTTCGACGGCGTCGAGGTGTGTATCGAGGTCCCGCATCCGCTCTCTGACGACGAGCCGTTCGCGATGATCGATATCAAAGATGCGGAGTTCGCCGCGAGCGTGAAAGAGGAGTTCGAACCCCGGTGGGAGGCCGCGGAGCCGCTGCGGTTCGACTGACTGAGAGGGCTCGTTCCCGCCGTCGACTACTCGCCGAGCTCGTCGCGGAGGTCACCCATCGTGACCTCGCGTTCGGCGTGTGCGTTGTGCTGGTGGATCGACTCGTCGTTCGACTGTTTCATCCGGATCACGGCGTCGTCGGAGAGGTGATCGAACTCCTCGATGGTACCCTCCGCCAGCGCCCGTACGCAGTCCTCGACGAACTTCGCGTTCGCGTGGGCGTGGTAGGTCATGTGGTCCTCGTCCGGCCGTTTCGCCATGTTGTATATCCGCGCGCTCATCGAGTCGCGGGCGACGTCGATCACGTCCCGGAGGTCGACGTTCGGATGGTCGTCGGTCGTGATCGTCAGCGTGGCGTGGCCCCGCTGGGAGTGGCCCGGCTGTGGCACGGCATCGAGGAACGCCTCCGTCGTCTCGTCGTCCACGCCGAGCTCGTGGAGCTTCTCCCGAGCTCGCGACTCCGACATCCCCTGCGAGCAGGGACAGACCGTCATCCCCGTGACCTCTGCGCCGATCTCCGCGCGTGTCCCCTCGTCGGTCGCGGTCGCGCTGGCGATGATCGTCGCTGTACTCTGTGTTTCGAGCCCCGACGCCGGCGTGTCCTCGCGGGTGACGAGCTCCGCCGACATCGACACCTCCGCCGTGGTGGTGTAGTCGTGTTTCTCCAACAGACGCTCGGCCGCGTCGCCACAGACGTCCTCGACGCGGTACGCCTCCTCGCGGGTGATCTCCTCGAGTATCTCGTCGATCGTCGCCAGGTTTCGGGACATGTCGATCCCCTTCCGGCCACCGGGGAGGTCGACGAACACCTCGAACTCGGCCATCAACACGATCGGCCGGTCGTCGCCACGGGCGAGCTTGACGAGTTTCTCCACGCCGGTGACGCCGACCTGGGAGAGACCGACACTGACGTCAGGAGCGGACGCCTGTACGTCCGGCAGCTGGTGACTCATTTCGAACAGTTTAGGAGATGGTGTAGATTAGTGCTTTCGATAGGGGTACTCGCCTCGGGATCCGGCGACGCGTACGCGTGCAGTATGATGTTGCGTCCAGTCGGCCAGGGCTCGTTGCGTCCAGTCGGCCAGGACTCGCCGCGACCGCTCAGTCAATCCCCGTCGCCGTCCGATCGTTCGGCTTTCAGCTGCCGGACCTCGCGGTCCACGTCGAGCTCCTCGAGCTCGTCGAGACTGACGGTCACCGTAGCCGGCTCCCCGCGGTCGTCGTTGTCCCCCGCGCGTCGACCGCCCCCGCTCTCGTCATCCGCCCGTCGGCCTCCTCTCACGTCCCCGTCCGTTTCGGATCCCCGGTTGGCCTCCTTCGCCGTCGACCCGCCGAGCCGGGCGTCGAGCCGCCGGACCACCACGTACGTCGTGACGGCGGTCCCCACGGCGACGGCCCCGTAGGCGGCCACTAGCGCCTCCGCGCCGAACCGAGCTTCTAACACCGGGCCGGCGAGCCACGCGAACACGCAGACGCCTACCAGGAACCCCGTGGCGACCGGAACGGCTCTGTCCATGCCACCGGTTCGTCGTCCGGGGCCAAAGCCCTTCCTCGTCGAGCGGGCGTCTCGGAGGGTGAGCCCGGAGCCCGCCCGCACGGCCGGTTCGGGACGTAACGCACCATTTATAACCGCGGCAGCGGAACCGTACCTTAACGACCATGCCGAGTTCCAATGGGCCCCAGAAGGCGACCCGAGACAAGCTGTCGAACAAGCCGAGAGACCGCGGCACGTCGCCGCCACAGCGCGCGATCCAGGAGTTCGAGGATGGGACGCGAGTCCACCTCAAGATCGACCCCAGCGTCCAGGAAGGTCGCTTCCACCCCCGGTTCGACGGCCGGACCGGGACCGTGACCGGCAAGCAGGGCGCGGCGTTCACGGTGGAGATCACGGACGGCGGCAAAACGAAGACGCTCATCGTCCGTGCCGCCCACATGAGCCGTCAGCACTGAGATGACGATATTCAAGGAGAAGATCAGCGAGGAGTACGTCACCACGGCCGAGGCCAAGGCGATCCTCGCGGAGATCGAGGCGGACCGCGCCGAGGACGAGGATCGTGACCTCCGGTACGAGCTCGCCCGAGCGATCGAGCACGCCAACCGGTTCGCACACCTCGACGCCGAGGAGTCCCGCGAGCTCGTCGAGGAGCTCGCCGAGCTCGACCCGATCGACGTCCCGACCGCGATCAAGATCGCGGACCTCCTCCCCGAGGACCGAACGGAGCTCCGCTCGGTGTTCGCACAGGAGCGTTACTCGCTCGACGGCGACGAGCTCGACGACGTGTTGAACGTCGTCGCGAAGTACGCCTGACGGCACCCTCACGGCCCGACTTCCGTCCCGACGTTCAGGCCGAACCGGACCGGCGTTCAGCCCAGACTGGCCCGATGTTCGGTCCGGACGGACCCGATCGGACGGCGAGTTTTTACCCCTTCGTGCGATAACCTTTCACATGACCATGGACGACGCCGCCGTCCCCGAGGACAGGCCCCGTCCCGACGGCGGGACGGAGGAGGGATCGACGGACACGACGGGCGAGACCACCGGTACGGCCGAGGATCGTGTGGATCCGGGAGACGAGGACGGCTCGACGGGTGAGGCGGGCGATTCGACGGACGAGCCGGTCGGCCCGACCGCGGTCGTCCTCGACGTGCTCCCGAACGGTCGGCCCGACGACGACCGTCCGGCGTACCAGAAGTCGCCGGTCGCGTACGCCCTCGGCGCGCCGTCGTTCCGGCTGTACGAGATCACGCTCGACGAGGACACGGACGTCTCCGTGAGCGACCGGATCGCGCTTGACGGGCCGAACGTCTCCCGCTATCGGGAGGTCGGGTTCGACGATATTACTCGTAACGCGGCCGCCGAGGTCGAGTACGCGGTCGAGGCGATCGTCGACGCCGACGAACGCCGGTTCGTCGACTTCTACAACGAGGCGGAACCGATCACCCTGCGGCTCCACCAGCTCAACCTGCTACCCGGCGTCGGCAAGAAACTGCGGAACAACGTGCTCGACGAGCGGAAACGCGGCCCGTTCGAGCGCTTCGAGGAGGTCGAAGAACGGGTGTCCGGACTCCACCGCCCGCGGGAGGTGATCGTCGAACGGATCGTCGAGGAGATCCGCAAGGAGGACCTGAAGTACCGGCGGTTCGCCGGCTACGAGGGGTGAGTCGGGTCGCACGTCGAAACGGGACTTTTACCCCGAACGGGGGTCTACCGCGCTCATGACCGACCGATCGCTGGATGGGGAACCCGTGTACGGAGCCCGCGACCCGGACGCGCTCGCCCGACGGGCCGGGACCCGCGCGGACCCCGACCACGATCAACACTTCCTCGTCGACGACCGCGTCCTCGACCGGTTGCCGACGTATCTCCCGGACGACGCAGACACGAGCCACGTTCTCGAGATCGGTGGCGGCGCGGGCGCGCTCACCGACCGGCTGCTGGCGCTCGTCGACGCCCCGGGCGACATGGACGGAGCCGCGACCGACGACATCACTACCGACGGTCCGTCTGCCGACCACCTCGCTGACGGTCCGTCTGTCGACCGCCGCCTCTCGGTGATCGAGCGCGACCACGCGTTCGCCGCGTTCCTCCGCGAGGAGTTCGCCGACGCGGTCGCTGCCGGGACGCTCGACGTGATCGCGGGCGACGCGCTCGAGGTCCCGTTCCCGCCGTTCACCGCCTGCGTCGCGAACCTACCGTACGGCGTCTCCTCGGAGATCGCCTTCCGGCTGCTGCCAACGAAGCGGCCGCTCGTGTTGACGTTTCAGGCGGAGTTCGCGGATCGGATGGTCGCCTCGGCGGGCGAGTCCGAGTACGGCCGGCTCTCCGTCTCCGCACAGCACTACGCGGCCGTCGAGATCGTCGAACGGATCCCCAAGGAGGCGTTCGACCCCCAGCCGGCCGTCGAGAGCGCGGTCGTCAGGTGTACGCCACGTGACCCCGAGTACGTGGTCGACGACGAGGCGTTCTTCCTCCGGTTCGTGAAGGCGCTGTTCACCCAGCGTCGCAAGACCGTCCGCAACGCGATCCGCAACACCGGCCACATCTCCGGGCTCGACGACCCGGAAGCGGTCGTGGCGGCGACCGACGAGGAGCTGCTCCGACAGCGACCGGGGAAGCTCGACCCGTCGGCGTTCGCCGCGCTCGCCGCGCTCGCCCGCGAGCACGGCTCCCCGACGGAGGTCTGAGATGGAGGGGTTCGTCGCCGCGACGGCGATCGGGGCCCTCCCTGATGTCGAGCAGCTCGTGTCGGGGAATCTCACTCGAATCGCGGTCTCGGCGGCGATCGTCGCCGTCGTGCTCGGGGTCCGGTACACCACCGACCGGCTGAAACGCCGGAACGGCGAGCTGACGTCGAAAAAACGGCTGCTGCTCTCGACGACGGTCGCCGGGACGACCGCGGCCGGCGTGTTGGGGCTGCTCGTCGTCTGGGAACGCAGCGGCGCGCTCGTCGACGCGTACGAGGCCGCGGCCATCGCCGACCACCTCTCGAACATCGTGCTCGCGGTGGTGTTGTTGGCGAGCGCGTACGCGGTGACGGACTTCCTCGGCGGGGTCATCCGCGAGCTCTCCGTCGAGAGCACGGCGATCTCCGAGCATCAGGAGGAGGTGCTGCGTCGTATCGTCCAGCTCAGCGTGTACACCGTCGTCGCGCTCGTGATCGTCGGCCTGTTCACCGACAACGTCGGTAGCCTCCTCGTCGGGGCCGGATTCCTCGGGATCGTCGTCGGGATGGCCGCTCGACAGACGCTCGGCGCGGTACTCGCCGGCTTCGTGCTGATGTTCTCGCGGCCGTTCGAGATGGGCGACTGGGTCGAGATCGGCGAACACGAGGGGACGATCACGGAGATCTCGATCATCAACACGCGGCTCCGGTCGTTCGACGGGGAGGTCGTGACGGTCCCGAACGACCAAGTGCGCTCGGAGCCGGTCGTCGACCGTTCGCGCCGGAACCGGCTCCGGATCGGGATCGACGTCGGCGTCGACTACGACACCGACATCGAGCACGCGGCGGCGACGATCGAGGCGGCAGTCGCCGACGTCGACGGTATCGCCCGGATGCCGGAGCCGAACGTGGTGACGAAGCGGTTCGCGGACTCTGCGGTCGTTCTCGGCGTGCGCTACTGGATCACGAACCCGAGTATGCGTAAGCGATGGCGCACACAGACCGCCGCGATGAACGCGATCAAGGCCGATCTGGAGTCGACGGGGATCACGATCCCGTTCCCACAACAGACGCTGTCGGCACGCCCCGACGAGCTCGGCGTCCGGATCGACTCCGAGGCCGGGCGGAATCGCGCCAGCGCCGACACGCCGGACGCGGAGGGATCTGAATGACCGCCGTGTCGGCCGTATCGCTCCCGGGCGGCGGCACGGATCTCGTCGCCGTCACCGACACGGCGTGGGCGCTCGGCGCGCAGCTGCCGTGGCACTGGCAGTGGGCGTTACGGGTCCAGCGATGGGTCGACACCACGGGCGCACAGTACCTCGCCACGCTCGGTACGCTCGTCGCTTTCGCGCTCGTCGTCGCGGTCGTGTTCGGCGCGGGTCGGCCTCTCCGCGACCGGTTCGGTGCCGACACGGTCGGTGCCGTCCAGTGGATACTGGTAACGGTGGTGTCGGTCGTCTTCAGCGCGTTCCTCGTCGCCGTGTGGCGGCTGACGGGGGAGGTCGAGTCGGCGTTCGAGTTCGTCGCCGTCGGGCCGGAGGCGGTGGTCCGCGCGCTTGTGACGCTCATCGCGCTCGCGGCCGCCTACTCGCTGACCCGGCTGACGAAGCGCTCGGTGAAACGCGGGGTCTCTCGGGGTGCCATCTCCGAACACCAACGGGAGGTAGTCCATCACCTCGCGCAGATCACGGTGTTTATTCCCGTGATCGGCTTCGTGGTGGCGCTGTGGGGGATCCCGGTCCGTAACCTGTTCCTCGGCGCGGGTGCGCTCGGGATCGTCGTCGGGTTCGCGGCCCGACAGACGCTCTCCGGCGCGCTCTCCGGCTTCGTGATCCTGCTTGCCCGCCCGTTCAAAGTGGGCGACTGGGTGCGGGTCAGCGGTCGCGAGGGGATCGTCACCGACGTGACGCTGTACAACACGCAGCTCCGGACGTTCGACGAGGAGCACGTGCTCGTCCCGAACGACCAGGTCACCGGCGACGAGGTGGTGAACTACACTAACACCGATCGGCTCCGGATCACGACAGACGTCGGCGTCGATTACGACTGCGACGTAGGACGGGCCGCGAGCGTCGCCACCCGGACCATGGCGGAGCTCGACGCAGTCGCCGACACGCCCGACCCCGACGTGGTTCGGCACGCGTTCGGCGACTCCGCGGTCGTTCTCCGGCTTCGTTACTGGATCGAGCCGGCGACGATCCAGCGGAAGTGGCGGGCGCAGAACGCGGTGATAGAGAGGGTCAAGACGGCGTTCGAGCGGGAGGGGATCGACATCCCGTTCCCCCAGCGGGCGGTGTCGGACCGCCGTGCGGGCGTCGATGTGGAACCGGACGCCGCGGCTCGTCCGGACGAAGTCGCGTCGACGGCCGCCGCTCCCGCGGACGCTGAAGACACCGCGGACGACACTGCGGACGACACCGCGGACGACACGGACGACACCGCGGATGACACGGACGACACCGGTGATCGCCGATGACCGGGCTCGACCGCGAGCAGCCGGACGTGTACCGGCCGGCCGAGGACTCCGGGTTGCTGGCGGACGCGGCGATCGAGGTCGCACACGGGCGGGTGTTGGAGGTCGGCACCGGGTCCGGGTGGGTCGCCGAGCGGATCGCCGAGGAGCGTGGGCTCCGCGTCGTCGGCAGCGATCGCAACCCACACGCGGCCGCCGAGGCACGCGACCGGGGCGTCGACGGGGTCGTCGCCGACCTGGTCGCCCCGTTCCGCGACGACGCGTTCGACACGGTGTGTTTCAACCCGCCGTACCTCCCGACGGACCCCGAGAACGAGTGGGACGACTGGATGGAACACGCCCTGTCGGGCGGCGAGACCGGACGGGCGGTGATCGAGCCGTTCGTCGCCGAGGTCGGTCGGGTGCTCGCGCCCGGCGGAGTCGTCCTGCTCCTCGTCTCGTCGCTGACGGGGTATGACGCGGTGATCGACTTGATCGAGGGTGCGGGTTTCGACCACGAGGTCGTCCGCGAGGAGTCGTTCCCGTTCGAGTCGCTGTCGGTGCTCGCGCTCCGGCAATGAGATAACTGTAGGTCATAAATTGTATTAGCAAATATTATACGTCGACATATCGAACCACGGGTGATGACCGAACGAGTCGCGGCCACGCCGGGGGCGTACCCGCTCCCCGACTGGGCGAAAGAGACCCTCTCGGACCTGAAAGGCCACCAGAAGGGCGACCTGTTGAGTGGCGACGAGGACGACGCGATCGTCGAGGCGTACGACGACGTTCGCGCCGAGCTCGTCGAGGACCAGCTCGACGCCGGCCTCGACCGCGTCGTCGAGGGACAGGGACGCTGGGACGACATGATCGCTCACCCCCTGACCGTTCACGACAACGTCGAGACCGGCGGTATCGTGCGCTACTACGACAACAACAACTTCTATCGCGACCCGCGCGTGACCGGCGATCTCGGCTTCTCCGGCGACGTCGCCGCCGAGCTGGAGGCTGCGAGTGACGTCCTCTCGAGGGGCGCGCCGCTCGCGGCGACGCTGCCGGGGCCGTACTCGCTCGCCGACCTCGCGACCGACGAGCACTACGGCGATACGGCCGAGTTCCAGGCCGCCATCGCTGAGTTTCTCGCCGGGGAGGTCGAGGCGTTCCCCGACCACGAGACGCTGTTCCTCTTGGAGCCGTCGCTGGTCGAGAACCCGCCGGCGGAGGGGACGGAGGAGCGGGCGACCGCCGCGATCCGGACGGTCGCCGACGCGACCGACGCCGACGTGGTCGTTCACACGTACTGGGGCGCGCTCGACGAGAAACTGTACGCCCACCTCGTCGACGAGACGGGCGCGGACGCGCTCGGGTTCGACCTCGTCGCCGGCGACCGAGACGACACCGTCTACAACGTCCAGGAGTACGGCGCGACCGACTCCGTCGCGCTCGGGCTGGTCGACGGCCAGAACACGCTCGTCGAGGACGCCGAGACGATCGCGGAACGCGTCGAGTGGTTCGAAGGGCAGGTCCCGGCCGCCGAGTTCGACACCACGTACCTGAGCTCGAACACGGAGCTGTTCTACCTCCCCTCGAACAAGTACCGCGAGAAACTGGCCGCGCTGGCCGCGGGCACGGAGGTGCTCGCGTAATGGCCCGGACTCCCGACGCCAACCGCGCGCAGTTCCGCCCCGCCGACCACCCGAACGACACGTTCCTGCTCACCACCGTGGTGGGGTCGTACCCCAAGCCCAAGTGGCTGAACCGCGCCGACGAGCTCGTCGACGACCCCGACTCGAAGTTCGACGAGAACGACTTGGCGGAGGCACACGACGACGCCTGCCGGCTCATCACACACGAGCACGAGCGCGCCGGGCTCGACACGGTCGTCGACGGCGAGATGCGCCGCAACGAGATGGTGGAGTTCTTCGCCGAGCGGATCGACGGCTACGAGTTCAACGGCCCGGTGAAGGTGTGGGGCCACAACTACTTCGACAAACCCTCGGTCGTCGAAGAGGTCGAGTACGACGAGCCGTGGCTGGTCGACGAGTTCGCGTTCACGACGAGCGCCGCGGAGAAACCGGTGAAGGTACCCATAACCGGGCCGTACACGCTCGGGTTCTGGGCGTTCAACGAGGCGTACCCCTCCACCGAGGAGCTCGTGTACGACCTCGCGGATCTCGTGAACGAGGAGGTCGAGAAGCTCGTCGAGGCGGGCGCTCGCTACATCCAGATCGACGAGCCCGCGCTGGCGACGACGCCCGAGGACCACGCCATCGTCGGCGAGGCGCTCGAACGCATCGTCTCGGGTATTCCGGAGGACGTCCGGATCGGCCTTCACGTCTGTTACGGCGACTACTCGCGGATCTACCCCGAGATCAACGACTACCCGATCGACGAGTTCGACGTCGAGCTGTGTAACGGCGACTACGAGCAGATCCCGACGTTCCAGGAGCCCGAGTTCGAGCCCGACCTCGCGCTCGGCGTCGTCGACGCCCACACCGCCGAGATCGAACCGGTCGAGGAGATCAAAGCGAACATCCGCCAAGGGCTTCGGGTCGTTCCCCCGGAGAAGCTCACCGTCTCGCCCGACTGCGGGCTGAAACTGCTCCCCCGCGAGATCGCGTACGGCAAGACGGAGAACATGGTGACCGCGGTCCGCGAGATCGAAGCCGAGATCGACGCCGGCGAGATCGACCTCGAGAACCCGCTCGCGGACGACTAACCGGTCGACCACGAACGACTGATCGGTCGACCACGAACGACTGATCGGTCGACCACGAACGACTGATCGGTCGACCACGAACGACTGATCGGTCGACCACGACTCGCACGCGCTCGCACCGCGCGTCACACGCGGCAACGGCCCGCGTCGGCCCCGGCTGCAGCTGACACTACTGTTACCGCGGTTTTATTCCCGTCGCAGTGAAACAAACGCCCATGACGAACGTCATCGTCGTCGGCGGCGGTCCCGCCGGCCTCAGCGCGGCACTGTTCACGGCGAAGAACGGCCTCGACACGACCGTCTTCGACACGGACGGGACGTGGATGCACAAGGCGCACCTGTTCAACTATCCGGGGATCGGCTCCGTCGACGGGAGCGTGTTCGTCGAGACCCTCCGCGACCAGGTCGACGACTTCGGCGTCGAGCGACACGACGCGGAGGTGACGGCCGTCGAGTCTGTCGACGACGGCTTCGCCGTCTCCGCGGCCGACGAGACACACGAGGCGACCTACGTCGTGCTCGCGACGGGCGCGAGCCGTGACCTCGCGGAGTCGCTCGGCTGTGCGTTCGGCGAGGACGACACGGTCGACGTCGGCGTCGATATGGAGACCAGCGTCGAGAACGCGTACGCGACCGGCGCGATGGTCCGCGCCGAGGAGTGGCAGGCGGTCATCGCCGCGGGCGACGGTGCCGCGGCCGCCCTCAATATCCTCTCGAAGGAGAAGGGCGAACACTTCCACGACTTCGATGTCCCCGCGGACGCCGAGCGCGTACTCGGCTCGCTCGTCGACGACGAGTAACACGGCCGCTCCCTGAAGACCGTGTATTGAGTGATACCGGGAGTGAGTATCGCAATACGCGTGATCGGTTGTTTATAAGTGGTGAAGCGGTGTTGCTGGCGGCTGTTTATAAGTAGTCGTGTATGGATCGGCGGTGGTGAACACCGTCAAAGTCCCAGTCGCTCGCTTATAAGTCGTTGCTGGCGGATCGGTAGTGAACATCGCCAAAGCCCCAGTCGCTCGCTTATAAAGCGGTGACTGTGATCCGGCGGAGAACACCTCCAAAGCCCCAGTCGCGAGGACGCCGCACGCTCGCTGTCGTTCGAAAATCGGAGATTTTCGTGATGACGAAAGAGCTTCGCTCTTTCGAACCACGCTCTGCCGCCGGCTGCCCGTGGCGCGTAGCGCCACGCCGCTTACGTCGTCATCAGAACGCAAAGCGTTCTGATTGGCTCACGAGAGCGTCGCTCTCGTGAACGCCTGCGGCGTCCTCGCGACTGCCCCTTTGAGTCCCGCCCCGCAACCGCACCTCACGCCTCCCCAGCCTCGTCGTCGGCCCTCCGCGTTGCTCCGGGCGACCGACTCCCTCGCACCGTCGGTTCGCGCCTTTATAAGGCGCGAACTGGGGCGCGCCACCGCCTTACTTATTTATAAGCAATTGTCGCATCACTCTCGAGCAGTTATATACTATCTCGCACAGCCGTATTGCGATACCCTCCCGTTATCACTCACCAAGCACGCCCAGTCTGACAGCTAATTCATCGCAGCTCGGTTGGAACAAATAGGGCTAGTCTACTACATTCATCCTCTCTATTCAGCACGATTTTAAAACCTATGAGCACATGCGGATTTCACCAGAACTCAGTCAGTTAGATATCCTCGGTGGCGCGGTGATCACCGCGGAAGCCCCACGCCGTCTCTGATCACCCCGCTCTCACGCCTCCTCGGCCGGACGTGTATTTATAACCCGTCTGTCCGGTCTCCTTCGCGGGCACACCACCGTGACTCGGGGATGTCGATATCTCATGCTATTTATATATGCTGCCGACGGCCTCCCGCGTTCGATCGGGACCGTTGCCTTCGCTCCGGGCCGACGCCCGAACTAATGCCCTTTTGAACGCGGGGGACCTCCCCTCGGGTATGACCGAAACCCTCACCCTCGCGACCCGCGGCTCGGATCTGGCCCTTACACAGGCCGAGACCGTCCGCGAGGCGTTGTCGACTCGGAAACGCGAGGTCGAGATCCGCCGCGTCGAGACGCGCGGCGACCAGATCCCGGACGAGCTCATCCATCGACTCGGGCGCACGGGGGCGTTCGTCCGCGCGCTCGACGAGGAGGTGCTCGCCGGCGACGCCGACCTCGCGGTCCACTCGCTGAAGGACGTGCCCACGGAGGGGATGGACGACATGGTCGTCGCGGGCGTCCCCGAACGCGCGCCCTCGGGCGATGTCGTCGTCAACCCGGACGGCCTCGGGCTCGCCGACCTCCCGTCGGGGGCCGTCGTCGGCACGGGGTCGCTCCGCCGAACCGCCCAGATCGCGGCCGCCCGGCCGGATCTCACCGTGAAGCCGATCCGCGGTAACGTCGACACCCGGATCGAGAAGCTGCTCGCGCCCGGCCTCCAGGCGGAACACGAACGCCGGCTGATCGCCTCCGGGGAGGCGGCGGCGCTGACCGCCGAGGCAGGTGGCGAAGGGTCGGATACGAAGACGGCCGATACCGGTGACGACGCGGACGCCAATGCCGACGGCGACGACGACACCGAGGCCGACGAGGCGTCGTTCGAGCGGAGCGTCGAGGAGTGGTTCGACTCGCTCTCGGAGCTCGAACGCTCGGCGATGGAGCGTTCCGTCGATGTCGAGTACGACGCTCTCGTGATGGCGGAGGCCGGCCTCCGCCGGTCGGGGCTGTACGACGACGCGCGGACGACGCGGCTCCCGCGCGAGGAGTTCGTCCCCGCGGCCGG
>NZ_JBHSWW010000064.1:0-11263 GCF_042661865.1 Halorubrum tibetense
GTCGTGATCGCGAGCGAGAACGCGCCGATCGTCAGTGCGCCGCCGACGACGCGGACCGCGAGCGCGGCCTCGAACCCCAGTCCGAACCACGGGACCGCCACGAGTGCGACGTACGAGAGTGCGCCGCCGAACGCTCCCGCCACCACGAGCGGGATCCGTCGCCCGAGCGCGTCGCTCGCAACGCCCCAGACGACGGCGAACGCGACGAACGCGGCGAACTCCGCGACGACGAACGCGGTACCGGCGTCGATCCCCGCTGGCGCGCCGAGCTCGACGACCAGGGCGGGAACGCCGGGGTACAACAGCACCTGTGAGATCAACACCGCGAGGACGACGGCACCCAGACGCCGTCGGTCCTCGCGGTCCTGCGTCGTCATGTGCTTATAAATGGGCTCGCGGCCTCAAAAGGCCGACGCTCGATCGAAACACGAGGCTCGGGGCGTCGGGAACCGGACGATTCCGCCTTCCATCGCCTGTCAGTATATAAGTGACGAGAACGGTCACGGCGCGATATATAAGCGGCGAGGACCGACCGCGACAGGATATATAACTGGTCGTTCCGCGGTCCGCGTCGATCCGGCCGGTTACAGCGCGTCGTCGATCGCGGCGGCGACCGTTTCGGCCTCGTAGTTCTCGGTCTGCGTCCCGTCGACGAACACGGTCGGAGTCTCCCCGACGCCGCGGGCGACACCCTCCTCTCGGTCGGCTTCGAGCGCGCCGTGTGCGCTCTCGTGGTACGCGTCCGCCATCGCGGCACACGGGTCGTCGCCCGCGGCCTCCGCGGCGGCACCGATCGACTCCAGGTCGTAGCTCCCGTGTGACTCGTAGATCGTCGAGGCGAACGCGAAGAACGCCTCGTCGCCCTCGCGAACGCCGACGCCGCGGGCCGCGCTCGCGACGGCGTGTGCCCAGTCGTCGTCGACCGGGATCGGGAAGTCCCAGTGCTCGTATCGGACGGTTCCGGGGTCGACGTACTCCTCGCGGATCGTCGGGAAGTGATCCAGTTTGTACGTCGCACAGTGTCCACAGGTGAAGTCCTCGAACGCCCGGACGACGACGTCCGCGTCGGGGTCGCCGATGACGGCGCGGAACTCGGCGTCCGGGGTCATCGGCTCCTCCAGCTCGCAGTCGTACGGACCGGTGTCGGACGAGTCCGGCCCCTCGTCGCCGAGACAGCCGGCCGCGCCGACGACGCCGCCGGCTGCGATCCCGGCGAGCAGGGTTCGTCGCGTGTGCTCCATACGCCCGGTTAGGCGGCGAGCCATTTAATCACAGCGAGGCCGGTAGCGCGTGTCACCGAACACACCCTGATCGCGAGCCCCGAACGCTTTTGCCGGCTCCCGGCGACCCTCGCGTATGAGCGACTGGGACCTCGACCTGCGGGACGCCGAAGAGCAGATGGACGAGGCGTTCGCCGCGGGTGGGGACGTCGTCCTCGGCGTCCTGGACGGGACGACCGACGACGAAGAGTGGGTGCGAAGCGTCGACTACGGCAACACGCTGGTGTTGTCGATCGACGGCGACCTCAACGAGCTCGCCGCCGGGTTCGCCCGCGAGGTGAAGGACATGGGCGGGGAGCTGATGCATTTCCGCGGGTTCCTCGTCGTCACGCCGCCGGGAACGAGCATCGACACGGACCGGCTCGCCGGGGAGTGACTTCCCCGGCGGCGACTCACTCGTCGTCCGCGAGCCGCTCCAGCGTCTCCCGGGCGTTCTCGACGGCGGTCGCCTTCTTTGCGGGGTACGCCTCGACTTTCGCGCGAACGGTTATTCCGGGACCGAGCTCCACGTCGCCCCGGAACGCGGCCTGTTTGTCGAGCCGCAAGAACAGCGCACAGTTGTCGTCGACACGCTGGTCGAGCTCCGCGAGCACGCGGTCGAGGTCCTCGAGCGTCGCGAGCCGGTCGAGCACGTGACGCATCCCGTCGGCGACCTCGATCCGCGCGGACAACACGACGATCCGGTCCCCGTGGTGGCCGACGTTCTCGATCCGGTCGATCTCCGCGTCTTCGGGGAGCAGCGACCGGAGGGCGTCCTCGACGCGTTTCTCGTCCTCGGTGGCGTACGAGAACGTCCGGAGGTCGACGTAGTGGAACGGGACTTCGGGCATCGCGGGGTGAAAAGCGTGTTACTCCTCGTCCTCGACCGCTTCGAGCGAGTCCTCCGGAACGCCGGTCTCCTGTCCGTCCTCGAAGCTGACCGTGTAGGTCGCGTCGCCGAACATCGTCTCCATGACCTGCGTGATCGTGCCCGACTCGCCGTCGTACTCGCTGTGTTTGTCGTGGAGAACGACCTCGTCTTCCTTCTCGAAGCTCATGGTCGTTCGTTCCGCCGGGACGCTTAAAAGCGCGCGGATCGCTCGCCGGGAGCGGCCGGCACGGAACCGACCGCCGGATCACCAGACGAGCAGCAGCGCGACGGCGAGCGTCACCGTCAACACCGCGCCGACGACGAGGAACACGAGCGCGCTGTCGACCGCGAACGCGAGGGCGATCCCGAGCCCGACCGCGAGGAACCCCAACAGGAGTGCGGCGATCCCCCCGCGTTCGATGAGCCGGTCGAGCGCCGCCCCCGCCTGTTGTGACGGGGGTTGCGCGGGTGACCGCTCCGGTGGTTTCGAGAGCCGCTCGTCGACGAGGACCTCGTCCGGGGCCTCCTCGGCCGGCAGCTCGATCATCACGTCGACGTACACCGAGTTCGACCCGTAGCCCGTGACGACCTGGAGCTTCCCTCGGATCGGCTCGTCGACGTCCCGCTTCGAGACGTGGATCCGCTTGACTCCCTCGTCCTCGACGAAGTGGTTCACCTCGTCGATGGTGACGACGCGATCCAGGGTGTCGTCGAACCGGAGATGGACATGGGTCGAGCGACCGCGGTTCGCCAACGCGATCGAGAACGGTTTCGTCGTCGTGAACCGGTCGGGAGCGTCGATATGGTGCACCCCGTTCCCGTTCAGTTCGACTTCGAGAGTCGGCACGTGTGGACCCTCACACCCTGGTTTAAAAAAGATTTATTCCATCCGAGGGGTTTTCCGGCAGTCTGCTCCGCTCGCGTCGGTCAGGCCACCGCCTCGCGTTGGTTAGGCCGCCGCTTCCTCGTCCTCGCGCATGTCCGGCGGGAGGAGGTTCGGGATCCCGTCCTCGATCGGGTACGTCTCGCCGCACTCGGTACACGTAAGCGTTCCCTCCAGGATCTCCTCGTCGTCGCGCTCGTCGATGTCGAGCTCCAGCTCTCCCTTGTCGAGCGGACAGCAGATCACGTCCATCAGGGACTCCTTCATGGCCTCGGGTTCGCGCGGACCGCTCAAAAGCCTGCGGGTTGCGGGTCGAACCCTGGAGCCGACCGTCGATGGCAACGCCTTTGCCCGGCGGTCACGGCCGACTCGGTATGGGGATCCCGTCGGAACGGATCGACCGGCTGTTCGGGCTCGCCCGGGAGGCGGTCGTCGACGACGAGTACGACCGTGCCCGGACGTACGTCCGCCTCGCCAGACGGATCGCCGAGCGGAACCGCTGTGGCGTCCCCCGCGAGTTCGAACGGAAGACCTGTGACGGCTGTGACGTGTACCTCCGGCCGGGGAAGACCAGCCGCGTCAGGCTCGGACCCGGCCGCGTCGTCGTTCGGTGTCGCGAGTGCGGCGAGACCGGCCGGTACCCGTACGACTGACGAGTCGATATCCGTACGACTGACGAGGCGGTGTGCGGCCCAGTCCGCCTCACCGCCTCGAAGGCGATCCGACCCGGTTCACTCTCCGGGCGTCCGACCCGCGGACAGCGCCTCCAACACGCTGGCCGTACCGTCCATGAACCCCTCGTCGAGCACGACGTCCGCGGCGTCCCGGGCCGCCGCGTCCGCGTTGGCGACGGCGTCGGCGTCGCCGGCGACGGCAAACGTCGACACGTCGTTCTCGCTGTCGCCGACCGCGACGAACGACTCCGGATCGAGCTCGAGCGCCTCGGCCGCCCGAACGAGCCCGTCGCCCTTGTTCACCGACGTCGATTTGACGTGGAACGCGTAGCCGGTGTCGACGACTTCGACGTCGGGGACGTCGGCCGCGACCTCCCGAAGGAGCGCCTCGTCGGCGTCGGTCGAGAGCGCCACCTCCGTCTCGCGCCACCGGTTCACCGTGGTGTCGTCGCCCCACCCGATCTCGCCGCCCCGCTCCTCGAACGCCTCGACGACGGCGCGGGGTCGGTCGGGGTCGGCGAGGAACGTCGTCTCGTCAGCGACGTGGACGACTCCGCCGTTCTCCGCGATCACCTGCGGCGGAAGCCCGAGAAACGTCGCGAGCGCGACGGGATACGGGAACGCCTTGCCGGTCGCGATCACGACCGGGGCGTCCCAGTCGGGGAGGAGCTCGAAGACCCGGCCGTCGATCCGGCCGGTCGGCGTCGTCAACGTCCCGTCGATGTCCAACGCGAGGGGTGGAACCATACCGGACACTCGGGGGCGGGGGACGCAACTGTCTTCCGCTGTTTACCGACCGCGCCCTTACCCCGGCCGCGCCTTTACCCCGACCGCGCCGCGCGGTCGAACAGCTCCCGAAACACGAGCGTCGGGAACCGCGGGACGAGCCGACTCGGCGGTCGCCCCTTCCCGGCGCTTCGCTCAGCCGTCACGCGGTCGAGCAGCCCCGCGTCCGCGAGCTCGTAGAGCACGCGTCGGACCGTCGACGCCGACAGCTCGACGGGCTCTCGGGAGGCGATCGTCTCCGTCGCGGCGTTCACCGACGAGCGATCCCGCTCGGGGAGGCTCACGAGCTCGTACAGCAGCCGTTTCCGGCTGGCGGAGAGCGCGAGGACGCGGCCCAACGCGGCGCACGGTTTCGGGACGCCGTCGATCCCCGCGTCGAGGTCACGCGGTCGAACCGTCGAGACGCCCGCACGCTCCGCGTTGATCGCCGCCCCCGTGATCGCCGCCAGCGCGTCGTGGGCGTCGCCGCTGGCCCACTCGGCCACCTCGCGGATCTGGTCGTGGGTGAGCGCGTTCCGGCCGAGGCCGGTCGAACACCGGCTCGTCAACAGCTCGACAAGCACGTGTCGGCGGTACGGATCGAACGGGACGGCGACGTCCGGTTCCCACGCGATGGCGTCGGGTGGGTCGCGCCCGAGACACACCGGGACGATGTGACCGCTCACGTCGGCCAGCCATTCGACGACGGTGGTCGCGTCGGGCGTGTCCGGCTCGTTCGTGTGATCGATGGCGACTACGACGTCCGTTCCGGTGCGAACCGTGTCCCGTAGCGACTCGGCGAGGTCGTCGGTGCCGACGCCGTGGTCGGGGACGTCCTCGTCGGTCACCGCCGCGAGCGTGTCGTGGTAGACGCCGAACCGCGTCGGGGCGGCTCGGGGATCGACGTACACGAACTCCGGCAGACCGGTTTCTGGCGCGCGCGTCGACGTCTGGATGGCGCGCCGTGGACCGCTGTGGGCCGCGAACCGGTCGAACAGCGCGGAAACGACCGCCGACTTCCCGCTTCCTTTCGGCCCGTGGACGTACACCGGCGGCGGGAGCGACCCCGAGAACGCCGGGTGGAGCGCGTCGAGCAGCCGTTCGAGCGCCGGCCCGCGACCGATCGGCGAGTCGACGTGGGAGACGGGCGAGACCGCGTCGACGTCGACGAGGACGCCGCCGGACGCGTCATAGCCGAGACGCCGCTCGATCCGGTCGTCGATGTTCACGGTCGTCCCTCCGTGTCGCTGATGCAAAACCGACACGAATCGCCGACGGAACGGGCACCGGAGTCGCCGTCGGTCGGCGTTACCAGTGGTCCGGCTTGTATCGGTTGATGAGAAGCGTCGAGACGAGGAACGCTATCGAGCTGATGACTGCAGCGCCGACGCCGACACTGAGTCTGAACGCGATCGGACCTGCCGTCACCGCGGTCACGACGACGGTTATGACGGACGCCACGATCAGAAGGTTCCTCCCGTCGCTCCGTTCGAACCCGAGTGGACCGGACATACACCTGAGTCACGCGCATGGGGATTAAAAACGTCCCGTCGACGAGCGCTCCCGTCCGCTGACGGAAGGGGATCGGGATCCGATAGAAACCTATTCCCGTATCGAAACTCCTTCCACGGCCATGTCGACCGAGCCCGCCGACACCGGTCTCCGGCGTATAAACAACCGAAGTAAGGCTGCGGCGGTCCTTGGGACGCTCGCTGCGTTCGGTGTCGGATTCCTGGCGATCGGCGAAATCCAGTTCGTCTCTGTCGCTGCCATCGCCGTCGGAATCGGAGTCCGATTCGGATCTATCTGGGTAGGAACGCGCGTTGTCGCCGACGTCGCTTCCTCGGATATCAGCGAGGAAGCGACTGCTGGACCGTATCACCACGGTGCCGCGGGGATCGCCCTCGCCGTCGGCGGCGTCGTCGCGCTGGTGGGTCGGTTCGTGGGCGGAGACGTGACTCTCGTAGCCGTGGTGGCTACCATCGTTGCAGTCGGCGGATTCCTCCTGCTGTCGAGACTGCTTCCCGAGTAAGCATCGGCGTGGACGGGAACTATCCACCAGTATCCGACCCGTGAGCACCGACTCGATGAGTCGCCCCGTCTTCGGAGTCATAAATAAAAAAGGCCGTTCCCGTTGCTGGCCGGGTTAGAGCCCCGTACCGGGGATCCAGACGCCCCAGTTGAGCAGTCCTGCGACGACCAGTAGTCCGAGCACGAGCGTCCAGACGACGATCGCGGCGGCCGGCGGGTCGAAGTGCGTGTCGGAGTGGGCGTAGAACACGCGCTGTGACGCCTCGCCGACGAGCGCGGCAAAGACGCCGAACACCGCGCCGAACAGCAGTGCCAGGCCGTCACCGAACAGGAGTGGAGCGGTCAGGTCCGCGGACTCGAGGCCAGTGATCTGCGTGATTCCCGGCTCCCACACGGCGAGGAAGGCGGTCGACCCCGCGAGCGTCATGTGGTGTGTGACCGGGATCTTGCCGATACCGAGATTCAAGAACAGCAGCGACGCGGCACTGATGCCGAAGCCAGCGAACACGGCGATGAGACCGTGCCCGCCACCGATCATGTTGTACGTGATGGCCGCCGACGCGAGCCCGGCGAAGAAGCCGATCGCCGCGACGTGAGACCACTTGTACATGTTCGGGAGCCACGGCTCGACGGCGAGGCGGTCCTCACTGTCTTTCTCGCCATCGCCCTTCACTTCGCCCGGCTCACGCATCTCCTCGCGCTCGAACGGTCCCATATCGAAGTAACCGTTCGCCTTGTCGCTGACTTTCCCGATGATGCTGTACCCGAAGACGACCCGGACGACGATCGCGCTGATCACGATGCTCACCGGGATCGGATCGACGGGTAGGGCGAGCTGACGGGACAGCTGCTCAAGCACGACGCCGAAGACGCCGAACACGGCACCGACAGCAAGAATGTCCGGTTTACTCCCCAAAGCGACGGTGATGTCCTTCGCGTTATGGAAGTCGAATCCGGACTCCATATAGCCCTTGTTCGCCGCGTAACCGGCCGCTGCGACACCGCCGGCGAAGGAGACGTGCGGTCCGAAGACGGTCCCGAACCCGACGTCGACGCCGAAGCCGCCACCACCGAGTGACCCGGCAGTCACGAGGAAGCCAGTGAAGACGAAGGCCGGTAGTGCACCGAGTGCGGCGCCGAACGCACCGCCGGCGAGGGCACCGAGGACGACACCCGGATTGGTCAGGGCGTCGATCACGTCCCCGGGATCGCCGGGCTGGTATCCGACTTGGAGGAGCGAATCCGTAACGAGCGCCAGCTCCGAGAGCAGCTCGAGGCTCATCTATTCGTCCTCCTCGTCGCGAGCCCAGTCCTTCGAGCGCTCGACCGCCTCGCTCCAGCGACCGTACCGGCGGTCGACGTCGCTGCGGTCGTCGTCGGGGGCGAACTGGCGGTCGATCTGCCAGTTGTCGCGGAGCTCGTCGACCGTCTCCCAGTAGCCGACGGCGAGGCCGGCGGCGTACGCGGAGCCGAGCGCGGTCGTCTCGTCGACGACCGGGCGGACGATCTCCGTGTCCATGATGTTCGCCTGGAGCTGACAGAGGAAGTTGTTCTTCACCGCGCCACCGTCGACGCGGAGGCTGGTGAGGTCGATGTCCGCGTCCTGCACCATCGCCTCCGTGACGTCACGCGTCTGGAACGCGATGGATTCGAGCGTCGCCCGGACGAGGTGGGACTTCTCCGTCCCACGGGTCATCCCGACGATGGTCGCGCGTGCGCGCTGGTCCCAGTGTGGCGCGCCGAGCCCGGTGAACGCCGGGACGAAGTACACGCCGTCCGTCGAGTCGACGGAGCGGGCGAGCTCCTCGGTCTCGGCCGCGTCGTCGATGAGGTCGACCTCCTCGAGCCACTCGATCGCCGCGCCGGTCGCGAAGATCGCCCCCTCCAGCGCGTACTGGATGGGTTCGCCCGAGCGCTGGAAGCCGATAGTCGTGAGCAGGCCGTGGTCGGACTTGACGGCCTCCTCGCCGGTGTTCATCAGGAAGAAACTCCCCGTTCCGTAGGTGTTCTTCGCGTCGCCCGCGTCGAAGCACGTCTGACCGAACAGCGCGGCCTGCTGGTCACCCAGCGCACCGGCAACGGGTACGGACGCGCCGAGGAAGCCGTCCGCGTCGGTCGCGCCGTACGTGTCCTCGTCGGAGGACGGTCTGACCTCCGGCAGCATCGCCTCCGGGATCCCGAACTCGTCCATGAGCTCGTCGTCCCACTCGGCGTCGCGGATGTTGTACAGCATCGTCCGCGACGCGTTCGTCACGTCCGTGATGTGGTTACCCGTGAGCTTCCAGATGAGCCACGTGTCGATCGTGCCGAAGAGGATCTCGCCGTCCGCGGCGCGGTCCTCGATGTCCTCGGGCCGCGAGCGCTGGAGCTTGATCGGGTCGGAGTTCGCGAGCAGCCACTCGGCTTTCGTCGCCGAGAAGTACGCGTCGACCTCGAGTCCGGTCTTATCGCGGATCGGCTCCTCCCAGCCGTCCTCCTTGAGCTCCTCGACGCGGTCCGTCGTCCGACGGTCCTGCCAGACGATGGCGTTGTGTACCGGCCGCCCGGTCTCCGCGTCCCAGAGCACCGTCGTCTCGCGCTGATTGGTGACGCCGAGCGCGTCGAGCTGGTCGGGTCCGATGTCCGCACGGGAGAGTGCCTGCTGGATCACGTCCTTCGTGTTCTCCCAGATCTCCATCGCGTCGTGTTCGACCCATCCGGGCTCCGGATAGATCTGTTCGTGTTTCTCGTAGGCGTTCGCGACCACCTGCCCGCTGTGGTCGAACACCATGAATCGTGTACCTGTCGTCCCCTGGTCTATCGCACCGACATACTGTGTCATGTGTTGGATCCCTCCTGCGGTGCCGTCCGGCCGCGACGATGCCGCGACATATCTTTACGGAAGCCACCGCGCCGTTCGTGAACATAACGTACTACCATAATAATCTTCCTATTAAAATCCGGATCCGAACAATGCTCAAAAAGTATTTCGGCAGAAAATCGCATGACTGCGAGGCCTTCCCGGGCGAATAATCGTTCCTGATAGTTACGAACGGTTCCGGGGAGGAGGTAAAGTAAAGTGCTCCCGGTCCAAGCGGTATGACATGGACGATCAAGTGGACGTCGTCGTGGTCGGGGGGGGATCGACCGGCTGCGGCGTGATACGGGACCTCGCGCGACGAGGGCTCGATGCCGTCCTCGTCGAGAAGGGGAACCTCACGCACGGGACGACCGGGCGGATGCACGGGCTGCTCCACAGCGGCGGTCGGTACGCCGTCTCGGACCAGAAAAGCGCGCGCGAGTGTATCGAGGAGAACATGGTCCTCCGGGACATCGCCGGCCACTGCGTCGAGGAGACCGGCGGTATGTTCGTGAAGCGTCCGGAGGACTCCGAGGAGTACTTCCAGGAGAAGTTGGAGGGGTGTCGCGCGTGTGACATCCCCGCGGAGGTGATCGACGGCGAGGAGGCCAGACGACGGGAGCCGTACCTCGCTCGCGACGTGGAGAAGGCGATCGTCGTTCCCGACGGTGCGGTCGACCCGTTCCGGCTCTGTGTGGCGAACGCCGCCGACGCCCGCGAACACGGCGCACGCGTGGAGACCCACGCGGCGGTTACCGACGTGCTGATCGAGGACGGGGAGGTCGTCGGCGTCGAGATCGAACACGACTCCGGCCCGGGCAAGCGGGTCCACCGCGAACCGGGGACGACCGAGGAGATCCGCGCCCGCTACGTCGTCAACGCGACCGGCGCGTGGGCGGGCCAGATCGGCGAGATGGCGGGCGTCGACGTGGAGGTCCGCCCCTCGAAGGGCGTGATGACCGTCATGAACACCCGGCAGGTCGACACCGTTATCAACCGCTGTCGGCCGAAGGGGGACGCCGATATCGTCGTCCCGCACGAGACCGCCTGTATCCTCGGAACGACCGACGAGGAGGTAGACGATCCCGAGGACTACCCGGAAGAGGAGTGGGAGGTCGACCTGATGATCGAGACGCTCTCGGAGCTCGTCCCGGCGCTGAAGGACGCTCGCACCCTGCGTTCGTTCTGGGGCGTCCGACCGCTGTACGAGCCGCCGGGGACCGGCACCGACGACCCGACCGACATCACGCGCGACTACTTCCTGCTCGATCACGACGTGCGCGACGACCTGCCCGGGATGACGAGCATCGTCGGCGGGAAGCTCACGACCTACCGGATGATGGCCGAGTCGATCACCGACCACGTCTGTGAGAAGCTCGACCACGACGCCGAGTGCGACACCGCAGACGCGCCGTTACCCGGCTCGGAGGACTTCAGCGTCCTCCGCGAGTACATGGACGAGTTCGGGCTTCGGTCGCCGGTCGGCCGGCGGTCGGTCCAGCGACTCGGCTCTCGGGCCGACGACGTACTGAAGGGCAGCGACCCGAACCCCGTCGTCTGCGAGTGTGAGGGCGTTACCCGCGCGGAGGTCCAAGACGCGATCGAGGGGGCGGGTTCGGACCTGAACGCCGTCCGCCTTCGCACGCGCGCGTCGATGGGGAACTGCCAGGGCGGGTTCTGTACCCACCGGATCGCGGCAGAGCTCACCCAGGAGTACCCCGGTCCGGTCGTCCGCGACGCGGAGGACGAGCTGTACCAGGAGCGCTGGAAGGGCCAGCGGCACGCGCTGTGGGGACGCCAGCTCTCCCAGGCGATGCTGAACCACATGCTCCACGCGACCACGATGAACCGCGACGGCGACCTCGCGACGACGGACGCGGAGGTCGATTTCGGCGCGTTCGACGCCGGGCCGAGTGCGCCGAGCGACGGGGTCGGCTCCGG
>NZ_JBHSWW010000065.1:0-11083 GCF_042661865.1 Halorubrum tibetense
AGCGACCGCGGCGTCCGCGGCGCGCCGCCGCCCGGCGACGAACAGCCGATCACCGACGATCGCGGGGGTCCAGGCCGGGAGCAGGAGGAACCAGAGCAGCAACCCGGCTGCGGTGTACACCGGCGCGGGGATCCGTTCGCGGTCGGGCTCGTAGCCGTGGATACGGTTCACACGGCGGTCGGCCGGGCTTCTGTCGACCCGACGGCCGACGAGGAGCGTCGCGAGGAGCGCCACCGTCTCGACGACGAGGAGGGCCGGTAACACCGCGGTCGTGAACGCGGCCTCCCGCCGTCGGAGCCGGACGAGCGCGTGTCGGAGAGCGGCATCGCGGTCCGCCGCCGGCAACGAGAGGAGTCGCGTGGAAGCCACGATCCGGGCACCCCGATACCCGTCCGTAACGGCGACGTTGGGGGCGTCGGCGCGGACGATCGTCACTGCGGGGGCGTCCACGCCGATGTCGTCGGCGAGCTCGTCGACGCGATACTCGACGAACGCGGCGGGCCGTTCGTCGAGGTCGGCGTCCGGGAGTCGGGCGATCCGCCGATCGACGAGCATCGGCCCGAGGGCTGCCGAAACTAGTGCTCCGACGGCCGCGGCGACGAGGAGACCGACGCCGACCCCGGCGTCGAGGAGCCACGCGAGCGGAACGATCGGGAGCGCTGCGAGCAGTACCGGGACCGCGAGGAGCCCCACCGCTCCGACGCCGGTTCGTATCGTTCGGGTCGGCCCGCCTGCCATACGCGGAACCGGTGAGCGTGGGCGTATATGTCTGCCGGAGGCGGTCGACCCGTCATCGTCTGCTAGCGGCGGTCGACCCGTCATCGTCTGCTAGCGGCGGTCGACCCGTTACTGTCTCCTGAAGGTGGTCGACCCGCCACGGGGCCGACTGATCGCGGCCCGACCGATCGAGCCGCGACGCGATCCGTCCCTTCCGGAGCTTTTAACCTCGTTCCACCGCCAGTTTCAGTCAATGGCTTTTGAGGATCTACTGAACGACCCCGTCATCCAGAAGTACCTCCACGAGCTCGTGGGGCCGACGGGGATGCCGGTCGCCGCCGCGCCGCCCGACGGCGAGGTCACCGACGAGGAGTTGGCCGAGGAGCTCGGATTGGAGCTCAACGACGTGCGCCGCGCGCTGTTCATCCTGTACGAGAACGACCTCGCCACTTACCGGCGGGTCCGCGACGAGGACTCAGGGTGGCTCACGTACCTCTGGACGTTCCACTACGACAACATCCCGGAGAACCTTCAAGAGGAGATGTACCGGCTGCTCGACGCCTTAGAGGAGCGCGAGGAGTACGAGCGAACCCACGAGTTCTACCTGTGCGAGGTGTGTTCGCTCCGCTTCGAGTTCGGCGAGGCGATGGACTTCGGCTTCGAGTGTCCCGAATGTGGCTCGCCGGTGGACGCGATGGAGAACGAGCGGCTCCGCGAGGCGATGGGCCAACGCGTCGAGGAGCTCCGCGACGAGCTCAACGTGGACGTGACCGGCTGATGGTCGTCCTCGCAACCAAGTGCTACGTCGAGGGTGACGCCCGCGACCGTGCGCTCGACGGTATGTACTCGCTCGTCGACAACGATGTCGGCGATCTCGCGGTCGACTGGCAGGTCGGCGTCCGCGACGACGGGTTCGTCCAAGTGGACGTAACCGGCGAGGACGCGACCGTCGCCCGGAACGTCCTCGCGGAGACGTGGGGCGAGATCGTCGCCCACGACGAGGGGTTCACGGCAGGCGAGACGTACGTCGGTACTCTCGAATCGTGGGATGCGGACGGGTTCGTGCTCGACGCCGGGGTGGAGATCCGCGTTCCGGCCGACGAGATCGGTCTGGGTGTCGGATCACCCGAACAGGTCGTCGAGCGGTTCGGACTCGTCCAGCATCTCCCATTGCGGTTCGTGTATGCAGACCCCGCCGAGTCCGACGCGGACCATCGGCTCGCGGACGCGGAACGTGACCGCCTCTACGACTGGCAGCGCGGAGCCGGGCGGGTAAACGTCAACTCCGCGACCCGTGGCGAAGTCCGTGCGACGGTGAATCGTGCCGGCCACGCACAAGACATCGTCACCGTCGAACGGCTCGGGCTCCTCGAACAGAGCATCGTCTGTGCGGACGGGACCGACCCGCCGGGACTGCTCGCCGCCATCGGCAGTTATCTCCCGGCCGAGATGCGCTGTGTCGTCTGACCCGTGAACCGACGCTTCGCCCTCGCCGTCGCCGCCGTCGCGCTCATCGCCGTGACAGCCGGCTGTCTCGGCTACGTCACCGGCGGCGGCGAGGTCGACAACGCGACGTTGGACGCGGAGCCGCACGCGCCGTACGAGTTCGAGACCGACCGCGACGCCGAGTTCGACCTCGCCGCGAACGGCACGTATCAGGTGGTGTACAACGTCTCCGAACGCGACGAGCTCCGCCTGTACGAGGGAACCGTCTACGCCGGTGACCAGCCTCTAGAGTTCGAGGCGTTCCGGTACCAGTACGCCGATGGTGAGGTAATAAACGGAAGCGAGTTCCGCGCCCGCGGCGGCGAGGTGGACCGGACGCCCGACGAGACGTGGGTCCGATTCGCCGACGACATGGAGGACGGGAAGCTCGCGTTCTCGGGCACTGGATCGCCGAGACGGTTCACGTTCCTCGCGTACGTACAGGGGTCACACGCGGTGACGCTCCCGCCCGGGTTCAGCACCGACGTTCCGATCGTCGGACACGTCTCGCCGCGGAGCCACGAGATCGAGACGGTCGACGGCCGCAACCGTATCACTTGGGAGTCGGTCTCCGGGTCGTTCGTCGTGCAGTCGTACCGGGAGACCGATCTGCTGATATTCGGCGGGATCGTCGTCATCGCGTCGATCGTCGCGATCGCGGGGACGCTCCGGTTCCGGCGACAGCTGGAGACGCTCCGGGAGGAGCGACGGCGGATGGGGCTCGGGGTGTACGACGACGAGAACGCCGGAGACGAGGGCGACTCCGAGGACGACGACCGCGGGCCGCCCTGACAGGGTTACGGACGCCCTGGCGCGGTCGCGGGCGACCGTCCCCGTGTATCCGTGACCCGGCGTTCTTTTGAGTCGCCACCGCGTCGATCGGGTATGAACGCTGCCGTCGTCACCGTCGGGGACGAGCTCCTCGTCGGCGACACCGAGAACACGAACGCGACGTGGCTCTGCGGCCGCCTCGCCGATCGGGGAGTGCCGGTCAGACGCGTGACCGTCGTTCCGGACGAGGTCGCCGAGATCGCCCGTGTCGTCAACGAGTATCACGCGGAGTATGACGCGGTAGTCGTCACCGGCGGGCTCGGTCCTACTCACGACGACGTGACCATGGAGGCGGTGGCCGCCGCGTTCGGCCGTGAGGTCGTCGCGAACGACGAGGCGGCCGCGTGGCTCGCCGACCAAGGGTACAGCGCGGACGAGCTCGTGACCGGAACCACCCACGTCCCGGCCGGGAGTCGGCCGCTTCGCAACGAGGCGGGCGTCGCCCCGGGGTGTGTCGTCGAGTCCGTCTACGTCCTGCCGGGCGTCCCGCGGGAGATGCAGGCGATGTTCGAGACGGTCGCGGCGGAGTTCGAGGGGACGCCGACACACACCGTGAGCGTCGACGTCGAGGAGCCGGAGAGCGCGCTCATCGAGCGGTTCACCGAGCTACAGGAGCGGTTCGACGTGAGCGTCGGATCGTATCCCGGCGAGCGGGTGACCGTGAAGATCACGGCGAGCGAGTCGGAGACAGCGGCGGCGGCCGCCGACTGGCTCAGGGAGCGCTCGAAACCGGCCGCGTCGGATCGGGAGACCGGTCAGTCGGATCGGGAGACCGGTCAGTCGGATCGGGAGACCGGTCAGTCGGATCGGGAGACCGGTCAGCGATAGAGGTACGCGACCCATGCGACGATGAGCAGGAGGCTGAGAGCGAGCAACGCGGCCGAGGTGGCCGCGATCGTCTCCGGCTGAAGAGTTGACAGTAGCATACCTGCGGGTTGTCCGGGTCTCGTCTTAAACGTTGATCTTCGCGCACGACCCGGTGCGTTCCGATCCGAGGGTCGGTTGGGAACCGTGTCCGGAGCCGTTTAACCGCCCGGCGGCGAAATGTCCGGTATGCACGTCGGCGTCGTGGTGAACCCGATAGCCGGAATGGGGGGTCGAGTCGGGCTGAAAGGGACCGACGGGAAGGTCGCCGAAGCGCGGGCCCGCGGAGCCGAGCCTCGGGCCCCCGACCGGGCGCGTCGGGCGCTGACGCGGCTCGCCGAGATCGCGCCGGAAGCGACCGTCTCGACGGTCGTCGAGCCCATGGGCGAGCGCCTCGTTCGGGAGTCGGGCTTCGAGCCGGTCCGCGTCGTCGACCCGTTTGACGAGGCGGAGACCGATGCGGAGACGGGAAGTCACCCGGAGCAGGCCGGGAAGCGTGCTGAGCACGCGGAAACGAGCGCCGATCACACCCGTCGAGCGGTTCGAGCGTTCCGCGACACTGATGTCGACCTGGTGTTGTTCGTCGGTGGCGACGGGACGGCCACGGACGTCGCGGCGGCACTGGAGGGCAGCGAGGTGCCGATGCTCGGGGTGCCGGCGGGCGTGAAAGTGTACTCCTCGGTGTTTGCTGTCTCGCCGGAGGACGCCGCGGACGTGGCGGCCACGTTCTCGCGGACCGAGCGCCGCGAAGTGATGGACATCGACGAGGACGCCTACCGCGAGGGTGAGGTCCACCCGGAGCTCCGCGGGATCGCTCACGTCCCGGTCGCTGAGGACCTCCAGTCGTCGAAACAGACCGGGAGCGGCACCGTCGAGTCGCTCGCCGAGGGGGTCGCAGCCGACATTCGCGACCGCGACGGCGACGGAGTGACGTACGTCCTCGGCCCGGGGTCGACCGTCGGCGCGATCAAAGCCGAGCTCGGGTTCGAGCCCTCCCCCATCGGCGTCGACGTCTGGCGTGACGGCGAGGTGATCGTCCGCGACGCGAGCGAGGCCGAGATCCTGGCGACGCTCGGCGAGGAGAACGTCATCGTCGTCTCGCCGATCGGCGGACAGGGGTTCGTGTTCGGCCGGGGGAACCCGCAGCTGTCGCCGGCGGTGATCCGCGAATGCGACGTCACGGTCGTCGCCTCCCGGACGAAACTCGACGACGTGCGCGCACTCCGGGTCGACACCGACGATCCCGATCTGGATGAGGCGCTCGCGGGGTGGGTGAAAGTACGTGTCGGGACGTTCGAGACGCGAATGATGAAGATCGTCTAAAGCGGGTCGGGTTCGGGTGCGGGTGCGGATGCAGGTTCGGGTGCGGGTGCGGATGCAGGTTCGGGTGCGGGTGCAGGTTCGGGTGCGGGTTCGGGAACGACAGCGTGATCGCCCGCGTCGCCTGCGTCACCAACGTCACCCGTATCGTCAACTCCGTCGCGGTCAGTCGAAGCCGTGGATACCCGCGGTCGTTACCTCCACGCCGTCGTCGGTGACGAGCAGCGTGTGTTCCGCCTGGCTCACGAGCGCGTCGTCGTCCTCCTTCAACACCGGATACCCTTTGACGACGCTCGCCTGTTTCAGCCGTCGGAGCGCCATGTCGGTTCGGTCGCCGGAGAGCCAGCGGGCGGCGAACGGGAGCCCGTCGAACTCGCCGATCTCCTCGAGCGCCTGCCGGGCGCGACGGTCGCGGACGCTCCGTTCCCGCTGGAGCTCGTATATCTCCTCGGCGGTCCCCTCGCCGACCTTCCCGCGGCCGTCCGTGGCGAACGGCTCGATCGCGATGGCTTGGCCGGGTTCCAGCTCGACGGACCGGTCGACCCCGCGGTTCGGGACGCTCGGCTCGGTGTGAGCGTCGTATCGCTGGACGCCGTGTCCGGAGAGGTTGAGGACGGGTGTGTAGCCGTACCCGCGGATCACCTCCTCGATCGCCCGTCCGACGACGCCGACCTCGACGCCTGGCCCCGCCTCGTCGACGGCGGCTTCCAGCGCCATCTCGGCGGCCTCGACGAGCTCGGTGTGCCCCGTGTGGTCGACGGTGACCGCCGCGTCGGCGATGTAGCCGTCGACGTGGACGCCGATGTCGAGACACACCATCTCCTCCCCGAACGTGGTCCCGTCGTCGCGCCCGGGCGTCGCGTGTGACGCCTCGGGGTCGACGCTGATGTTGACCGGGAAGGCGATCCCCGCGCCCTGCTCGCGAATGTAGTCCTCCGCCCACTCCGCGACCTCGAGGTGTGTGCGACCGGGCTCGACCATCTCCCGGGCCTCGTTCATCGCCTCGACCAGCACTGCACCGGCCTCCCGATAGCTCTCGACCGCGTCGTCGTCGAGGGGTCCGTGACTCATAACCCACGGTTCGAACAGGGAGCGCAAAGAGGTTGCGGGAACGGACGACGAGGAGTCGGTGGCTCCGGCCGCTTGCGTTCATGACCGTCCACCTTCCCGACCCTCGCCGTCGTCCACCCCCTCGATCCCTGCCCGATCGTGGGACTACTCTACGCGGACGATTCCGCCGTGATTTCTCCTATGCCGGCGGTTCCGCCCCGGGGAACCGCATCGTAACGACGGTTCCAGTCGGTTCCCGGGAGGCGATCTCCAGCTCGCCGCCGGAGCCGGTGACGATCCAGTGAACCAACCAGAGGCCGAGCCCGCTCGCGTGTTCGAGCGGGGTCTCACGCCCCTCAGTGAACACGGTCCGCTCGATCGGCGGGATCCCCGGCCCGTCGTCCGCGACCTCGACCCGATACCCGTCGTCCGCCTGCCTGACCGTCACCTCGATCCGTGCCGCGTCGCCGTCGTTGTGGACGACCGCGTTCTCCAGAACGTTCCGGATCGCCGATTCGAGCAGCTCGTCCGCCAGCACCACGGCCCGGTTCGGCGTCGACACCGTCACCGTAGCGGTCGGAAACGAGGTTTCCAACGAGGTACAGAGCCGCGGTACGAGCGTGGCCAGATCGATCCGAGCGCGATCGGGGTCGCCGTGGAGCGCCACGTCGATCTCGCGGGCCTGGTCACTGAGGTGCGTGAGCGTCTCCACCTTGCGGTCGATCACGTCGAGGTGGTCGTGGCCGGCCTCGTCGACGTGGTCGCGGAGGAGGTCGGCGTAGCCGCCGATCACGTTCGCGTCGTTCTTTAGATCGTGTCTAAGCACACGGTTCAGGACCTGTAGCCGCTGTTCGTAGCGTCTCCCCTCGGTCACGTCCGTGGCCGTGATAACGACTTCGTCGCTCGCGTCCTCGAACAGCCGTTCGATCACCGTCTCGAAGCGCCGCCAGTTCCCGTTCGCGTGGGCGATCCGGTGTTCGAACGTCTGTGGCTCGCCCGTTTCGAACGCTTCCTCGAACCGTCGTTGGCTCTCCTCGCGGTCCTCCGGGTGTACCAGATCGAGGATCGGCCGCCCCTCAAGCGACGCCGGTTCTCGGCCGAGCAGTCGTTCGATCGACGGGCTGACGTATCTGAGGTAGCCGTCCACGCCCGAGACCGCGATCACGTTCGGCGACTTCTCGATCAGGGCGCGATACCGCCGCTGGAGCGTCTCGCGTTCGGTGATGTCGCGGATCAGGAGCACAACCCCGCTTTCGGCGTCGTCCGTGGCGAGTCCGGGCGCGGAGAGTCCGTGTGTCGTCACCGTGAGGAACCGCGGGCCGGAGCCGCTCTCGATCGTCACGTGCGTCTCCTCTACCTCACCGGTGCCCCGGACGGATTCGATGACCCCGGGAGTCCCCTCGAAGGCCGACTCGACCGCCTCCCCGACCCCTACCGACGGGAAGAGCTCGCGCGCCCGATCGTTCGCGTCGACGACGCGGTTCTCGCTCCCGACGACGACGATCCCGTCCGAGAGGTTCGCGAACACCGCCTTCCGGGCGACGGGGGAGAGATCCAGGAGCCGGTACCGAAGCAGCACCCATCCCAACAGCCCGGAGGTCACGGCGAAGGAGATCGGCGTGAGATCGACGAGTGCGGGGCCGACCGACCCCCAGACGTTGAGGACGCCAACTCCCATCGGGATGACGCCCGCGAGGAACAACAGCGCCGCCTGCCGCCGGAACACCCCGGTCCGCTGTATCGCGGTGCGAGCGAGCACCACGAACGTGATCAGGTTCACCACGTAGGTGTACGCCATGAACGCCAACAGTCCCGGTGTCGGCGAGAACGATAACACCAGATAGCCGCCGTCGGCCACGATGAGCGAGGGGGACTCGTAGAACAGCGGGACCGATCCGACCGTCCACACCGCGACGACGACGACGGTCGGGACGAACGCGAGGATCCCGACCCGTGGGAGCCGGAGCCACGCCGGTCGGTCCACGTACGCGGCGACGAAGGCGGGCCACGCTGTCGCGAGGACGGCGACGCCGACCCAGACGATGCGGTTCCAGAACAGCGTCGCATCGAGCGTCGTCGCCGACAGTTGAGCCGCGTACGCCAGCGCCCACGTGCCGCCGCCGACGGCGACGGCGAAGAAGGACCAGACGAGCCGTCCGGAGCCGTGAAACCGACGAGAGACCACGTACGCAGCGAAGACGAACGACGCCAACCCGGCGACGAGGAGCGGGACCGTGTACGGCGTCGTCTGCCATGCCATCGATACCCGGGTCGACGCAGCTGTGGTGTAAAAAGCATACGGACGAGCAGTGTCGTGCCGGATACGCCGGTCGTGGTTCGGGACCGAACCCGCACCCGCGATCGAATCGCCTAAGCGACTCCCGTCGCGAGAGACGGACATGCTCGATCCAGGCGACGACGCCCCGTCGTTCACGCTCACGAACCAGCGCGGCGAGTCGGTCTCCCTCGGCGGCACCGACGCGGCGTACACGGTCGTGTACTTCTACCCGCGGGCGGACACCCCCGGCTGTACGGCGGAAGCCTGCAGTTTCCGCGACGAGTGGGACGCCTTCGCTAACCGCGACATCGCGGTGATGGGGGTCAGCGACGACCCCGTCTCCGACCTCGCCGACTTCGCCGAGAAACACGACCTCCCCTTCGACCTGCTCTCGGATCCCGACGGGGCGGTCGCGAGCGCGTACGACTCCTACGGCGAGAAGAACATGTTCGGGAACACCTTCGACGGCGTGTTCCGGAACACGTACGTCGTCGACACCGACGGCCGAGTCGTTCTCGCCTATGAAGGCGTCTCGCCGGAAGACCACGGCGCGCGGATCGTCGCGGATATCGACGGGCTCGACGATAACGCGCCGTGAACCGAAGCGCGGAGGGGGTGTGAGCTGAGTCCTCCAACAATTCGAGTTTAGACGATCCGAGCCGTCAGAAGAACCCGCCGGCCCGCGAGACGAGCTTCGGTACTTCCTCGGCGATCGCGTGCCGCTTGACGAGTACGAAGCCGGCGACGATGACGACGAAGCCGGCGACGGTGAACGCCGTCACCGGCTCCGAAAGCAGCAGGACGCCGGTCACCGTCGCGACGACCGGCACGACGTAGGAGACGAGGTTGATCTCGAAGGGACCCAACCGGTCGAGCAGCGTGAAGTAGATGGTGTACGCCACCGCCGAGGCGAGCACGCCGAGGAACACCAACGCCACGAGCGCCGGCAGCGCCGTCACCGGTAACTGCTGTGGTTCGCCCGCGCCGATGCTGATCCCGTGCATACAGAGCGCGCCGAACAGCATCGCCCAGCCGGTGAGCGCGATACTGGAAAAGGAGGTTTCGACGACCCGGAGCCCGACGCTGCCGACCGCGACGGCGAGCACGCCGATGAAGATGAGCCCGACACCGATCGTGACGCCGCCGGCGAGGTTCTCCGGGTCGGGCTGTGCGACGAGTCCGACGCCGACGAACGCGAGGACGACACCCAACATCCCGCGCGCGTCGAGGTCCGACTCACCGACCCACGCCGCCGCGACCGCCGCGGTCGCGATCGGGACGAGACTGTAGGTGATCGCGGCGATCCCGCTCGTCGTGTACTGCTGGCCGACGAACAGCAGCGAGTTGTTCGCGGCCACCGAGAGGCCGCCGCTGAAGCCGATCGCAGCGAGGTCGCCGCGGGTCCGGGGGAGCGGCCCCCGCTCGGTCAGGAGGACGTAGCTGACGAGGAGGAGGGCGGCCAGATCGAACCGGTAGGCCGCGTACAGCACGGGCGGGTAGTACTCCAAGCCGACCTCGATAGCGACGAACGAGCCGCCCCACAAGCCGGCGAGCAGAAAGAACAGGACGACGTCTCGATACCGTGACACGGGCGACCGGAGGACGGCCACGCGTAAATCCGTGTCCGTTCCGGCCGTCCGGACCGGTGTTGGACCCGCCGCTGGCGCGGTCGTGACTGATAAGCGAGATCGGCGGCCGACCGGCTGTGCTAGCCGTATCGCCGACTCATAAAACGAGCCGGGCCACACGTCGACACCGGACCGACTCCCGACTAGGAGTCGACGGGCGGCGTCGATCCCGGATCAGCTCTCGATCTCGATCTCGGTTCCCGTGGCCGCGGCGTCGACGACGGTCGGGAGGGTTATCGTCAGGATGCCGTTCTGATACGACGCCTCGATGGCGTCGTCGTCGACGGTTTTCGGGAACCGGAACCGACGGTGGTAGGTCCGGCGCGTGTTACGGAACTCGTCCTCGTGTTCGCCGGCGACGTTCAAGACGCCGTCGTCCCACGTGACAGTGATCTCCGCGGGGTCGAACCCGGGGAGCTCCACGGTGAGGACGAACTCGCCGTCTTGCTCGTACAGTTCGTAGTCGTTGCTACCGCGTTCGAACAGTCGGTTCGGGAAGTCGAGTCCACTGCTCCACGTGTTCGCTGTGCGTGGGAGAGCCATCGGGTTCCACCTCCGATGCAAATGGCAGTACGTTCGCGGTTCTATATAAATCCATCGTATTTTGTGATGTATTAACTATTCTCAACCACGTTTGAATGGGTCGATCACGGGAGGACCCGTATCCATCCGCCCACCCTTTTAGGCCCGTGGACGTGCCAGCATCGGTATGGATCCAGACCCCGATCGGTTCGCGTCACGACGATCAACCGTCTATGGCCAGGGAGGCGTCGTCGCTACCAGTCAACCGCTCGCCAGCCAGGCGGGGATCGAGACGCTCCGTGACGGCGGCAACGCTTTCGACGCCGCGGTCGCGACCGCGGCCGCGCTCAACGTCGTCGAGCCGACCTCGACCGGGCTCGGCGGCGAC
>NZ_JBHSWW010000066.1:0-10968 GCF_042661865.1 Halorubrum tibetense
CACCGGGAGTTCGGCCGGCGACGACGGGTTCGACTCGCTGTTCGGGGAGGAGCCGAGCGGGGCCGGGCCGGACACCGCCGAGGGGGACGGCGGGTCGGATCGGGAGTCGACCGACGGCGACGCCGACGGGAACCGCGACCGCTGAGTCATGAGCGGAGGGTACCGGCGGATCGTCGAGACCGTCAACGGGGGTATCATCGGCCGCCCGCTGCTGGTCGTGACGGTGTTCCTCGTCTTGACGGGCGTGTTCGCCGGCGGCCTCGCGGCCGTGGAGGCCGACCCGGATATCGACGCGTTCACCGAAGGGATCCCGGAGCAGGAAGCGCTCGACCGCGTGAACGAGGAGTTCGAACCGCCGTTTGAGGACGAGGAGACGTCGGTCCAGCTCATCCAAGAGGGCGACGTGCTGTCGCGGTCCGGGATCATCGCGATGCTCGAGGTCGAGCACCGACTGGCGGAGCACTCGGAACTCGACGTCCGCGAGTCGGCGAGCGTCGCGGGTGCCGTCGCCGAGCAGCTCGACGGGGACGCGGAGACCACCGAGGCACGACTCCGAGCGGTCGAGGACGCGACGGAGACCGAGGTCCGGGCGGCCGCGAGAGCGCTGCTCGAGGAACAACCGGACCGCGCGCAGTCCCTCAGTGACGACCTCAACACGCAGGACCCCTCCGCGTCGGCGACGATCACGGTCGTCGACTTCGCGGAGGCCCCCGACACCGAGGCGGAGATCCAGCTGCTCACGCGGATAGAGACGGTTGCCGATGGGGTTCACGGCGATTTCACGGTGTTCACGGGCGCGCTCGTCGACATCGAGACCGAACAGGCGATGGTCGACTCGCTCGTGCTCGTCGTCCCCGCCGTCGCCGGGCTGATCCTGCTGTTCCTCGTCGTCGCCTATCGCGACCCGTTCGACTTGGGGCTCGGGCTGGTGGCGCTGGTGATGGCGGTGATCTGGACGTTCGGGTTCGCCGGACTCGCCGGCATCCCGTTCACGATGATGACCGTCGCGGTGCCACCGCTGCTGCTCGCAGTCGGGATCGACTTCGGTATCCACGCGGTCAACCGATACCGTGAGGAGCGGGTGCAGGGGTACGAGATCCGCGAGGCGATGGTGCGCGCCAACGACCAGCTCCTCGTCGCGTTCTTCATCGTCACCGGGACGACGGCGATCGGGTTCGGCGCGAACCTCACGAGCGAGCTGGGCCAGATCCAGGAGTTCGGGCTCGTCACGGCGATCGGGATCGTGTTCACACTCCTGATCTTCGGGGTGTTCGTACCCGCCGCGAAGGTGCTCATGGACGAGTTCCGCGCGGGCACGTCGATCCCGGAGTTCGGGACCACGCCGCTCGGCGACGAGGACTCCGCGCTCGGCCGGGTGCTACCCGTCGGCCTGTTCGTCGGTCGGAAGGCACCGATGGCGATGCTCGCGCTCATCCTCGTCGCGACTGCCGGCGCCGGGGTGGTCGCGACCGACGTCGAGACGGAGTTCGACGACGAGGACTTCCTCCCCTACGAGGAGCTCCCGCCGTACGTCGCCGTCACCGGGGTCGTCGACGCCGACGACTACCGCGCGACGGAGACGATCAACTTCCTCGGCGACAACTTCGAGACCGGCGAGGAGGACCAAGTGACCATCTACGTCGAGGGGCCGGCAGACGCCGACCACGCCTTGGAGTCCGCCTATCGTGCGGGAACCGATCCACCGGACACGTTCCTCCAAGAGGACGGGCAGGCGATCGCCGAAAGCGTGCTCGACCCGATGAACGCACTCGCCGCCCAGGACCCGGAGTTCGGCGCGCTGGTCGCCGCGAACGACATGAGTGGTAACGGAGTTCCGGACCGGAACGTCGACGTGGTGATGGACGAGCTGCTCGCCTCACCGGTCGGTGACTGGGCGGCGGAGTACGTCACGGAGGACCGCACCGCGATGCGGTTCGTCTACGACGTGGAGGCGGACGCGACGGAAGAGGCCGTCGTCGACGACGCGCGGTCGGTCGCCGACGACTTCCGTGAGGACGCGACCGCGACCGGCGACATCGTCGTCATCCGATCGGTGATGGACCTGTTGTTCGCCTCGGCGATCGTGAGCCTCGCGACCGCACTCGGGGTGACGGCGGCGTTCCTCGTCGCCGTCTACTGGGTGTTGGAGGGTCGTCCGTCGTTGGGGATCGTCAACGTCGTCCCCATCGTCGTCACCGTCGCGTTCCTCGCGGCGACGATGGTGGTGTTGGAGATCCCGTTCAACGTCCTGACGGCGACGATCCTCTCGATCACGATCGGGATCGGGATCGCGTACTCGGTCCACATCACCCACCGGTTTATCGACGAGTTCAATCGGGTCGAAGACGCCGAGACGGCCCTGTTGCGGACGCTACGGGGGACCGGCGGCGGCGTGACCGGGAGCATGGTCACGACGACGGGTGGGGTCGGCGCGCTCGTGTTGTCCGCTACCCCGCTTCTCGCCCAGTTCGGGCTTCTCACGTCGTTGAGCGTGGTGTACTCGTTCTTGGCGGCGGTGCTCGTGTTACCTCCGGCGTTGCTCGTGTGGGAGCGCTACTTCGGATGGACCCACGACGCTCCCGACGGCGACGACGGAGTCGTCGCGGATGCCGACCCCGACCTGGGGAGTTCCGACGAATCACACTCCAGCGAGGTGGTCGACGCGTGACCCGGGAGCAGATATCGGGCCGTGAACGCAGGTTTAACACCCCTACCGGATGATGTACGGACCAGTGGTGTACGACACGGGAGGAGGACCGAGACACGCGCGTCCGGATCGCCGAGCGCCCGGCTGGCACGAGAGGCCGTGGCTCGGGGGCGCTCGTCGCGCGACGGGTGAGTCGACATGAGCGACGACGCGACCGGATCCGGCGACAACGGGGACGCGGCAGGGGAGTCACGACCCGAGACGGCGGCCCGGACGGCGCTGGAGCGTCTCGGACTGTCGACGTACGAGGCGGGCGTGTTCGTCGCGTTAGAGAAGCTCGGGCGCGGAACTGCTCGCGAGATCGCTGAGGCGACTGACGTCCCGCGGTCACAGGTGTACGGCGCGGCCGAGAGCCTCCAAGAACGGGGGCTCCTCGACGTTCAGCAGGCGTCGCCGAAGCGGTTCAGACCCGTGCCCCTGGCGGAGGCGGAGGAGCTGCTCCGCCGCCAGCAGGACCGGCGTCGCGAGCGCGCGTTCGAGCGGTTGGAGGCGATCGAGCCGGAACGTCCCGACGACGACGAGCGAAAAGAAGAGGTGTGGACGGTCGAGGGGCGGGACGCGGTGACCGAACGGATCCGGTCGCTCGCGGCCGACGCGACGGAGTCGATCGTGTACGCCGTCGAGCGACGGAACCACGACGAGTCGACCGACGAGGCGCTGTTCGCCGCCGCCGAAGGTGGGGTCGACGCCCTCGTTGCCAGTGCGGACCCCGAGATGATCGCGTACTACGAGAACACCCCCGTCAGGACGTTTCCGGTCCCGGAGGACGCCCACGAAGCGGACCTCCCCGTCGTCCGGCTGCTCGCCGTCGACGGCGACACGGTCCTGTTGGCCGTGCAAAGCGAGGGGGCGACGGCGGGGGAGGTCGCCTTCTGGAGCCGTCGGACGGCGTTCGCGAGCGTCCTCAAGGTGTTGATCGACTCCTGGATCGACACCCCACCCCAGTGACCGGCCGTCGGCTCGGATCCGATCGTTCGTTTGCCCGGGCCCGTAACACGATTAAACAATACTACGCATATTAGGGTCACAGCCATACCTCTCGGCGTGTTACATCGAGACATGAGACCGAATTGCAAGAATAGTGGCGAAGAACTGTACGAATGTTTCGAATGTGGCGCTCGGGGCGAGACACCGGGCCGGTGCGAGTGTGGGGGCGAACTGCAACACTTGGGACGCTCCCGCGACCTCTGAGCCTCCGGCTTACTCCGTCTCCTCCCCGCGTGCTCCGTCCGCACCCGTCGGGTCCTCGTCCGGGAGGGAGAGCACGTTCTCGCGTCCGAGCCGGAACCCGTCGAGCGTCCCCTCGTCGCGTAGCCCGGTAACGACTTGGCTCGTTTTCGCGGCCGTCCAATCCAGCTCCTCGGCGACTTCGGCCTGTTTCATCCGTCCACCGCGTTCCTCGATGAGCCGCAACACCTGCTCCTCGTTGCTCAACAGCGCCGGATCGACCGCGTCATCGGCGTCGTCAGGGTCCCCGACCTCGTCGGCCTCACCGGATCCGTCGTGGTCGTCAACTCCTGTGTCGGTCGGTCCCCCGTCACTCACGTCCGATCCGGGAGTATCCGCGTCGTTGGTCGCGGTGACGGCGTCCCCGCCCGACGACGAACTCCGGCCAGTCGACGTGCTGCCATCGCCCTCGCCCGTCCCATCGGCGACGCCCCCCATGCGCCGGTAGTACGTCGCACCGCCGAGGACCAGAAGGAGGGCGGCGACGACAGCGACTACCGTGACCGCCGAGACCGACTCGTCGGTCCCCTGTTCGCCGTTCGGCTGGTCCCCGTCCTCGACATCGTCACCGGCCGGCCCGTCGTCCGTCACTCCGCCGTCGGCCCCAGCGGGTTCGATCGCGACGCGTGGTTCGTCGGCAGTGAAGTCCAGCGGGCCGTTCCAAACGACGGCTCCGTCCCTGGTTTCGCTGGGCGGAGGGCTGACATCGACGAGCGCGTGTGAGTCCGGCCAAGAGACGATAAACGACGTCTCGTCGTCGAGGAACAGCCCGTCGAGCGCGTCGCCGGCCGTGATCCGGTCGCCGTCGACGGCGGCGAACCCCGTCCAGCGGAACTCGTAAGTGACGACGCCGTACGACCGCGCGAGTTCCCGGCGGTCCGCCTGGACCGAGACGTCCGCGATCGCCATCTCACGCCCGGTCGCCTCCTCGGCCGTCTCGGCGGTACGCTCCATCCGTTCACGGAAGCGATCCGTGTACGGTTCGGGATCGGATTCGATGTCCTCACGGAGCTCCTCGAACGCAGCCTCCTCCTCCGAGTCCGCCAGGCGCGTTCGGTACTCGACCGTCCACATCGCGTCGCCGTCAGCGTCGACCTCGACGGCCATCAGGACGTCCTCCGCCTCGATCTCCATCTGCTCGAAGGGGTCGCCACCGGGCGCGCTTGCGGCACCGAGTGAGACCGCAGCGCCCGCGCTGAAAACGAGTAGGCAGACGCCGACGAGTACGATGGTCCGTCGCTTCACGAACGGGGAAACCGTCGCGGCCGCTAAATTCCTTCGGGTTCGTCGCATTGCGTTCCGCACTGGCGATCAGGAATCCGGATGCACCAGCACACTCGAACTACCGATGGCGACGGTCCCCACCGTTGGTGGGCCACCGCCGTCGCGCTCCGACCCCGCTTCGTCGTCGCGCTCACCGGACCCGTTCCCGCGCTCCGACTCACCGTCGCCGCCGCGCTCCGACTCGTTATCGTCGTCACGCTCCGACTCACGGTCCCCGTCGGCCGCTTCGTTCCCGCGCTCCGAGGAGTCAGTACCGTTCTCCGAGTGACCGTCCCCCGGTCCCGGTGCTCCGACACCCGCACCGGGGCCGTTGCCGCGGTCGGGTCCGAACGGCGCGCCCGTCCGGTTGCCGCCGATCTCACGAGCCCACTCCGCGACCTCCGGACCGCTCAGCTCGTCAGCCTGATCCTGAAGGGCACGAATACGGTCGGCGTCGACCCCTTGCTCGGCCAGGAGCTCCTCCGAGAGGCCGACGGCGGCGTCGGCGCTCCCGTCAGTCGTCCAGTTCACAGCCCGGACCTCCGCGACCGTCCGTGCGGTCCGTGCGGCGTACGCGCCGTCGCTCAACTCCCCGGCATCACGTCGGTCACGGAGCTCCGCCTGCTGGTCACCGATCCGGTCGAGCTGCCGCTCGTTTCGCTCGATCCGATCGGCGATCACGGCGGCGCGTTCCGCGTCGGTCTCGGCCGCCGCCAGACGAAGTCCGAAGGCGCGCGACGCTACCTCCCCGTCGATCTCGGCCGCTTGGACGCCGACCGCGCCGGCGAACTGCTCGCCGGGCCGGATGCTGGTCGATTCGTTTTCCGACTCTTCGGGATCCTCGTCGACATCGGAAACGATCGCTCGGTCCGACTCGTCGTGGTCCGCCGTCGTGGTCACGGAGTCGGCCACCGCGGTGACGGGAGCGACCCCTGCCACGGCGACAGCGGCGACACCGATGACCACGATCCCCACGAGCAACGACGTGCGTCGGTTCATCGGTCCCCTATAACACGTCCTCGGATAAATAGGGTCATCTCGTTCAGCCCGAATTAACCCGGATCAACCCGGCTAGACGGGAGTACCGAACGTTTGGAACCCGTACGCTACCGCGGCGGCAACGGTGACGGTGACGGCGGATAGCGCGAGCGTCACACAGAGCCGTGACAGCCGGCAGTCGACACGCCGAACCGTCTCCGCGACTTTACTGTCGGACGTATCGACACCCGTACAACCCCTCATACCCGACGATTCGGGAGTTCCGTGATAGGTCTTGTGGGGCCACACGGTTCGGTTCCGCCCGCTCAGTACGACTTCGCGAAGTACGCGGTCCGCTCGGCGTCGTCGCCACAGATCGCACAGGTGGCCCCGTCGTTGCCCGCGTCGTCGTCCGGGTCATCGCCCGCGTCGTCGACGAGCGGGTCGTCCTCCCCGAAGGGGACCATGACGATCTCGGCGGCCATGGGCTCCTTGATCGGCTCCTCACAGGCCTCGTCGCCACACCACGGGGCCTCCACGTAGCCGCCGTGCTGGCCGAGCGTCCCGAGGATCTCCGCGCGGTCGTCGGCCGTACGGACCTCGCCGTCGAGCGTCTCCTCGGCGGCCGCGTACAGCTTCGCGTACACCTCGTCGAGGTGGTCACGGACCGTTTCCGCGACGCCGTCGCGATCTATCACGTGCTCCTCGCCGTCCGGCCGGTGGTTCAGCGTGAGTTCGTCGTCATCGACTTCGTAGGGCCCGATCTCGACGCGGACAGGGACGCCGTTGAGCTCGTGTTCGTTGAATTTGAACCCGGGGTTGCGCTCGTCGCGGTCGTCGAGCTCGACCCGGATCCCAGCGTCTTCGAGGTCGTCGGCGACCCCCTCGGCGTACGCCAACACGTCGTCTTTCGTGTCTTCCTGCCAGATCGGGACGACGACGACTTGGGTCGGTGCCACGCTCGGCGGCAACACGAGGCCCTGTTCGTCCGAGTGAGTCATAATGAGGGCACCGAGCGCGCGCCAGGAGAGCCCCCACGACGTCGTGTGTGCGAGCCGCTCGTTCTCGTCGGCGTCGGCGAAGGTGATGTCGAACGCCTCCGCGAACGACTGTCCGAGGTAATGTGACGTGCCGGCTTGGACCGACTTCCCGTCGGGCATCAGCGCCTCGACGGTCGTGGTCGTGTCGGCACCCGGGAACTTGTCGTGGTCCGGCTTCTGTCCTTTCAACACCGGGATAGCGAGTAAGTCCTCGTACACCGACTCGTACTGGTCGAGTCGGGTCATCGTCTCGTTCCACGCGTCCTCGGCGGTGGCGTGGGCCGTGTGGCCCTCCTGCCAGAGGAACTCCTTGGTCCGGAAGAACGGCTTCGTCTCCGTCGCCTCCCACCGGACGACCGAACACCACTGGTTCACGCGCAACGGGAGGTCGCGGTGGCTCCGTACCCACTGACTTATATATGGGGTGATGATCGACTCCGAGGTGGGTCGAACGGCGAGCCGCTCCTCGAGCTCCTTCGTTCCGGCTTCCGTCACCCACGCGACCTCGGGGTCGAACCCCTCAACGATGTCCTTCTCACGTTCGAGGTAGGATTCGGGGATAAAAAGCGGGAAGTAGGCGTTCTGGACGCCGGTGTCCTTGAACTTCGCGTCGAGGAACCCCTGCAGTCTCTCCCAGATAGCGTACGCCCGCGGGCGCGTCACGATGAACCCACTCATTCCCTCGGGGCCGTAGTCGGCCAACCCCGCTTTCCGTACGACTTCGGCGTACCACTCGCCGGTGTTGTGTGACTTGGACTCGGTGATCCCGAGCTCCTGGTCGTCGTCGCTCATTAGCTCTCACAGCGTGGGTCGGCGGCTTAAAAGGTCCGAAGGGTCGTTAGCTCAGAGGAGGCTTGGCCATCAGATATCCCGTTTTACACCCGTTAATACTGGTTAATTCGGGCATATCCGGCACAAACGTCGATCCGGTCTTTGTGTGTGGAGACACACCACCCGAATATGCGTGAGTCCCGGGAGTTCGTGTTTATCGTGGTGGTCACTGTGGTCGTGGCCGCGCTCGCGGCGACCGCGATCGGCGGGATTCCCAGCGTCGACACGACCGAGGTCCCGGACGTCGAGGGGTCCGGCGACGACGCGGATAGCGAGACGGACCCGAACGACGACGCCGACTGCGAGAGTGATGCGGATGCGGACGATTCCGACTGCGACGCCGAGAGCGACACGACTGATGGCGGGGACCGTTGAGACGGCGGGAACGAGAGCTCGTGAACGATGGTGTTGATCGACGATACGCCTGGGACAGACCGGAAACGGACCGCGACAGACCCGTTTTGGCGATGCACTCGGTGGACGGCGGTGTACGCAGTAGATAGTGGCGTACTCGATAGACAGTGGTGTACCCAGTAGACAGTCGTGTACTCGGTGGTACGGGAGCTGTACGCGGTGAGGATCGGAGAAAGCTTAAACCGAGTGTGTGACCCAGGGCCGGTATGGACCTGTCGCGGCTCGGTCGGTTCACGCCGACATCGCTCGTCGCCCGGCGTGAGGCGGCGGTGTTGACTCCGGTCGTCGAACGCGACGGGGAGGCACACCTGCTGTTCACGAAGCGAGCCGCACACCTCGGCGAGCACCCCGGCCAGATGAGCTTCCCGGGCGGTGGTCGGGAACCGATGGACGCCACACTGCGGGAAACGGCGCTCCGGGAGGCGAACGAGGAGATCGGCCTCCGCCCCCGAGAGGTCGATATCGTCGCCCGTATCGATGACACGACGACGACGAGCGACTACGCCGTGCGCCCCTTCGTCGGGATCGCTCCGGATCGCGAGTACGCCCCGGACGAGTCGGAGGTCGCCGAAGTAGCGGTGCTCCCGGTCAGCGGACTCACCGATCCCGCGAACTACGAGTCGGAACGACGCGTCCATCCCGACTACGGCGACCACCGGATCCACTTCTTCCGCGTCGACGGGTACACCGTCTGGGGCGCGACCGGACGAATGGTCGTCCAGCTGCTCGAACGCACCACCGATTGGCGAGCGCCGGCGGAGCCCGACAGGGTCGTCGACCCCGACGCCGACCTCCCTGTCTGACGGGGGACACCGGACCCGATCGACGGAACCGGTCTCTCGGCGACGAACGGTTGGATTGAAGTCCGCCGGCAGGGAATCGAGTGGTATGCAACCGGGAGATCGCGTCCGCGTCGACCGCGGGGACGTCACGAACGAGGGGGTCCTGTTGCCCTCGACGACCCCCGATCACCTCGTCGTCAAGCTCGATGGCGGGTACAACGTCGGTATCGACCGTGACGCCGCCGAGATCGAGGTACTTGAGTCCGGCGTTCGCGACGTCGGCGGGGAGGAGAGCGGGGACGCGGCGGACGGCCCCGGCGCGTCCAGCGAGGTCACCTTCGACGACGAGCTGCCCACGATCGCGCTCATCTCCACCGGGGGAACGATCGCCTCGACCGTCGACTACCGGACCGGCGCGGTCACGGCCCGCTTCGACGCGGAGGACGTGTTGCGCGCGGTTCCCGATCTGGCGGGCCGGGCGAACTACCGCGGGCGGGTCGTCGCCAACATCCTCTCGGAGAACATGGAGCCGTCGATCTGGCGGGAGCTCGCCGAGGCGGTCCACGAGGAGATAGCCGCGGGTGCGGACGGCGTAGTCGTGATGCACGGGACGGACACGATGCAGTACTCCGCGTCGGCGCTCTCGTTCGCGCTCGATGCGTCAGTGCCGGTGGTGTTCACCGGAAGCCAACGCTCCGCGGACCGTCCCTCCTCCGACAACGTGATGAACGCGGTGTGTGCCGTCGAGGCCGCGAAGGCGGACCACGCCGAGACGCTCGTCTGTATGCACGCGAACCAGTCCGACGACGCCTGCGCGCTCCACCGCGGCACCCGCGTCCGCAAGAACCACACCTCTCGCCGGGACGCCTTCGAGACCGTCGGCGCGAAACCCCTCGGCGTCATCGAGTACGAGACTGCCGCCGACGCGGGTGCGGACGGGGACACGGCGGACGCGGCGATCGACTGGAACCGCGAGCCAGCCCCCCGCGGGAACGAGGAGCCCACGCTCACCCCCGAGATGGCTGACGATGTCGAGCTGGTCAAGTTCACGCCGGGAATGGACCCCGCGGCGTGGGGGTATCTCGACGGGATGTCGGGCGTCGTGATCGAGGGGACGGGGCTCGGACACGTCCACACCGACCTGATCCCGCGGATCGAGTCGCTCGTCTCCGACGGGACGACGGTCGTCATGACCAGTCAGTGTCTCGAGGGACGGGTGTGTGACCGCGTGTACGACACGGGTCGCGACCTGCTCGACGCCGGAGTGATAGAGGGTGGCGACACCCTCCCGGGAACGGCGAAAGTGAAGCTGATGTGGGCGCTCGCGAACACGGACGACCCCGCGGCGGCGGTGCGACACGAGCTCGCGGGGGAGCTGACCGCCGAGTCACAGCCCTGGAGGTGACGGATGAGCGAGATCGCCGTCAGGCAGGCCCGTCCCGTCGACGCCGACGCAGTCGCCGTGTTCACCGCCGACACGTGGGGTGACCGCCACGACGACTACCTCCCGCGCGTGTTCGCGGAGTGGGTGAACTCCGACGACGACGCACAGCGGACGTTCGTGGCGACGATCGCCGCGGCCGACGCGACAGCCGCCTTGGGACCCGATGCGGCCGAGGGAGGTTCGGAGAACGAGGACGCGGAAGTCGACGACGCGAGAATCGGGGACGCGGAGGTCGACGACGCGACCGTCGTGTCCGGCGACGGGACCGGCGCGGCCGCGGCC
>NZ_JBHSWW010000067.1:0-10748 GCF_042661865.1 Halorubrum tibetense
CGCGGCGCTCGCCGGGCGGATCGACGACCTCTCGGGCGCGAAAGCGCCGGTTCACGACCGACACCATTTCCGCGAGTTCGTCGTGCGGACCGACCAGCCGGCCGCCGCCGTGGCTGGCGACCTGGCGGACGAGGGGTTCGCGGTCCACGTCGTCGGGGAACACCTGATACAGGTGTGTGTGACCGACCTGAACGCCGACAGGGCCGACGGCCTCGTCGCCGCGTTCGAGGAGGTGATCTGAGATGATCCACGATCAAGCACGATACGCCCGTGAAGAGGGATCGGTTCGAGAGCCGCTGCTCTCGGAGAAGGGAGAAGCGACCGTGGACGTCACTGCGTCCTCGCCGCTCCCCGACGACCTCACGCGCGACGAGCTGACGCTGCCGGACGTCTCCGAGCCGGAGATCGCCCGGCACTACACTCGACTCTCGCAGATGAACTGGGCGATCGACTCGGGCCCGTACCCCCTCGGGAGCTGTACGATGAAGTACAACCCGAAGTTCACCGAGGACATCGCCGCCGACCCGAACGCGGCGGTCCATCCAGACCGCCCGGACCGGACCCTTCAGGGGAACCTCGAGCTACAGCATCGCCTCCAAGGGTTCCTCGCGGACATCGGCGGGATGGACGCCGTGACGCTCCAACCACCGGCGGGCGCGGCCGGGGAGTTCACCGGGATCCTGATCGCGAAGGCGTACCACGAGCGACACGGGAACGACCGGTCGGAGGTCGTCATCCCGGCGTCGGCACACGGGACCAACTTCGCGACGGCCGCGCTCGCCGGATACGACGTCGTCGAGCTCCCGTCCGGTGAGGACGGTCGCGTCGATTTCGAGGCCTTGGAGGCGGCCGTCGGTGACGACACCGCCGCCCTCATGTTGACGAACCCGAACACGGTGGGGCTGTTCGAACGGGATATCGAAGCGATAGCCGACCTCGTCCACGACGCGGGCGGACTGTTGTACTACGACGGCGCGAACCTCAACGCGCTCCTTGGCCGAGGCCGCCCCGGCGACATGGGGTTCGACGTGATGCATTACAACGTCCACAAGACGTTCGCGACCCCGCACGGCGGCGGCGGGCCCGGTGCGGGTCCCGTGGGCGTCACGGACGAGCTCGCGCCGTTCCTACCCGGTCCGCGGGTTCGGGAGTCGGAGACGGGAAGCGGCTACGAGCGGTTCACGCCGTCCGAGTCGATCGGAAAGGTCCACGGGTTCGAGGGGAACTGGCAGGTCCTCATAAAGGCGTACGCGTACATCGCACGGCTCGGTGACGAGGGGCTGTCGGACGCCGCAGCGAAGGCCGTGCTCAACGCCAACTATCTCGCCGAGCGGATCGATCTCGACGTGCCGTTCGAGCCGTTCCATCACGAGTTCGCGGCGACGGCGGGCGACCGGGATGCAGCTGACATCGCCAAGCGGATGCTCGATTTCGGCGTCCATCCGCCGACCACCAAGTGGCCGGAGATGGTCCCGGAGGCGATGCTGACCGAACCGACGGAGATCGAGAGCCGATCGTCGCTCGACGACCTCGCGGCCGCGTTCAACGCGGCGTACGCGGACGATGACGAGTCGCTCGAAACCGCGCCCAACCGGACCGCCGCCGCCCGGATCGACCAGGCCGACGCCGCCCGTAACCCGCGGCTCTCGTGGCAGGCGCTCGACGAGGACGCGTAACCGCGCGGCACGGCGGATCCGCGACCACCGACGGTACACCAGATTCGCGACTGCCGACGATGTGCCACCCGACTGCCGCCGCCTGAACGCTTTTGTCTACGGCGGTCGCCGGATCCGGCATGACCTTCTCGATCGTCGCACACGACCCTGAAACGGAAGCCGTCGGCGTCGCCGTCCAGTCCAAGTTCGTCAGCGTCGGCTCCGTCGTTCCGTTCGCGGCCGCGGACGCGGGCGCGATCGCAACGCAGAGCTTCGCGAACGTCGCGTACGGCCCGGACGGACTCGACCTGCTCCGCGAGGGGTACACCGCCGCGGAGGCGATCGACGCCCTCGTCGAGGACGACGAGGAGGCGGCGAGCCGGCAGGTGGGCGTCGTCGGCGCGGACGGATCGATCGCGGCGTACACCGGTGATGATTGTCTCGATGTTGCCGGCGACCAACAGGGAGAGACCTATACGGTCCAGGGGAACATCTTGGAGAACGAGGCCACCCTGACGGCGATGGCGGAGGCGTACGAGTCGGAGGATGGCGACCTCCCGGAGCGGTTACTCGCGGCGCTGTTCGCGGGCGACGAGGCGGGCGGTGACTCGCGCGGGAAACAGTCGGCCGCGCTGTACGTCGCCAAGCCCGACGGGGGGTACGACGGCCGGAACGACCGGTGGATCGACGTCAGGGTGGACGACCACGAGGACCCGATCGCGGAGCTCGAACGGGTGTTCAAGCTGTACGACGTGACGCTGCTCTCGCGGGCGGAGCCGGACGACCCCGTGTCCGTAGACGGGGATGTCGCCGAGGCGGTGACGGGAACGCTCGCGGAGCTCGGGTTCGTCGACGGCGAGCCGTCCGCGTCGTTCGGCGAGGCGGAGCGCGACGCACTGGAGTCGTTCCGCGGGGTCAACAACTTCGAGAACCACTCGCTCGCGGCGTTGGAGGACGCCATCGCTCACGGGTGGCCGGAAACGGACCCCGCGGCCGACGGGGAGGCTCGGCTGATCGACGCTATCTGGCACGGACTCGGACGCCTTCCGCGGGAGTGAGCGAGGGGAGCGTCGGTGAGCCGAGGAATCGAGCCTCCCCGTACCCGCGACACGGTAGAGCGGCGCGTCCATATCTACCGCGTCCGGGGGGTTGATACCGACAGGCGGCGCTGTACGCCCCATGCACGAACGAGCGGCGGAGTTCGCAGCGCGCGCACGCGAGCGGTACGACCTCGATGTGGACGTGTCCGAGTTCGAGACGGGGACGAAAACCGCGGCGGCGGCTGCGGAGGCGGTCGGCTGTGAGACCGCGGCTATCGCCTCCACCATCGTGGTGTCGCTCTCGGGGGGCGAACACGACGGGGCGCTCGTCGCGGGGATCACGAGTGGCGCGAACCGGCTCGACCTCGACGCCGTCGCGGGCCACTTCGGAGCCGACGAGGCGTTCATGGGCGACCCGGACCGGATCCGCGAGACGGTCGGCTGGAGTATCGGTGGCGTCCCGCCGCTGTGTCACGACGCCGCGCTCCCGACAGTGATGGACCCCACCCTCGCGGGGTTCGACACCGTTTACGGCGCCGCCGGCACGCCGAACGCGGTGTTCCCTATCGAACCGGAGCGGCTCGCCGACCTCGCGGGGGCGACCGTGGTCGATCTGACCGAATAGTCGCCGGCGATCGGGTACGCCTCCTCCCGTCTCGCATTCTATATTAACCATCTCTTATTATATAACAACACTTTTCTATTAATCAGCGTTAGTGGGAGTGATGACAGGAACACGGCGAACGATGCTGAAACGCGGTGCCGGACTGCTGGGAGTCGGTGTGGCGGCGTCTCTGGCCGGGTGCTCGGACGAGGAAGCACCGGAGACGGACGATGGAGGCGACCCTGGTGGGGACGGCTCCGCCTCGATGACCCTCTTGGTCGAGGGCGTGGGTGGTCACGATCACGACGACGACCACGACCACGACGACGACCACGATCACGACGACGATCACGACCACGACGACGACGACGACCACGACGACGATCACGACCACGACGACGATCACGACCACGACGACGACGACGACCACGACGACGACGACCACGACGACGACCACGACCACGACGACGACCACGGCGAACGCGTCTCACAGGCAGTCATCGACGAGGCTTGCGGACACATGGAGTTCGACGAACCCGAATCCCTCGTCGGTGGCGGATCCGCCGAGGAAGCAACTGTAATCGATGCAACTCACCAACCGTTCGATGTCTCTGTGGAGGGCTCTAGCGCGTTCATCGCGTTCGACGCTGAGGCCTATGGCGATACCGACGACCACGACGACCACGATCACGACGATGATCACGACGACGAGCATGACGACGACCACGACGACGAGCATGACGACGACCACGACGACGAGCATGACGACGACCACGACGACGAGCACGACCACGACCACGACGACGATCACGACCATGGCGGCGGCGACACCTTCGGGTTCTTCACCACCGGCGGCTCCGTGACGGTCCACGAGGGGCACACGCTCCACGAGCAGGAGGGCGTCGAGACCTGTGCCGATATCGAGCGTTACGTCGTCGCCGAGGCGGACCACGGCCGCGTCCTCGTCGAGCTGACGCTCGACGCCTAACGGGGTTCCCGCCTCACGACCCCGCGGTTAGTCGTTGCCGAAACGCGTCGCACTTTCGCCCCGGTTTCGATACCGGTTAGACGCGAAGATTCCGTTGAACATCCGTTCCACGGACGACCACTGGACCGGACCAGTCGGTCGTTGGAGAGTGCGTCCCGATCACCGACGGGAGTCGGTGTCTCGAACTGCTGGAACGGTCATTTATCCGGATCGAACGGTGTCGCTGGTGGCTAGTTATCGCTCGTCACGGGCAGAGTGGCCATCTTCAGACGCTCACCATACTGTACCGTGAGCCTCTCTCATGGATGGCACGATAGTCGAGAGCCGGTCTCGATCGCTAATAAGGACTCAGCTGCCGCACTCGTGCCGATAGAAGTGGGTCCGATCGGTTTCGCGGTCACTCGGGTCGTCGATCGTCCCGAACGTTATCCGCTCCGCAACCTCGAACATACTGATGTGTGAGAGATCGATGTCGTACGCCTCGGCGTACGTCCGACAGAGATGTTCGCCGTAACTGGCCGTGAGGTCGCCGCCGACAGACCCGCGCCGGACGCTATTCATGAAGAACCGCATCCGATAGGTGTCGTGTTGTTTCTGGAGCTGATCTCCCGGTCGATCCCACGTGAACGCCCGGTCATTGAACACGTCGACCCGGTTGCCATCCACGGTTCGTCCACCAAATACGTAGTACCGATCCGTCGTTCGCGGCTGTGGAGCGAACACGCTCCACTCGGGCTGTCTGATACCGAGCGACTCCGCGACGAGATACACGTGGCTCCCGACAGTGTGCTGTTCAACCAGCGCGTTCACCTCGTCTTGATCGTACGTGTCGTCGGCGACGGCTCCGGCGTTGAGCAACGCCAGCGCGACAACGAGTAGCATTGCGCCGGCGACGAGCCAGATCGTCAGAGTCGACAGTACACGCGTTGTTCGGTCCATTCTCGACGGGACTCGGACCGCCGGAAGCGCCGCGGCAAGGGGGACGCCGACGGTCGTTCGTACTCGCGTCTCGACCGTGGCCGGGTCGACCCTGAGTCGACGGGCGACCCGTCCGGCATCGCGCCAAAACGCCGACTGGAGGAACAGCGTCAGTCCGGCGATAGCGACGTACGCGAACGCCCCGATCCGCACCGTGACCGCGAACGACGCGTGACCGAGGACGAATAACGCGACCATTGTGATCCGGGGCCGACCGTGGAGCAGTACCAGCAGGAACGAGCCGAGCAGCATGGAGAACCAGACCAGTCCGCCGTATCCGACGAGCGTCGGGAACGCTCGCACGAAGTCACCGAGCAGAAACGTCATCTCGTCGATCCCGAAGACGAGCGGCGCGGCGTCGCCGCTGCGCCACGTCTCGGAGGTCGCCTTGTGGACGCCGTTGAGGAAGTACATAAACACCATCTGTGCCATCGCCAGCCCGGTCGCGACGCCAGCGACGGTTCGACGTCTCGCCCCGTCCGCGTGGAGCGCGTCGACCGACCACCGTTCCCCCAACGGGAGGAAGACCGCCCAGAAGAACAACAATCGAAACAGCGTGTCCGCGTAGCTCAACACGAACGGGTTGTGGTGATCGAGTGAGACGACGAACAGGAAGGAGATCACGGTCGCCGCCCGGGTCCGATACCCGACGACGAGCGCCAGCGCGAACATTCCCTGAAGCAGGAACAACGCCGCGATGAGCTCCGGCTCCGAGACGTAGTAGTACACCGAGAACGCGTGCTCCGCGGCTCCCCGCTCGGCAAGCGACTGCGGAACTACCCCGTCATCCGTGTAGTAGAACCCGAAGTTCCGCGCTCTCAGAAGTAGGTCCGCGATCACGAGCAGGCCGAGCAGGATCCTGAACGCCGCGAGTGATCGCGCGTCCACGGAGACGCAGCCGATCAGATGTCCACGAAGTCGGTGAAGCGCGGCCCGTGGCCCGACGGACCACGGTCGATCGGATCCGCGGGTCATGCTGGCCTCACCCGTGACGGGACACGCGAACATCTCGACCGACGTCCACGCCCGTCCATCTAGTTAATAATCAGGGCCAAGAGTATAATAACGCTTTTATCCGAATGGGACTAAATAACGGATATGAAACTCTCCAGACGAACGGTTCTTCGCTCGGGAGCCGGGGTCGCGGCCGTGGCGGGCCTTGCCGGCTGCACCGCCCTCGGGAGTCCGTTCGAGGGTGACTCGGAGCGGGCCGGGTACACCGCGTTCTTTACGATCCAGGACTGGGCCGAGCACGTCGCGGGTGACGAGTTCGAGTTCACGAACCCGATCTCCGTCGGTCAGATGGGTCATGGGTGGAGTCCCGACGGTGATGTCGCCCGTGATATCGCGTCGACGCGGGCGTTCATATATCTGGACACCCCGGAGTTCTCCTGGGCACAGGACGTGGCTCGCGAGCTCCAACGCGACTACGACGACGTGGCGACGTACGACCTGCTCGACGGGCTCGGGCCGTATCTTATCGGATTCGACTCGGGGGCGTTACCGGGGTTCGACTATGGCCACGACTACCCACTCGAGTCGCTTCGGCTCGACGAGTTCGACATCTACGACCTGCGGTCCGACGACCAGCTCGGCTACTGGCACACCGAACACTGGCACGGCGGTATCCCGGACGTTCCCTTCGACGCGACGGTCCCAGTCGGGATCGTCCTTGAGGACGACCAAGGACGGGTGGTGCCGCTGGGCGAATCGGAGCGCTACGCCGTCGACGCCCGGATCGCCGACGGGGAACCGGCGATCGTCGATATCGAGGCACACGGTCGCCAGGTGGAGTTCACGGGTCTCGAAACCGGTCGAACCGCGGTTGTATTCGAGATCCTCGACGACGGCGAGGTCATCTACGACACAGCGGACGAACCCGCCGCGTTCGACGTGATCGAAGCCGGCGAGTCCGGCGCGACCGAGTTCCATGACCCACACGTCTGGACCGATCCCGTGCTCGGCCAGCGGATGGTCGGAAACATCCGTGACGCGCTCGTCGAGCTCGACCCGGACCACGCCGACACGTACGAGGCGAATCACGACGAGTACGTCGGGCGGATGGACGAGGTTGACGCCGCGTTCGAAACGCTCTCCGACGATGCCGAGCGCGATGTCGCCGTGTTCGCCGGTCACGACTCGTTCCAGTACATCGAACGACGCTACGACTTCGAACTGCGAACGCCGACCGGGATCTCGCCGGATGCGGCCGAGTCGTTCGAGGACATCGCCGGCCTCGTCGACGTCATCGAGGAGCACGACATCCATACGGTCTTGTACGACCCGTTCGAAGCCCCCGATCCTGAGACGGATGTCCCACAGATGGTCGAACTCCTCATGGAGAACACGGACGTGAACAACGCTGAGATGCTCACTCCGGCGGAGGGAACGACGCCGACGTGGGCGGAAGACGAGTGGGGCTGGATCGAACAGATGCTGGAGATCAACGTCCCATCGCTCCGGACGGCACTCGATGCGTAGGCCTACTACGCGGCCACTCGAGTCGTCCACTCCGTGGCGGGAGTGTGGCCCGGAGTCGTTGCGCCCGTGGGGGTCGCGATGAGCCGCGTGATCGACGTGGAAGACGTCACGTTCGGATACGGCGAGACGCTGGCTGTTGACGACGTGTCGCTTTCGGTTGAGGCGGGGGAGTTCCTCGGGCTGATCGGCCCGAACGGCTCCGGGAAGACGACCCTGCTACACCTGATGCTCGGGCTCCACGAACCCGACGCGGGACGAGTGTCGCTGTTCGGCGAACCCGCCCACGAATTCGACGAGGGCGAACGGATCGGCTACGTCGGTCAGCGGGCGTCGGACCGGGGAGACGCGATGCCGGTCACGGTCCGGGAGACGGTGCTCATGGGACGGTTCGCACGCGCGGGTCGCTCGCGGCTCACCGACGAGGACCGGGCGATCGCCACCGAAGCGATGCGAACCGTGGAGATCGAACCGCTCGCCAATCGTCGCGTCAGCGCGCTCTCCGGCGGTCAGCGCCAGCGGGCGTTCATCGCCCGTGCGCTCGCCTCGGAGGCGGACGTGCTCGCGCTCGACGAGCCTACGGTCGGCATCGACGCCGACTCGCGGGACCGGTTTTACGACCTCCTCGACGAGCTGAACCGCAACGGGATGACTATCGTCCTGATCGAACACGATATCGGGGTGCTCACGAAACACGTCGACACCGTTGCCTGTATCAACGTGGACCTCTACCACCACGGCGACACGGTCTCGTTCCTCGAAAGCGACGCACTCGCCGACGCGTACGGTCGAGAAAGCGGGATCATCGAACACGACCACCAATGACTGAGGAACACGACGATCGGGGCAGTCCGGCCGACAGCGAGCGGGGCGATGGCGAACCGACTGTCGACGGCGGGGCCACGATCCACGCCGCCGTCCAGGACGACGGTCGGGCCGCCCGAGATGACACGGCGGCAGCCACGATCACGAACGTCGGGGGGTCGACGCGGGAACGACTCGAACTACTCGGTGTCGTGCTGGTCGGCGTCCTCGCGACGGGGATGCTCGCGTTCATCGCGCTCGACTGGCTCCGTGACGCCCCCGGAGCGGTCGGCACCGTTACCGCTGGTTGGTTCGCCGGGTTCCTCGTGATCGGTGAGTGGGCGGACTTCTATCTCGGTACGAACGTCTTCCGGCACCCGTTCGTCTGGCGGGCGGCGGCGACCGGTGTGCTGGTCGGCGTCGTCGGCCCCGTCGTCGGCGCGTTCCTCGTGCACCGCCAGATGGCGCTGATCGGCGAGACGCTCGCACACACCGCGTTCGCCGGCGTCGCGTTCGGGATGTTGTTCATAGCGCTCGGCGCGGGGCTCGCGGGTGGGGCAGTCGCTGCGTTCGGGTCGAGCGGGACACTGCTGATCGTCGCGTTGGTCGTCAGCGCGACGAGCGCCCTCGGCCTCCAGTGGTTGACCGAACGCACCGATAGCTACGGCGACGTCCCGATCGCGATCGTCCTCACGGGGAGCTTCGCGGTGGGGACCCTCGTCATCAGCTGGAGTCGGGAGTTCGTCGCCATCGCGATCGATATCGAGGACTTCCTCTTCGGGAGCCTCGCCATCGTTACCGCGACCGGCGCGCGACTCGTCGCCGTGCTCAGTGTCGTCGTCGTCGCGCTCGTCGCGTACAACTACAAGCAGTTCCTCTTCATCACGTTCGACGAGCGTGCCGCGCGCGTCGCTCGGCTGAACGTCGACCGATACAACGCGCTCCTCATCGTAATGACCGCGACGGTCGTCGTGGGCGCGATGCAGATACTCGGGGTCATTCTCGTCGCCGGGTTACTCGTCATCCCCGTCGCGGCCGCCTCACAGCTCTCACGGAGCTTCCGCGAGACGGTTTACCTGTCGGTGCTGATCGGACAGGTCGCCGTCCTTGGGGGGCTCGCCGTCGCGATCGGCGCGAGCCTTCCACCGGGAGGTTCCATCATCGTTATCGCCATCGGCGTGTACCTCTTGGCTATCCTCCTCTCCGACCGGTCCGCGTCCATCTCTATGCACTGAGGTCGTACTCGGATGGCTTCTCTCATGCGATCGTCGGGCCGGACGGTACGAAGCGCGCGTCGCGGTGATCCGGATTCCACACACCCTTAGGTACGCGGCGTTATCTGGGTGTATGGGAGCCACCGAAACCTACGTCGTAACCGGCCCGGACGGAGAAGAAGAGTCGTTTGAACTGCCCGCGGGGCTGGTCGACGTGCTCAGCGAACAGGGCGAGCCGTCGACCCGCGTCGTCACCGATGTCGTCGTCCAGGCGATGGCCCAGCAGGCGCACGTGATCGCTCACCACAGCGAGGGCGACGTCCCCGAGGACATCGCCGAGATGAACGAGACCGCCGAGGAGCTGTTCGAGGAGCGGTTCGGCCAGTCGCTCCAGGACGCGCTCGGCCACTCGCACTGAGTCGCCCGGCCGTCCTAGAGACGAGAGACGGTCGTGTTCGCTCGGCCGAGAACCGACCGCGTCCGCCCGGCCGAGAGACGGGGGCGCTCGCCCGACGTGACCACCCTGACCTGCTTTTTAAGACGTGCCGACCCGTAGTATGTCGTATGAGTAATACATCGGACGCGCCCGTCCTGATCTTCGACGGCGACTGTCCGTATTGCTCGATGGCGGCGGTCGCGCTCCGCCGCCTCGACGGCGTCCTCGCCGTGCCGTGGGAGGCCGACCCCGTCGGTCCGTTTCTTGAAGCGCAGTTCGGCGCGCGGCCGTTCGCGATGGTGCTCGTTGACCCGAGCGAGGAGCGGGTCTACGCCGGGAAAGCCGCGGCCGAAGAGCTCGCCGACCGCGCGGGGACCCCCGGGATCGTCGGCGGGCTGGTGCGGGACAACTACGACCGGATCGCGAGCGCGGTCGGGACGCTCTCCGGTCGCGGTCGTGACCCCGACGACTTCCACGACACGTACGAGCTGACGGCCGAGGCGGCCCCGCTGGTCGACTCCCTCCGGCCGGCCGCGAGTGACCCGCCGGAC
>NZ_JBHSWW010000068.1:0-10743 GCF_042661865.1 Halorubrum tibetense
GGGTTCGTCCGTGCCGGCCTCCCGGTTCGCCGCCGCGTCGCTGGCGGGATCGACCGCGTACGCGGCCGCGCTCGTCGTCGTCGCGTTCGGTCTCGAGGGCGCTGCCGACGTCCTGATCGGGCTCTGAGAGCTCCCATCGATCGGTTCACCGTCGGTTCACCGAGGCTATCGGGGTCGGGAGGGTGCCCCCTGATCGGTTGACGTTTTTGTTGGAGCGCGACGATCGCCGGGTATGGTCCTCGACGTGATACTGGCGCTCGTGGTCACGTTCCTGATCGTCGTCGTGGGGTCGTACGTCGGGACGAAGATGGCGCTCAACACTTTCTTCGGGCGGGAGTTCGACCCGACCGATATCGACCGATCCCCATCCCTGAACAGTGAGTCCGACGACCGGGAATGACGCACAGGACCGGGAAACTCGCACGACCGGGAAACTCGTACGACCGGGAAACTCGTACGACCGGCGGTGAACACCGGACTCACGCACTCGCTCGGCCCCCGCTTCGCCCCTGTCCTGACGCGCGTTCTCGTTACAGGACCGTGCCGTGTTTCTTCTCCGGGAGCTCCTTCGAGACGTCCTCGTAGAACGCGAACCGGGCCGCCAGCTCCGCGCGGAGGTCGGACGGAGGAACGATCTCGTCGATGACGACCTCGCTCGCCATCCGGTGGATGTCGATGTCCTCGCGGTACTCCTCGCGGAGGCGCGCCTCCGTCTCGGCGCGCTCCTCGGGATCGTCTATCTCCGCGAGCTTGCGGGCGTACACCGCGTTGATCGCGGCTTCGGGACCCATGATCGCGATCTCACCGGAGGGGAGCCCGATCACGCTCTCCGGGTCGTACGCGGGGCCGCCCATCGCGTAGATCCCCGCGCCGTACGCCTTCCGGACGACGACCGTCTGTTTGGGGACGGTGGCCGAGGAGGTGGCGTAGATCATCTTCTTGCCTTTCTCTAGGATCGCGTCCTTCTCGACCTGTGAACCGGCCATGAATCCCGGCGTGTCACAGAGGTAGAGGAGGGGGATCTCGTAAGCGTCACACGTCCAGATGAACTCGGCCGCCTTCTCGGCGGCGTCGGGGAAGATCGCGCCCGACCGCTCGGTCGGCTGGTTGGCGACGACGCCGACGGGACGACCGTCGATCCGACAGAACGCGGTGACGATCTCCGTGCCGTAGCCATCCTTGACCTCGAAGACGCTCTCGGCGTCCGCGATCCGGTCGAGGAGGTCGTGGACGTCGTACGGCCGGTTCGGCGACTCGGGGATCAGCTCGTCGATGCCCTCGGGGGAGAACGTCGGCGGTTTCGGCTCCGACCGAGGGGGTTTCTCCCCGGCTTGATCCGGCAGATAGCCGATGAGGTCGGCGACGAGCTCGCGGGCGTGCTCCTCGTCGCGCGCAACGAGATCGGCGGAGCCGGAGTGTTCGGCGTGGACCGCCGGGCCGCCGAGCTCGTCGAGGTCGATCTCCTCGCCGGTGACCATCTTCACCATCCGCGGGGAGGCGATCGCCATCGACGACATCCCCTCGACCATCACGGTGAAGTCGGCGAACACCGGGGTGTACGCCGCGCCGGCGATACAGGGCCCGTACAACACACAGATCTGCGGGACGGCGCCCGACAGCATCGAGTGGTTGTAGTAGTACTTCCCGATCCCCTCGCGGTTGGCGAAGAACCCGGTCTGCTGGTCGATCCGGCCGCCCGAGGAGTCCATCAGGTAGAGCACGGGCTTGCCGGTTTTCAGCGCCCGTTCCTGCATTCGGAGGAACTTCTCGACGCCCTTCGCCGCCATTGACCCCGCCTTCACCGTGAAGTCGTTCGCCATGAAGTGGACGTCACGCCCCTCGAAGGCGGCAGCTCCCGTCAATAGGCCGTCACCGGGGACGCGGTCCCCTTCGTCGTACGCCTCGCCGTCGGGCGCGGTCGGGTGCCAGTCGTCGAACGCCGCGAACTTCCCGTCCTCGAAGTGGAGGCCGACCGGGCCGCCGTCGGAAGCGCTCGCGTCACCCGCACCCCGCGTCCCGTCCTCGCCGCCGAACCAGAGGTCGAGCCGGTCACGGACGAACAGCTTCCCCTGTTCGGGCAGCCGGTCCCTGTACTTCTCGGGGCCGCCGTCGAGGATGTCGTCGATCTCCGCCCGGAGGTCGCGCTCGCGGTCCGTCGGCCCGAGATCGTCGTCGAGTGGGTAGTCGATCTCCGGGGGGTCGGCGCTGGCGGCCGGCTCGTCCGCGTCGCCGACGTGCACCTCGACGCCGACGCCGAGGTGTTCCGCCAGCGATCGCGCGATCGCCTCCGCCTCCTCGGCGGTCGCCGCCGTCCCGACGTGTACCTTCATACTGGCAACACTTGCGGAGGGTCCTAAACCGTTTTCCATGTGGGTTCGTGGCGGGTCGATCGGGTCGATGTCGACGAGCGGTCCGAGGGTGGGTCCCGGAGAACGGGGGATGAGTATGAGTCGACACCCCCACCTGATCCGCTCGGAGGCGCGGAGCGGTCGTCGACGCTTAATAATCCTTAAGCCGGGGAGACGGCTATCCGAACCCAATGAGAGTCGTCGTTTCCATCGGCGGGAGCGTGCTCGCGCCGGAGCTCGATCCCGACCGCGTCGCCGCCTACGCCGACGCGCTCGAACGGTTGGCGGACGGGGAGTACGAGGTCGGGGTCGTCGTCGGCGGGGGTGGCGTCGCCCGCGAGTACATCACGACGGCCCGCGAGCTGGGCGCGAACGAGGTCGACCTCGACGAGCTCGGGATCGGAACGACCCGGCTCAACGCCCGTCTCCTGATAGCCGCGCTGGGCGACACGGCCGCCCCGTCGCCGACGACGGAGTACGACGAAGCGATCACCGCGCTCCGACGCGGCGAAACCCCGGTGATGGGCGGGATGACACCCGGACAGACCACGGACGCGGTCGCCGCCGTCCTCGCGGAGGGCGTCGACGCCGACCTGCTCGTGTTCGCCACCAGCGCGGACGGCGTGTACGACGTCGATCCGAACCGCTACGACGACGCGACCCGGTTCGAGACGCTGACCCCGGCCGAGCTCGTCGATGTGGTGGTGCCGATGAGCCGCGACGCGGGGTCGTCCGCGCCCGTCGACCTCCTCGCGGCGAAGCTGATCGGTCGGGGCGGTGTCCGATCGATCGTCCTCGACGGTACCGATCCCGACGCCGTCGTCGACGCGATCCGCGACGGGGAGCACACGGGGACGGAGGTCGTTCCGGAGGGCGTCGACGCGCCACCCCAGTGGGAGCGAGCGGGGACACGGGAGGGAACGCCGGAATGACGCACGACGCCGACTCCCCACACATCCTCTCGGAACAGGCGTCAGATCGGGGCGACACCGGGGATGGTTCGGATACGGGAGAAACCGAAGGAACGGCGGGGGCGGCGGACGCCGACGGCTTCCGCGCGTTCTGGGCCGATGTCGTCGCCGACGAGGTCGAGGCGCGCGACCCGGACGAGCCGATCGTGATCAAGGGCGGCGTCTCCCCGTCGGGAGTCGCCCACCTCGGCAACTTCAACGAGATCATTCGCGGCTACTTCGTCGCGGAGGTGCTCCGCGAGCGCGGCTACGAGGTCCGACAGGTGTTCACCTCCGACGACAAGGACCCGCTCCGGAAGATCCCCCGCAAGCTGGCGAACGCCGACGGCGAGATCGTCGGCCTGGGCGAGGTCGACGCGGGCGCGCTCGGGCGTAACCTCGGGAAGCCGTACACGGCGATCCCGGACCCGTTCGGGGAGCGGGAGTCGTACGCCGCCCACTTCGCGGCGCTGTTACAGGCGGACGCGGACCGGCTCGACGTCCCGATCGAGATGGTCTCCAACACGGAGCTGTACGCGACCGGGGCGTTCGACGACGCGGTTCGGACGGTCCTCTCCGACCTGGAAGGCGTCCGCGACGTGCTCTCGACGTATCAGGACAAGGTAGACGACGAGTACGTCCCGTTCAACCCTGTCTGTGCGGAGTGCGGGAAGATCACGGAGACGGTGACGGGGATCGACCTCGACGCCGAGACGGTCGAGTACCGCTGTACCGATATGGACGTCGGCGACAACACGATCGAGGGGTGCGGCCACGAGGGGACGGCCACGTTCCGGGAGGGGAAGCTCCCGTGGCGGTTGGAGTGGCCCGCCCAGTGGGACGTACTCGACGTCGACTTCGAGCCGTTCGGCAAGGACCACGCGGAGGGGTCGTGGCCCTCCGGCGTCGACCTCGCGCGGAACGTGTTCGGCATCGAGCCGCCGGTACCGATGGTGTACGAGTGGTTCACGCTCGGTGGGGAGGCGCTCTCCTCGTCGGCCGGGAACGTCGTCACCGTCCCGGAGCTTCTGGAAGTGCTCGAACCGGAGGTCGTCCGCTACTTCTTCGCGCTCCACCCGAAGAAGGCGCGTGACCTCGATATCGAACGGATCGACCAGCTCGTCGACCGGTTCGACCGCTTCGAGCGGGCGTACTTCGGCGAGGTCGACGACCCGGAGCTGACCCGGTTCGCCGAGCGAGCGTACCCGTTCGTCGTCGCCGGACACCGGTCGGATGCAAGCGGGACGGCGTCCCGCCCGGTCGACGAGGTGCGAGAGGGGATCGTCCGGCTCCCGTACACGTTCGCCGCCGTGCTCGGCATGGTCGATGACCCGGCGTTCCGGGAGCAGCTCGCCCGCGACGAGGGACACATCACCGACGACACCCCCGAGTGGGCGGTCGAGGCGGCGCTCAAGCGGGTCGAGAAGGCCCGGGCGTGGGCGGAGCGGACCGACAACGAGTACAATTACCGGGTCCAGACCGACCTGCCGGACGTCGCGTTCGACGACGACATGACGGCGGCGCTCGACGACCTCGCGGAGTTCGTCGCCGAGGGCCACGACGGGGAGGCGATCCAGGGCGAGATGTACGAGACGGCCCGCGAGCACGGGATCGAGGTCGCCGACTTCTTCGCTGCGGGCTACCGGCTGTTCTTCGACGAGACGCAGGGGCCACGGCTCGGCGAGTTCCTCGGCGAACTCGAACGGGAGTACGTCGTTGCGAGGCTCCGACGGGAGGCGTAGATGGCGGAGGACCGATCGCTCGACGAGTTCGCCGACGACGCGGCGGAGGACGCCGAGTCGAACGACCGGCCGGCGAACGACGGGACGCAGGCGGCCGATGGTGAAGGGGTCGACGACGGGGAGCAGGGTGAGGCCAGTGAGGGGGTAAATAACGGGAAGCCGGTCGACGAGGGGTCGGAGCCGCCGCTCGATCCGGGTGAGACCGATCCGGCCACATCGACGAGCGCGTGGACGACTGGCGGAGCGGCGTGTGACCGATGCGGGGAGCGGGTTACGCGTCGCTGGGCGGACGACGACGATCTCGTCTGTCCGGACTGCAAGACGTGGTGACGCCCGACTCGACCGCCGCCCTTCCGTCACGAACGACGCCGGCAGCCGGCGCTCGACACCTTACTGCATCCGGTTTCCCCACCCTTATTGCCTGGCAGTGAAGACTTAATACACATCACTGAACCATGTTAGTTGTACTACTCAGTCACTGGGGATAAGTATAATAACTATGAAATCAGTTTCGGGACGTCCGTCCGACCGATCGCCGCTGCGCCTCACCGCCCTGTATCTCGCTCTCGGTGTCGTGGCCGTCCCGGTAATGGACCGCGGTTTCGGTGCAGTCGGGTGGACGGACGGCGTCTGGACCCCGCCGCTGCTCGCGGGTGGATGGCTGCTCGTCGGGCTCTCGTCCGCCTTCCTCTACGGTGCGACCGTTCATCACGCGCGGCAGACGGCCGCCGTCCGCGACGAGCTGGAAACGTCGAACCAACAGCTGCAGGTGTTGAGTCGCGTGTTCCGTCACAACGTCCGGAACGATCTCAACATCGTCCAAGGGTACGCGGACCTCCTCGAACGTCGGCTCGATGACGAGCGGAGCCGGGAGTGTATCGAGACCATTCGGAAGACGACGGAAAACATCGTGGAGATAAGCGAGAAGCTCCGCGTCATCGAGGACGCGTCGAACGACCTGACCGAGGAGCGCGTGGACCTCGCCGCGGTCGTCACCGAGGCGATCGAGACACTCGACACCGAGGGTGTCGAAGTCGCGCTCGAGACGCCCGACTCGGCGTGGATCCGTGCCGACGAGTCGGTGAGCTATCCGGTGCGTGAAGTGTTCGAAAACGCGGTCGCGCACAACGACGACCCGAGTCGACGGATCGTCGCGCGGATCGAAGTGAACGGGTCGACGACCAGCCTCTCCGTCCGCGACAACGGCCCGGGGATCCCCGAGGACGAGCGATCGGTGCTCCGCGCCGAAGAGGAGACGCCCCTCTCACACGCCAGCAGCATCGGGCTGTGGCTCGTCAAGTGGATGTGTGAGCTTCAAGGCGGAACCGTTCGGTTCGACGCCACAGACGCCGGGACGACGGTCCAACTCCGATTCAACTCGGCAGAGGGGTCCTGATCGGAGGACTGAAACACGCTGCGGACTGCCGGTCGAGGATCACTCGAGCTCGGTGATCGTGACCGCGTACACCGCGCCGCAGTTCCCGCACTCGACGTGAACGCCGCGGCTCGTCTGTCCACGAGTGAACTCGGAGATCTCCTCCGAACACGAGCACTCGAACTGGACTTTCATTATCGGAAGTACGGCAGTATCGTATTTAAATCAATGGGTGTCGTTATCGGCCGTGATACGTGTAGGACCGAGCTTGACATCCTCCCCGCGCTGAAGCGCGAGGATTCCCACGGCACCGCACCGCTGGGTTGGGATATTGTGGTTTACGACGTTACCTGTTCTTGAGGCGCGAGTGCACCAGTTTCCTTGTCAAACAGGAACGTCGATGGCTGTGCCAACCAGCCGTTACTCCTATTCACCGACAAACTCGGTGAACTCGGAGATACTTTTTGTCGAATGTTTTCGGCACCGTTCACGTCCGCGTTCGCCGTCGTCCCGCACTCGTCGCACACGTACAACCCACGCTCGACGCGGTTTGCATCACGCGTCCGATCACAGCACGAACACGACTTCGACGTATCGCGTTCGGACACCTCCTCAACGGCGATCCCTTCCATCTCGGCCTTGTAGGTGAGCAACTCCGTGAAGCGGTCGAACGCCCACGAGTGCAAGTCAAGATTGCCGTGTGAGCCCCAGTTTTTCGACTCACCCTTCTCGTCGTCCTCACGGATACCGGAGAGATCACCCACAACAATCGTTCCAACGTCTTCCTCAACACACCGCTGGACAATGTGCTTCGAGAGCGTGTGGAAGTAGTGCGTGCGCCGCCTCGATTTCTTCTGGTTCAGCCGCGTGGCCCGTTCAGAGTTCGAGTCGTCACACCGCGCGAGCCGCTTGCTGAAGTAGTAGTCATCCTGCTTCAGACAGTTCAACGGGTACAACTCGCTGTGACCGTCCTCGTAGGCAAGCGCGGCGAAGTTGTTGATACCGAGATCGATGCCGACGGTCTGCTCACCGGGTGACTCAGAGACCTCAATCTCCACCTTACAGACAAAGTGGAGTTCCCACTCATCGCCTGACCAAACCGCCTTCACTTGTTGGACGTTCTCCACGGCAGAGAGGTCAACGTCGGGCCGAGTTTGGAATTTGCAGAGAATGAAGTCCGACCAATACTCTTTGAGGTTTGAGCCTTGAGAGAGTCGGACGCGGTTGTACTGTGTGTCGAGTTTGAAGCCTTTTTGCTTGAATGTGACTGTCGAACGCGGGTGTTCGTCGCCGTGTTTGCGGTAGCCGGGCGGGTTCGCTCTCGCATCTCCGTTGCGTCGTTTGCCGTACCAGCCGTTGAACGCCTCAGCGAGTTCTTGAAGGACTCGCTGACTTGACTGAGAATGCAGGTCATCGTAGCGTTCGTGGGTTTTGAGGTAGGCGGTGAGTTCGTTGTGGTTGGGGATGTGATCGATTTTATCCCAAATCCGGCTGCATGTCCACCGTCCGACGTTCCAGAGCTTACTGGCTGCGAACCCGAGGGCGTCAAGATCGTCGGACACCCGTGGCTGATTCCGAATGGAAGCAGTATAGGTGCGCGTGACGACCTGTTTTGCCATACGTAAACTATGTAGACAAACTTACTTGAAGGCGTGGATTACGCAGCGTGGAATATCCTGCCGTGCCATCGAACGGTGGATTAGAGAAGAGTTGTCGGATTCATCCCCGCGCTGAAGCGCGAGGCTTTCTCCTTGATTCTCCGTAAGCCGGAAGTGTCGCGTCCGGTTTTCACGATCGAAAACGGGAGTCGTCTCGGTCTGAGAGGGGTCGTCTCGGACCGCGTTTCGACGACTGGTTAGGACAGCCGTTCGATGTTCTCGACGACGGCGTCCGCGAACTCGCTGGTCGCCAGCTTCTCGCCGCCCTCGATCTGTCGGTGGAGGTCGTAGGTGACTTTTCCGGACGAGATGGTCTCTTCGACGGCGTCACGCACCAGGTCGGCGGCGTCGTTCCACCCGAGGTAATCGAGCATCTCGCGGCCCGAGAGGATCATCGCGGTGGGGTTCACCTTGTCCTCGCCGGCGTACTTGGGCGCGGAGCCGTGAACGGGTTCGGCGAGGCAGCGACCGTGGCCGAAGTTCGCGCCCGGCGCGATCCCCAGGCCGCCGATCTGCGCGCCGGCGGCGTCGGACATGTAGTCGCCGTTGAGGTTCATCGTCGCGATGACGGAGTACTCGTCCGTCCGCGTGAGCAGCTGCTGGAGCATGTTGTCGGCGATACGATCGTTGACGACGACCGTGCCGTCGGGCTGTTCGCCGTCGTGCTCGTCCCACAGCTCGTCTTCGGTGATCACGTCGTCGCCGTACTCCTCCTCCGTGACCTCGTACCCCCAGTCGCGGAACGCGCCCTCGGTGAACTTCATGATGTTCCCCTTGTGCACGAGCGTGACCGTGTCGCGGTCGTTGGCGATCGCGTAGTCGATCGCCTCGCGGATCAGCCGCTTGGAACCGAACTCCGAGATGGGTTTGACGCCGATGCCGACGGGGCCGTCGTGGATCACGTCGGCGATCTCCATGTCGTCCTCGAGGAAGTCGCGTACCTGCTCGACCTCGTCGGTGCCGGCTTCCCACTCGACGCCGGCGTACACGTCCTCCGTGTTCTCCCGGAAGGTGATCATGTCCATCGCCTCGGGGTTCTTGACTGGCGACGGGACGCCGGTGAGGTGATACGTCGGCCGGACGTTGGCGTACATGTCGAGCGTCTGGCGGAGCGCGACGTTGAGCGACCGGAAACCCGCACCGACGGGCGTCGTCAGCGGTCCCTTGATCGCAACGCGGTGGTCGCGGATAGCCGAGACGGTGTCCTCGGGCAGGTTCTCGTCGTACTTCTCTCGGGCGCTTCCGCCGGCGTAGACGCGCATCCAAGCGATGGAGCGACCGGTAGCTTCGGCGGCCGCATCGAGCACCTGCTGCGCGGCCGGACCGACGTCAGTGCCGATCCCGTCGCCGTGGATGATCGGGATGATCGGGTTCCCAGGGACGTTCAACTCGCCGGTCTCCTCGTCGGCGAGCGTGATCTGTTCCCCGTCGTCGGGGACCTCGACCTTGTCGTAGCTCATAACGGGCGTGGATTCTCGTACCGCCGTAAAGTGCCTGCCGTTTTCCGGCTACCGGGGCGCGGTTAGGGTTCACGCCCGAGCTACCCGTCGACCACGTCCACGTCGTACTTGCCGTTCCACCGGTATCGGCGACCGGCCCAGACGAACGTCCGCCGACCGAGCGCGTACGCCAAAAGCGGCGGCGAGGCGAGGACCGCGGGCCCGGCGAGCAGGAAGGTCGAACGGCGGACGCCGACCCACCGGTACGTCGCCGCGGAGACGAGTGTGAGGCCGACGAGCGTCGGAAGCGGTGCGACGAGACACGCGGCCGCTAGGGCGACCGCGAGGAGGAGGTTGATCCCGGTCGCCACCGGCGCGTAGTACCGGGTGATCCAGAGGAACCGGACGAACCGCTCCAGCGACTCGCGAACGGATCCGCCGGCCGGAACGACCCGTGTGCGGTCGGCCGCCGTCACCTCGAGATGCTCGCTCAACGTCCCGTCGTCGCTGAGCGAACGGCGGATCTCCGCGAGGAACGCCGCCTCGTCGATGTCGCCCCGCTCGAAGATCACGGCACCGCCCCAGACGATCCCGCCGGCCGCGACCGGCAGGGTCCCGCCGATCAGGTAGGCCGGTTCGAGGAGGACGCCGAGCGGGTCGCGACCGACGAACGCCGGTCGCTCCGTCGTCGGCCCCTGCCGCTCGTAGTCGGCGTGGAGTCGATCGAGCCAGTCGGGCGGGTGATGGAAGTCGTCGTCGGTCCAGACGATTCGTTCGTGGGCGGCCGCGTCCATGCCCGCGGCGATGGCGTTCGCCTTGCCGGAGCACCCAGTCGGCTCGCCCGCGAGGACGATCCGGACGCCGTCGGGAAGACCCCCGCCGCGTTGAGCGCGCTCGGCGACCGGGTCCGTCTCCGTGTCGGCGATCACGAGGAGCTCGTCGTCCGGCCCGAGGAGCTCGGCGACCTCCTCACAGGCGTCGGTCCAGCGGACCGTCGGGAGGAGCACGGAGGTCGGCGGCGGATCCGTCATACCGACCGGTTCGACCGAGCCGGAATTAAACCCGGCGACAGTGACGGCGACGGTCGCCGCCCGCCGCTTTCCCGAGGCTTATGGCCTCGCCGTCGGGAGGAGTTCGCATGCGCGTGATAGTTCACGGCGGCGCGGGCGGCGTTCCGGACGAGCCCGAACCCCGACAGGCGGTACTCGACGAGGCCGCCGCGGCGGGCGAC
>NZ_JBHSWW010000069.1:0-10617 GCF_042661865.1 Halorubrum tibetense
CGCGGCGAGGAGGGTTCGCCGGTCGACCCCGCCCGACGCGCGGGCGGCCTCCCAGCGGGCGACTCGAAGGACGCGGCGGAGTCGCGTGCTCACTTCGACGCCCCCGATCGGCTTCCTCCCGCCTCACTTTCGTGGGCGGGCTCGTGTTCGAACTCCGACCCAGCTTCGGCCTCGGAAGTGCTCTCGACCGCCGATCCGCGCTCGTCCTCGGCGTCGTCCGCCGTCGCGGGCGTTTCGCCGACCGCACCCTCCGCCCCGTGTCGTCCGGGCATCGGACGCCCCACGAGGTCGAGAAAGACGTCCTCGAGGCTGGGTTCGCGCGTCCGGATGTCGACGACCGTCCCGCCCGTGGCGGCGGCCGCTTCCCGCACCCGATCGACGGCATCCATCGTCGGCACCGTCGTGCGGAACCGATCGCCCACCGCCTCAGTGGTCGCGGTTTCGAGGTCGATACCGGGATCCGGGTTCACGTCAGTGTACACGCGATACGTCGTCTCGCCGTGTCGCTCCCGGATCTCGTCGACGGTACCGCGGGCGACGATCCGACCCTCGTTCATGATGATAACGCGGTCACAGACCGACTCGACGTGGTACAGGTTGTGCGCGGAGAAAACGACGGTCTTGCCGGCCGCCCGCAGCTCGCGCGTGAACGCGAGCACGGAGTTCGTAGTCACCGGGTCGAGTCCGGAGGCCGGCTCGTCGTAGATCAGCACGTCGGGGTCGTTGACGAGCGACCGGGCGATCGCCACCTTTCGTTTCATTCCCTTCGAGACATCCCCCAGCCGGCGGTCGCGGTGGTCGAGCTCCAGCCGGTCGAGCGCCGTCCCGATACGCTCGTCCGCGACCGGCCTCGGGACCCCGTAGAGGTCGGCGAAGAACCGAAGGTAGGCCGTCGCGGTCATCTCCTCGTACAGCGGCGATTCTTCCGGAAGGAACCCGAGATGGTGTCGCATCGCGGCCTCGGTGGAGTCGTAGCCGGCCACGCGCGCCTCGCCCGCGGTCGGCTCCACGAGTCCGGCGAGTATCTTCAGCGTCGTCGTCTTCCCGGCACCGTTCGGGCCGACGATGCCGAACACTTCGCCCTCCGCGACGGAGAAGTCGCTGTCGACGACGGCCGCAAACTCGCCGTACGTCTTCCGGAGGCCCGACACCTCGATCATGCGAGCGGCTCCGTCGGCGGCTCGGTTAAACTCACCCCCGCGGCTATCAGCGGCGAGAACGAGAGGCGCTCGGCGGCTCGTAAGTCGGCCGTCGGCTCGGCGTCATCCGTCCGCCCAGACGTCGCCGTGAGCGCGATAGCCGTCGAACTCCCCGCGGGCGATCTCGCGTTCGATCTCCTCGCGAGTCTCTCGGTCGAGCTCCATGAGGTGACACAGCGGATGGCCCGGGGCGGCCACGGGGTTCTCCAACGCGCCGAGGATCAGCCCGTCGAACGGCGCGTCGACGACGTGTTCCTCCGTCTTGAAATGGTTCGTTACCGTACAGATCGTCTCGCCCTCGTGGACGAGCGGGTACGGCCCCCACTCCATCTCGACGAGGCCACCGGCGTCGGCGCGGAGCCACCGCTTCGTGGTGTCGGCGGCGGTGGATTCGAACCAACCCGGCCAGTGGACCGGCTCGGTCGGCAGGAGACCGTACTCCGCGAGGACGCTCTCGACGCCCTCCAACGCCTTCTCGACCAACACCGGCTGGAACCGGTGGGCCCGACCCATCTCGACGGTGACCGTGGGGATCCCGTCGGCGGTCGCGACGGAACGGAGCGAGCCCGCGTCGCCAGTGCCGTACAACACGACGTTGGTCGCGAACGCGCGGGCGAGCCGCTCGATGGCCGTGTTTTCCAAGTCCGCACGGGCGTGATAGATCGTCGTTCGGTTCCGCGTCGAAGTGTGGAAGTCGAGCCCGATGTCACACGGCGCGACGAACCGGCGGTAGATCTCGTTCGCCATTCGGCCGGTAGTGTTCGACCGCTCCCCGCCGGGAAACGACCGGTTCATGTCCTGGTCGTAGATCGGCGTGTACCGCTGTTGGGCCTCGTACGCCGGGACGTTACACACGTGGAGACAGACGATCGTCCCGTGGAGCCCCTCGGGGTCGTATCGCTCGGCAACCTCCTGAACGACTTTCACCCCGTTGAGTTCGTCGCCGTGGATCCCGGCGCTCAGGAACAGCGTCTTCCCCCCGTGTTCCCCGTTGATCACCGTCACCGGGATCTGCACCGGGTCACCGAGATAGCTCTCGCCGACCTCGTACCGGATGTGGCGTTTCTCGCCCGGGTCGACCTCGGCGTCGTACCGGAACGGTTCGGCCGGCTCCGGCTCCGTCACGCCGGGTGGGTCGCTCTCCATGCGAGCCGATCTCGGGTAGTGCGCAAAAACGCATCGACGGAGTCGTGAGCGTCGACCTATACCGATATGACGTCGACAGGCTTACCCCGGTCGTCGCGGATCCCACAGGCATGAACGGCGACCGGGGCGAGGCGAAGGGCGTCGAGCGCGACGGGACGAGTCCCTACGACGTTACCCGCGAGGAGCTCCGGACAACCTTCGACTATCAGGTCGCCCGACTCCAGGAGATCGACACGAAAGCGATCGAGATCCTGAAGGCGAACCTGCTGCTCATCGGCATCCTCGTCACCGGCGGATCGATCCTCGTCCAGACCGACCTAGAGATCGCGGCGTTCCTCAATCCCTTCACCGTCGCCGGGGGGCTGTTGCTCCTCGGCTCGACCGGCCTCGCGGCAGTCACGTACACCGCTTCCGACATCCGCGGGGGCCTCGACGCCGAGGCGATAGAGGCGGCCATCACCGCCCGGTCGTCCGCCGGCGACGACCTGGACGGCGGTGACGACGACAGCGGCGACTTCGACGAGCGACTGATCCGCAGCTACGCCGAGTGGATCGACTACAACGCGCGGGTCACCGCCGTCAACGACCTCCTCGCGACGGTGATGGTGATTTCGGTGTTCGTGGCGTTCGTCTACGTGCTCGCGGGCGGTGTCGTTGCCGCTGCCGATCTCGGAGCCGCGGCCTCGTGGGCGACGTTCTCTGCTCTGACGGTGGCAGTAGGCGTCTTCGCTTGGGTCGTCGTTCACATGGACCATCTCGATGCAGCCCCGAACGCCCAACAAAGACCTTCGAAGGGGTTCGAATCTCCAAGGGGAGAACCCGGCGCGACGGGTCCGCTTCCATCCGTCGAATGCTCGATCCGACCCGAAAAAAGGGGAGAGGAAAAAACGACGAGGACACACCCCGGCGCGATCACTGATCGAATACAACGAAAGCGGGGGCGTCAATCGGTGTACGGTTTCTCGATCTCGCTGTCCCCGCTGATGAGCGCGTTCATACGGCGAGTGATCACCTCAAAAACCGAAATGAGCGGAGAGAGGACCCGCTCGACGGCCCGGATCGGTAACGCGACCGCCAACGACCACTTCTCTGCGTTACCGAGACCGAATGCCTTCGGGACGATCTCGCCGAAGACCAATATGAGGAAGCTCGTGAGGACCGTGGTCACAACGATCGCGGACCCTGACGGGAGATAGCTCGCGATGAGGACGGTCACGATACTCGATATGGCGATGTTAACGACGTTATTACCGACGAGAAGCGTCACCAACAGCCGATGTGGGTCGTCACGGAGTTTCTTCAGTACGTGTGCACGAGAATCGTCCGTCGCGGCCTGCTGCTCGAACCACTCCGAGGATAACGAGAATATCGCGGTCTCGGAACTCGAAAAGAACGCACTGATCGCCAGTAGAACGACAACCGTAGCGATTCCGACCGAGATGAGCACAATACCTACCATGCTCCCTATTTAAATACTACGGACAAGAGCGTATCGGCTACAAACTCCCGACGCTCGCGGCGTGGGGGACGTTCCTCGCGCTTACGGTCGTCATCTCGAGTCGTCCTCTTTCGGGAGCTTCGATACCGACGTTTTATCGGACTCGTTCGACATATGGCGATGGCTCGATAGAAGCGGTGGTGGTCAGTAGGTAGTCCTCAGCGAACAGGTGTTTGGGACGAAAACACGTCCGAAGTGTCGTATACCGATGGAACCGATCCCCGGCGGGACCGTACGTGTGGTTACTCCTCTTCCTCTTCGACGTCCGGGTGTCGTCGGCCTCGTTCCCAGACGGCGTCAGCGGAGGTGTCGTTCGGTGCGGTGTGCGAGACGTCTTTCATGGTGTCGCGATCGGAGTCTGCCATCTTGCGACCGGATAGCCCGGATCTACTTATTAACGCTTCGTGGAAAGAGATAATGATACTCAGTATCATATAAGGGAATTTTAATACACGGTTTATCCGCCTCCAGAACGGAGCGCTCGGCGTGTTCAACAGGGAGACGGCCGAACGCGGGAGGTGGACGTTGGCCCGTACTGGATGTTCGATCCTCGTCGCTCGCGAGGTTCAGGCGTCGCCGGCGACGGCGATGGAGTCGCTTCGCGACACTCGGACGTGGCCCGCGTGGAGCCCGTCGATTACGGCCGTGGAGAGTGAGCATCGCCGTATCCGCGAGGGAACTCGTGGACACGTGCGGGTAGCCGGTGTTCGGGTCCCGTTCCGAGTTACCGCCTGTTCGAGCCGTCGATGGGAGTGGCGCGTCGCGGGCATCCCCGCGACCGGCCATCGGGTGGAAGCGTACGCGGGCGACTCGGAGCGGTGTCGAGTCGGCGTCGAGGTCCCCCTCGCCGCGGCCGGCTACGTCCCCACGTGTAAACGGGCGCTCGACCGGTTCGCCGCGCTCGTCGACCGGAACTGACGGGAGAGGTCCCGTCCCCCGACGGTTTTCCCCGTTCTCACATCCCCGAACCGTCAGTGCTCGTACCCCTCCTCGAACGGATCGATGACGCTGCTTCCGGGGTCGTCCTCGTCGACGGCGAACCCCGGCCCGTTCGTCGCGAGCTCGAAGACGAGTCCGTCCGGGTCGGTGAAGTAGATACTCTCGAAGTACGTCCGGTCTTTCACCTCGGAGACGTTGACCCCGTGCTCGCGGAGGTGTGTCCGCCACTCGCGAAGCGTCTCGCCGTCTTCGACGCCGAACGCGAAGTGGTGGCTCGCTCCGGGCCCCGGCGCGCCCTGTGAGTTCGGATACTCGAAGTAGGTGACGGTGGTCCCGGGTTCGCCCGCGGGCGTCGAGGAAAAGTAGTAGTGGGGCGTCCCCGGGTCGTCGTAGTTCTGCGTCCGTTTGACCGTGTGCCAGCCGAGGACGTCCTCGTAAAAGGCGGTCGTCTCCTCGATGTCGGTACAGATGTTCGTCACGTGGTGCAAGCCGGTGGTCGGCGGCGTATCGCTCATACCCGCGCCTCACCGCCCACGGTCAAAGGTGTTCGTCCCTCCGGGAGCGACCGCATCCCGTCGTCCATCGACGGTCGACCGCGTCTCAGTCGGCTCGTGCGGTTCGACCGAACGGCTCCGATCCATCCGATCCGATGGCGCTCGTGATCCGGTCGGCGGCGCGTTTGGCACCCGGGATGTTCGGCGCGTACGGGCCGACGGTTCCGAGCGCCAACGCGCCCGAGACGTACACCGGGGAGGGACTCCCGTCAGTAGACTGCCACGCCAACGTCGCGTCGTCCAGAACCGGGTGTCCGCGGTATCCACGAGCGAGACCCAACTCGTCGGCCACTCGGTCGACGAACGGGTGCCGAACCGCCGGTTCGAAGCCGGTTGCACAGACGACCCGATCCGCGTCGATGAGCTCGCCGTCCGCGAGACCGACCCTGACACCGTTCGCGACGCCCGTCGCGTCCGCGACCTCCCCTTCGACGATCCGGAGCCGCCCGGCGTCGATCCGGCGGTCAAGCCGGTCGTAGAGGTGTGGCGGCACGGTCGCCACCTGCCTGGCGTCACTGACGGCCGCGAGGCGTTCCCTCGATGCCCGCGGGTGTCGGTGGAGCCTTCGCTCGATGTGGTTCCAGTTCAGCCACGGCGGATCGGCTTCCGACACTTCCCACTCCAGCGGGTGACGGCTCACCAGGGTCACCGGCCGGGTCTCGCTCAGCGTGCAGGCGAGCTGGGCGGCAGTGATCCCGCCTCCAACGACGACGGTCGGCCGGGACGTCCCGGCGTGGTCGAGACCGTTCACGCCGGGGAAGTCACCCCAGACGTGGTCGACACCGTCCACGTCCGACGCCCAGTTTGGGATGTTGAACCGTCCGCCGTGGCCGATCGCGAGCACACCGGTTACGGCGTCGAGCACGTCATCCGAGGTCACGAGCCGGAGCCCGCCCCCGGCCCGTGGGTTGACGGTCTCGACCGTGGCCCGCCGATGAAGCGCGTCGAGCCCCTCGCGTGCTATCACGTGGTCGGCATGGTCGAGGAACAACGACAGCGTCGGTCGTTCCGGGTAGTCGACGGTCGGGCGGAGCTCGTCTTCACGCCCATGCCCTTCTGCGAACGACTCGAGCCCGAACGGTTCCGTCCCGACGTGCTGGACGTACGTCGAGCGCAGCGTCTCCATACCACAGGCGCGTGCCTTCCGACGGAACGAGGCCAAGAGCCGGTCGTTCGGATCGAGGATTACCATCTCTCGACGGTTGAGCGATGTCTCGTCGAGCAGCCGCGCGGCGAGGTGTACCCCGTGGACGCCACCTCCAACGATGGCACAGCGAACGGTGGGGTCGACCGCGTCATCCGGTTGTCTCTCCTCCATGCGAGAACTGATCACCGAAGTGTTAATAACTATTTCTACTACTATAGCAAGAATTATTTATTAAGAGGTGGAAATTGATAACACATGGAGACGGAGACCACACCCGTGACCGTGCTATCGGGGACGCTCGGGGCCGGGAAGACGACGACCCTCAATCACCTGTTGTCCGAGAGCGGCGATCGCGACCTCGCCGTCCTCGTCAACGACATGGGCGAAGTGAACGTCGACGCCGAGCTCGTCGCCGAGTCCTCCGACATCTCGAACGAGGACGAGGAGTTGATCGAGCTCGACGACGGCTGTATCTGCTGTGAGCTCCGTGGTGACCTGTTGGACGCCATCGGTGAGCTCACCAGGGACCGTGAGTTCGACGCGATCGTCGTCGAGTCGACCGGCGTCGCCGAGCCGCTTCCGGTGGCACAGACACTCACGCTCGGGTTCGACCAGTCGGATCTCGACCCCACGGAGTTCTACGAGGAGACCGGGATCGAACCGCTCCAGAACTGTCACATGGACACCGCGGTGACCGTCGTAGACGCTCACCAGTTCCATTCGGCGATGAGCTCTACTGACCTCGTGAGCGACGACGGAACGGAGAAACCACTGGCAGACCTCCTCGTCGAGCAGGTCGAGTTCTGTGACGTGTTGTTGTTGAACAAGTGTGATCTGGTCGACGAGGCTACCCTCGAAGCGATCGAGGAAGTCGTCGAGACGCTCCAGCCACGCGCAGCGATCCTCCGAACGACTCACGGCCAGGTCGATGTCGACGACATCGTCGACACCGGCCGCTTCGATTTCGAGGAGGCCCGGCGCTCCGCCGGGTGGATCAAGGAGCTCCAGGAGCCCCACGCGTCGGCGGAGGAGGAACACGGCGTGACCTCGTTCGTCTTCGAGGCGCGTCGTCCGTTCCACCCGGAGCGGTTCGCTACGCTGCTCGACGAGTTCCCGGAGTCGGTGGTCCGTTCGAAAGGGCACTTCTGGCTGGCGGGTCGCGAGACGGAGGCGATCGCCCTCAACGTGGCGGGCCAATCCGTCAGAGTCGCGCCGGCCGGGCCGTGGATCGCCGCGCTGCCGCCCGAGGAACAGCGGGAGCGCCGCGAGGCGATCCCCGAACTCGACGAGACGTGGGACGACGAGTGGGGTGACCGCGGGACGCAGCTCGTGGTGATCGGCACGGAGATGGACCACGACGAGGTCCGGGAGCGACTCGACGACTGCGTACTCACTGACCGGGAGATGGACGCCGACTGGTCCGCGTTCGAAGACCGGTTCCCGACGTTCGAGCCTCCAGCGGAGGACGCCGCGACAGACGACGCTGCAGCCGACGCGACCACTGACGCCGACGAACAGGAGGAGATCGGCCTTGCCGACTGAGGCTCCTCGCATGCCGGATCGACACGACCGCTCCGGTGTGGACCACGCTGACGCTCCGGATGGACAGTGCCGCACGGTCGTCGAACCGCAGCGGGACGGATCGGAGCTGTGTACGATCTATTCGACGCACCCGGACGACGTGCTGACCGCCACGTGGCTGTCCGCAGCAACCGGGTCGTTTCGATCGCTGGAGGAGTGGCGATGACGGGCGCGTTCCAGCGGGCGGTTAAACGCAACCTCGCTCACGAACGTCGAGCGGAGGCCATCGACACGCTCGCCGCGGACGGACGAGTCAGAGATCTCGCGGTGCTCGTTAGAACCCGGGGGCTCTCCGGGGGACTGCGCCGACGGGCTATCGACGGGCTCGTCAGGTGTGGTGCTGACGAGGCGCTCGAAGCGATCGCTGCCGACGGATCAGTTCCCGAAGCGCTTCGGCGAACGGCGGACCGACGATGACGGACGTGTCCGACGAGCGCGGCGGGGACCGTACTGAGCGACGGGTCTGTCGCGTCAGCGGCCGTGAACAGGGGCTGGTCGGGAAGTACGACATCTACCTCAGTCGGCAGGCATTCCGCGAGATGGCCCGCGACATGGGGTTCGAGAAGTACGACTAGGTTCGCTCCGGCCGGATCAGAGCAGCGGCCGGATCAGAGCAGCGGCCGGATCAGAACAGGCCGATGCCGAGGCCGTACGGCCACGCTGTCCCGCCGACGGCGAGTAGGGCGATCGCTGCACCCGCGCCGTAGACGTTCTTCAGGAACCCGGTCATCTCCGACTGTTTCTCCTCCGGGTCGTCGATCGACCAGAAGTCGTGCATCGTGACGGCGGAGACGAGAAGGAACACCGCGAGTCCGCCGGCTGCCACGACTGGGAACGCGCCGACGACGATCCCCACCCCACCGAGGACGAGGAGGACACCGGAGGCGACCACTGAGAACCGCGGCGCTGGCAGTCCCTTGAACTCGGCGTACCCAGCCATGGTGTCGAGGTCCATGAAGTGGTTGAGCCCCATGAACGCGAGGACGCCGCCGAACAGCAGGCGGCCGAACAGGAACAGTTCGCCGGCGAACGGCGTATCGATCTGAAGCGGTATCGTCGCGATTTCTGCTAACATCGTGTAACCACATATACGGACGTAACCTATATATCGCTTCCCGGACAATAGGGTAAGTAGGTAACATCGATGTCATCGCAGGAACTCGCCGGCTCCGAACCGGCGGACGACACCGAGACAGGGGACACCGGATCGCTCTCGGAAACGCCGTGCCCCGTGATCGACTCGCTCGAACAGATCGGCTCCCGCTGGCGACTCGTCGTCCTCTACGAGCTCCAGAACGGCGAGCGACGGTTCAACGAGCTCAAACGGGAGACCGACGCGAACGCGCGGACCCTCTCCCGCGTCCTCGATGACCTCCAGGAGACCGGCTTCGTCGACCGACGGATGGAGGAGGACGCTCCCGTCGCGACGTACTACAGCCTCACCGAGAAGGGGGAGTCGTTGGCCCCCGTCTTCGGCGAGATCGACGATTGGGCTCACGAGTGGCTCGCCGAGTGTGGGGCGTCGGTGGACACCGACGCGTGATCGCCGAAACCGACACGTTCCTTCACCCCCAACGGCGACCGTGTACGCCGGACTGAAGAACACCCCGTGTTGTCTGTGTGGACGCGAGGAGACGCACACCCGGATCGAGGTGCCACCACGGGCGCTGAAGCTGATGGAGAACGGCGACCCCATCTCGTGGCGGGACGTCGTCGGAAGCGTCACGCTCCGGTTCTGCGCGGACGACTGGGCGCTCGTGAGCGACCTCGCTGTCGAGATGGATACGCATCCGCTCTCGAAATGTAACGCTGCGCACGTCTCGTTGGACCTGCGTGAGGACCACGAGGCGCTCCTCTCGGCAACGAAGGCGGCGACGGACCAGACCGAACTGGAGTCGAAGCTCGTCGCACGCGCCGAGTCGACGCTGGCGGATGTCGACGACCCGTACACGGAGGATCGCGACGTGGTCGAGGCGATCGTCGTGCTGCGGGCGCTGGAGGAGCTCGGCGTCCGTGACCGGCCGAGTGACCCCGTTCGACCCTGAATCCCCGATTGGAGCGCCTCGTCACCACCGGACGTCGAACCCGTGTATCCCCTCGGGCTCCTCGTGAGTGACGTCAACGTCTTCGACGGCGGCCGCATCGCTCCCCGTGTGACACCAGTCGATCAGTCGCTCGACCGCGGGCTCGGGACCCTCGAAGACGGCTTCCACCCGGCCGTCGTCGAGGTTTCGGACCCAGCCGTCGACGCCCGCCTCGCGGGCAGCGTCCCGCGTCGAGGCCCGGTAGAAGACACCCTGTACACGCCCGGAGACGTACACGTGTGCACGAACCGTCTCGCTCATGGCTCCGCGTTGATCCCGACGGGACCTAAAACGTTGACCGCCGTCTCGGACCGACGCCTACTAACTCCCGGCTCCCGACGTCCCCCACATGGAACTGTTCGGAACCGCGGGGATCCGTGGGAGCGTGGAGGATCGGGTCACCCCGTCGCTCGCGCTCGCGGTCGGCCGCGCGGCGGCGGCGGTGGCACGGGAGCAGGACGACCGGACG
>NZ_JBHSWW010000070.1:0-10589 GCF_042661865.1 Halorubrum tibetense
GAAGCGCCGTTGCCGGCGGTCGGCACCGTCGAGACGGCGACCGTAGTGCACGTCCCGCCGCCGCGGTTCGCGGACGACGCGCCGTACGTCACGGCTATCGCCGCGTTCGGCCCGGTCCGACTGACCGGCGTTCTCAAGGGAGTCGCGGTCGACGACGATGCGGATGATAGCGAGGGCGGCGAGGACGACGGGAATTCACCCCTCGTCGGGTTATCGGTGGAACCGGGCGTCGAGACGCGTTCGACCGACGGCGGGGCGGTGGTCGCGTTCCGACCGGTCGACGAGGGAGTGTGAGCCTTCCCACGGGCTACGCGCTGCGGGAGTCGACCCCCTCGGTCGCGGCGTTCATCCGACTCAGGCGGGCGGCCGGGATGGCCGACCGGTCCCGCGAGGCGGTCGCACGGGGGCTCCCGAACACGACGTACGGGGTCCACGTCGTCGAGGTCGGCAGGGGGGATCCGGGCGACGAGCCGGTAGGCATGGCGCGGATCGTCGGGGACGGCGGCAGCGTCTTCCACGTCTCGGATATGGCCGTCGCGGACGCACATCAGGGCCGGGGGATCGGGACGGCGATGATGGACGCACTGGTGGCGTGGCTTCGGGGGAACGCGCCGGACGGCGGGTACGTCAACCTGCTCGCGGACGTGGACGGGTTCTACGAGCGGTGGGGGTTCGAGGAGTCCGCACCGGCGTCGAAGGGGATGTGGGTGCGGACGGAGGCGCTGTCCGAGCGGTGACGCCGCGGCCGGGTCGGGAGAGTTATGCCGGCGGGGGCCGACGCACGATCCGTGCAGAAGACGGTACTCATCACCGGGTGTTCCTCGGGCATCGGTCGCGCGACGGCACACGCGTTCAACGACGAGGGGTGGACGACGTACGCCACCGCGCGGAACCCCGCCGACGTCGAGGCGCTCGGCGAGGCCGGGTGTGAGATCGCGACGCTCGACGTGACGGAGCAAGAAGACGTCGACCGTGTCGTCGAGCGGATCCTCGACGAGGAGGGGGCGATCGACGCGGTAGTGAACAACGCCGGATACGGGCAGTTCGGGCCGATAGAGGACGTCACCACGGAACGGGTCCACCACCAGTTCGACGTCAACGTGTACGGCCCACACCGGCTGATCCGGGCGGTGTTGCCGGCGATGCGCCGCGAGCGGGAGGGGACGATCCTCAACGTCTCCTCGGTCGCGGGGCGAGTGGCGTTCCCCGGCGGGGGCGTCTACGCCGGCTCGAAGTTCGCCGTCGAAGCGATGTCCGACGCCCTCCGAAACGAGGTCCGTGACCACGGGATCGACGTCGTCGTCGTCGAGCCGGGGCCGGTGAAAACGAACTTCTCGAAGCGGGTGGCGCGCGAGGCCGACCCCGAGGAGGCCGAGGGGATCGAACGCTCCGGCGCGTACGACGAGTTCTACGCGCTGTTCGAGGACACCCAAGCGATCGGCGGCGACGGCCCCGGGTCGGTCGAACCGACGCTCGTGGCCGAGGAGATCCTGAACGCCGCAAGCGCGACGAAACCCCCCGCCCGTGTCCAACCGGGTACGGTCGCGCGGGTCGGCGTCCTCGCCCGACACCTCCCAGACGCTCTCCGCGACAAGGGGTTCGACCTGATCCGGAAGTTCACGTCGTAGAGTCGGTCGGCCCCGATTCTGGCCCGACAACCGGCTCGGTTCCGAATTTATTGAGGCCCGACCCGTAATATTTGTTGACTGACTCACAAAAGAAATAAGTGTGTGAGAAAGTAGCACGAGTCATGTCAGAATCTGGCATGTCATTCAGTCGTCGTGACGTGATACTGACGACCGCCGGCGGGGTCAGTGTGGCCGGATTGAGCGGCAACGCCGCCGCGACTGACCGTGTCGAGGTCAACGTCGGGTTCGACAACGCGGCGGGACAGGCCGCGGCGACGAACGCCGCGACGGAGGTCAAACGGCAGTTCGCCTTCGACGCGATGACGATCCGCCTGCCGCTGGAGGCCGCGGAGAACCTCGCCGGAAACCCGAACGTCCGGTACGTCGAGGAGAACGGGACGATGCGCGCTCTCGATCAGACCACGCCGTACGGGGTCGAGATCACCGATGCCGACGTCGCCATCGACGACGGGAACACGGGCGACGGCGTGAGCATCGCCGTTCTCGACACGGGGATCGACGCCCAACACGAGACGCTGGAAGAGAACCTCGGTGAGGGGTGGGCGACGGACGACGCCGCCTGTACGACCGATTGCGGCGGCGGGCCGTTCGGCGGCGGGAACGATATCGACGAGTGTCTCGAGGAGTGGGACGACGACAACGACCACGGGACCCACTGTGCGGGGACGGCTGCCGCCGCGGACAACGGTGCGGGGGTACTCGGCGTCGCTCCCGACGCGACCCTTCACGCGGTGAAAGTGCTCCAGTGTGACGGGAGCGGGTCGTTCGACGACATCGCCGCGGGTATCGAGTGGTCGGCGGACCAGGGCCACGACGTCCAAAGTATGAGCCTGGGTGCCGACAGCGACTCCGACGTCGTCTCCGACGCGCTGGAGTACGCCGCCGACAAGGGCGTCGTGATGGTCGCGGCCGCGGGAAACAGCGGCCCCTGTACCGACTGTGTCGGCTTCCCGGCGCGACATCCGGAAGTGATCGCCGTCTCCGCGACCGACGAGAACGACGACCTCGCCGACTTCTCGTCGACCGGCCCCGAGGTCGAGCTCGCAGCGCCGGGCGTCGACACCCTGTCGACGATCCCCCGCGACGACTACGACGAGTTCTCCGGCACGTCGATGGCGTGTCCGCACGTGTCGGGCGCGGCGGCCACCCTGATCGCGGACGGAACCACGGACCGCGAGGCAGTCCGCGCGGAGCTGAAGGAGGCCGCCGATGACATCGATCTCGAGGAGAACGAGCAGGGTGATGGACGCCTGAACGTCGCCGCGGCGGTCGACTCGGACGACGATGACGATGACGAAGACGACGATGACGGAGAGGAAGCGGAGTCCGTCTCAGTCGTCACCGGCGATGCGACCGAGGTCGGCGAGACGACGGCCACGCTTACCGGCGAGGTCACGGAGCTCGACGGCGTAGACGACGCGGACATCGGGTTCGAGTACGGCGAGAGCGGCGGCGACCTCCCGAACGCCGTCGACGCCGGCACCGTCTCGGACGCCGACGCGTTCGACGCGACCGTCGACGGCCTCGACGCCGACACGGAGTACGAGTTCCGTGCCGTGGCGGAAACCCCGGAGGACGACGACGAGGGTGCCGTCCTCGCGTTCACGACCGACGAGGAGGAGGACGATGGCGGCGACAGCGCCCCGGTTATCGACGGGTTCGACGTCACCGACGACAGCAACCCCCAATGGACGCGTCACACGGTCGACTGGGCCGTCTCCGACGAGGACGGTGGCCTCGACTCCGTGACGAGCGAGCAGTTGGAGGGTGGCACCGTCGTCGACAGCGTCACCTCGAATGTGAGCGGCGACTCGGCCGACGGGAGTCACGACCTGGAGAGTCGGGGCACATCGGTCGACGAGGTTCGCCTCACGGTGACCGACGACGCCGGTACCGAGACTACCGAAACACAGGGCGTCTGAGACGGCCGATCTCGATCGGCCAGAGATCTGTGTCGACCGAGCAGGTCGACATCGGCGATCAGCGGTCGACGTCGGTAACCGCGAACGGGCTCTCCCCTTCTCGCCACTCCCAGCCGGGGAGCCGCGTTTGGAACCCGGCAGCGAGTGCGGCGTCGAGGTCGTCGACCCCGGCGTTCCCCGCGCCCGACGCGGTCGCGTCCTCGTCGACGTGGACGTCGGCGAAGTGGAACGTCGCCTGCGCTAACAGCGAGAGCGGTCGACCACCGGCGATCGTGGCGGCGAGCTCCCGGCCCAGCACCTCGTCGACGACGAACCCAGGGTAGTCGCCCTCGACATCCAGCTCGCGGAGGATGGCGCTGTACCCGGCAACGTTGACGGCGACCTCGCCGTCGGCGAAGACGGTGTCGACCTCACGGCGGTACGTGTCGGCGTCGATCCGGTCGACGTCGGTATCGAACAGCTCGCCCAATCGGTCGCGGGTGTCGTTGAGGATCGGGACGACGACGGGGGCACGATCGCGGATCCAGTCGTACTCGTCTCGGACGCTCTCGGTCGTCACGCGCATGGGATCCGTGGGAACGCCGGCCGGTATCGGTGTTGCGGAACACTGTCGGGAGGGAGACGAGTGACGGCGTGACATCCCTCCGTTTGCGAAGGCTTTTATAACGAAGGGAATGTAGTTGCTCACAAGCGGGTTTTCGCTGGCTGTTCCCGCACGGTACGCTACGGACAGTGCTTCCACTATGTCTACCGCTACCACGGTCGAGCGATCGACGACGCCTCGTGTGTCGTCGACCGACGAAACGACCCGGCGGCGGTGGCGAACCCGACGGCCCGCAGTGAGCTATGAGCCAAGTCGATACGCAACTCGAGAATCTGAAGTCAACGATAGAACAGGAAGTTCCGGACGACGTGAGCGTCACGGACGTGAAATACGAGGGGCCGGAGCTGGTCGTGTACACTCGCGACCCGAAGCGGTTCGCCGGTGACGGCGAACTGATCCGGCGGCTCGCCTCCAAACTCCGAAAACGGATCACGGTCCGCCCCGACCCGAGCGCCCTCTCACCACCCGATCAGGCGGAGTCGACGGTCCGTGAGGTCATCCCCGAGGACGCCGGCGTCACGTCGCTGGACTTTCACGAGGATACCGGAGAAGTCGTGATCGAGGCCGAGAAACCTGGAATGGTGATCGGCCGGCGCGGCTCCACGCTCCGTGAGATCACGAAGGAGGTCGGGTGGACGCCCGAGGTCGTCCGGACGCCGCCGATCGAGTCCTCCACCGTCTCGAACGTGCGGAGCTTCTTGAAGAACGAGCGCGAGGAGCGTCGCGACGTCCTCGAACGGGTCGGGAGACAGATCCACCGCGAGGAGATGTCCGACGACGAGTGGGTCCGGATCACGACGCTCGGCTGCTGTCGCGAGGTCGGCCGGGCCGCGTTCATTCTCAACACGCCCGAGACACGCATCCTCATCGACTGTGGCGACAAACCCGGTGCCGAAGGAGAGGTTCCGTACCTCCAGGTGCCGGAGGCGCTGGGTGCCGGCGCACAGAACATCGACGCCGTCGTATTGACTCACGCCCACCTCGACCACTCCGCGCTGTTGCCGTTGCTGTTTAAATACGGCTACGATGGCCCGATCTACACGACCGAGCCGACTCGTGACCTGATGGGGCTGCTCACGTTGGACTACCTCGACGTGGCGGCGAAGGAGGGACGCACCCCGCCGTACGAGTCCGCACAGGTACGGGAGGCGATCAAACACACCATCCCGCTGGAGTACGGCGACGTCACCGACGTCGCGCCGGACGTGAAGCTCACCTTCCACAACGCGGGCCACATCCTCGGGAGTGCCGTCACCCACTTCCACATCGGCGACGGGCTGTACAACGTCGCCTTCTCGGGCGACATCCACTACGAGGACACCCGCCTGTTCAACGGCGCAGTCAACGACTTCCCCCGCGTCGAGACGCTCGTCTTGGAGTCGACGTACGGCGGTCGCGACGACTACCAGACTGACCAGGAGGACTCCGAGGAGGCGCTCAAACGCGTCATCAACGAGACGTACGAGCAGGGCGGAAAGGTGCTCATTCCGGCGTTCGCGGTCGGCCGGTCACAGGAGATCATGCTGGTCCTGGAGGAGGCGATGCGCGAGGGCGATATCCCGACGATGCCGGTCCACCTCGACGGGATGATCTGGGAGGCAACGGCGATCCACACGACGTACCCGGAGTACCTCCGGGACGACCTCCGAGATCGGATCTTCCACGACGACGAGAACCCGTTCCTCGCCGAGCAGTTCAACCACATCGACGCCGGCGAGGACGAACGTCAGGAGGTCGCCGACGGCGACCAGTGTATCGTCATCTCTACCTCCGGGATGATCGAGGGCGGACCGATCATGTCTTGGCTCCGTCACATCGGTCCGGACCCGGACTCGAACCTGGTGTTCGTCGGATACCAGGCACAGGGGACGCTCGGTCGCCGGATCCAGAACGGCTGGGACGAGATCCCGGTCGACGGCTGGGGCGGCGGCGGTCGCGGCGACACCCTCACCCTGGAGATGGGGACGGAGGTCGTCGACGGCTTCTCCGGCCACGCCGACAGGCAGGGCTTGGAGAACTTCGTGAAGACGATGAACCCACGTCCGGAGAAGGTGCTCTGTGTCCACGGCGACGAGCGCTCCGTACAGGACCTCTCATCGGCGCTGTACCACGATTACAACATGCGGACGTTCGCGCCGAAGAACCTGGAGACGTTCCGGTTCAAGTAGGCCGTTCTCCCGTACTGCGTGGCGGTTCGTTCTCGACGGAGTGGCGACCGTCGCATCGACGCGAGCGTTTAACAGCCGTCGGGGCGACATCGCGCCATGCGCATCGCGCTCATCGCTCACGACGAGCTGAAAGACGAGATGGTCGCGTTCGTGACCGCTCACGTCGACACCCTCGGCGACCACGAGCTGATAACCACCGGGACGACCGGGACACGAATCGCCAACGAGACCGGGCTGGACGTGAACCGACAGGCGTCAGGCCCGCTCGGCGGCGACCTCCAGATCGGCGCGATGGTGGCGGACGGCCGGATCGACGGGCTCGTGTTCCTCCGTGACCCGCTCACCGCACAGCCGCACGAGCCGGACATCTCCGCGCTTTTGCGAGTGTGTGACGTGAAGGACGTGCCGGTCGCGACGAACCTCGCCTCCGCCGAGCTCCTCGTCGGCGGACTGTTGGAGGGGGGCGTGGCGGTCGACCCCGATCTCGTCGACGACGAGTCGCCGCTCACCGGTCCCGAGTATCAGGAGGAATAGTCGGGAGGACGGCGTTTATATCGGAGAGGACGTAGCCACGACCGATGGCGAACCGAGGATCGGACACGGGCGGGGCGGCGACCGCACGCGGAGCGTCGATGGCACGCGGAGCGTCGGGTACCGGTCGTTCGCGGCGTGTCGAATCCGCCGCTCTCGTGGTCCGCGTTGTGTCCGTCGCGCTCGCGATGCTACTTTTGACGACGCCGGCCGCGGGGGTAGCCGGCGGAGAGATAGCCGGTGGGAACACGGAGATCGCTGGGGGAAACGCAGGGGACGTCGCCAGTGAGGTCCACGACGCCGACGACTCGGCCGATCGGGACGCCCCGTTGACGAGGTGTTTCGTCGGCGACGGCTACCCGCTCTCGATCGGGAACGGGTCGGCGACCATCGAGGCGGCAGTGCACCTCTCGGTCCTGACTGATCCGGCCGCGGGCGACGAGTTCGGCATCGAGCTCGCCGGGACGATGGATCACGAGCCGATCGTGACGCTCGCGGCGGGGGTCCGGTTCGACGCGCCGGGGCTGCTCGCGACGGGTGTGAACCCGTTCGCGGCGTTCGACCTGTTGTACACCTACGAACTCCGGCTCCCGATGTTCGACGGCGTCGTGGACGACTCGGCGTACCGCGAGGACCGCCCGCCAGTCGGGTCGGCCGCGGGGACCGTCCCGTGTTGAGGTAGCCGCGGGAGTCCGGCGGTCGTGGCGGTCCGGCAGTCGTGGCGGTCACGGAGGTCGCGGAGGTCGTCGCAGTCCGGTAGTCTGGCACTCTAGCGATCACTCTGGTCGGACGCCGCGAACGAGGCCGAGCAGCTCCCGACGGGCGGCGTCGGCGTCGACTCCGCCCTGACCGTCGATCCGATAGGCACCGCCGGCGAGCAGATACTCGTCGGCGACCCACACCGCGAGGAGCGCCTCGACGGGGACGGACCCACCGGCTTCGGCGGAACATCGCCCCCGGAACGTGACGAGCGTCGCTTCGCTGGCGGACGGGTCGTCGACGGCGAGCGTCCGTTCCTCCTGGAGTGTAACGTCCTCGATGTCGCGGTCGGCGAGGCGCTCGCGGAACCCCGCCTTCGCGCGGTTCTCGACCAGACGGGTGAGCGCCGGGTTCGGGTCCCCGCCCGGTCGGATCCGGAGTCGACTCGCGAAACAGAACGGCCGGGGGTCGTCGAGGTCGGTTCGCTCGTAGCGCACGGTCTCCGCCGTCACCGAGACGGGACCCGCGGCGAACGGCCGTTCCGTGGTTCGTTCGACGCGCCGCCACCCTTCGAACCGATCGGCGGAGACGACCGGTGGATCCATACGCGCCGTTTCGGGAGGGAGTGTATAAACGACCGGGGCGGTGGTAGGCTGTGGACGGGTGGAGGGAGAAAGAGGACGGTCTCCGAGAGACGACGGACGACTGTGGGTCGACCGCTGCCGGGACCCGTTAGTGGTCGTCCTCGCGCCACTTGTGTTCGCAGTCGGTACAGACGAAAAAGCGGGTCTCCGACTCGTCTGCCGAACGGATCTGTTGCATGTACCAGTACGCCTGGTCGTTGCCGCATTCGGGACAGTGTGCCGTGGTCGTCGGGAGCCCCTTGTCTTCGGCGTCGCTGACGTCGATGACCTCCGACTCCTCCTGTGACTCCGTGATCCACGCGTCCTCCGACGCCGACTCGTCGCGGCCGGTCTCGTAGCCACAGGAACCGCACACCCAGTGGTCCTCACCCTCGCCGGACTTCATCATCGATCCACACTCGTCGCAGAACTTCATGTCCGAACCAGCAACGGCCGATATATAAGCGACGGGATCCCGAGCGAGCCTCAGGCGTGTGCGGCCAGCGCGAACCGGACCCGTTCCTCGTCGCTCCCCTTCGTCTCGCGCCCGGTCACGACGAGCTCCCCGATCTCACCCGTCGACCGCACGTGCGTTCCCGCACAGGCGGTGCGGTCGTACGGCTCGTCGTCCCCGTACGGCTCGTCGTCCCCGTACGCATCACCGTCGCCGTGCGGTTCGTCGCCGCCGATCTCGACGATCCGTAGCTCGGTGATCGAGTCGGGCAAGAGGTCGATCCGGGTCCGGTCCGTATCGAGCGTCGCCTCCGCGGTCGTCCGGTCCATCGTGTACCGCTCGACCGGGTAGTCGGCCGCGACGAGCTCGTTGAGCCGCGTCTCGATCCGGTCGAGGTCGGCGTCGTCGAACCGGTCGTACGCCGCGTCGAGGTGGGCGTGATCGGCGTACAGCTGGTTGCCGGTCGTGGGGGCGTCGAACTCCCGGAGCAACAGCGCCGACAACAGGTGTTGGGCGGTGTGATACCGGGCGTGTGCGTCCCGGCGGTCGGGATCGATCTCGCCGACGACGCGGGTCCCCTCGGGAGGAGTCCATCCGGAGTCGTCCCCGTCGACCGCGCCGTCCTCGTCAGGCGTGAGCGTGTGGTAGATCGTATCGCTCTTTTCCACGTCGACGACACGCCAGCGGCGGTCGGGATCGTCGGCGACGTAGAGGATGCCCGTGTCGTGCGGCTGACCCCCGCCGGTCGGGTAGAAATGCGTCCGGTCGAGAACGACCCGGTCGTCGAGCGCGCGTTCGACGGTCGCTTTGAACCGGCGAACGGAGTCGTCCGCGAGATACAGCTGTTCGGTCATACGATCCGGGAGCTGCCGCGCGGACTTATATGATCCACGTCGACGACAGGGACGGAGGGCCGAGAGGGACGGAGACGGAGGGCCGAGAGGGACGGAGACGGAGGGCCGAGAGGGACGGAGACGGAGGGGCGAAAGGGCGTCGTAACGACTAAGAACGAAACGCCCGTCGGTTACGGTAATGAATCACGAGTTTTTCGCCCGAGGTGGTCCCCGTGGGCGTCGAAATTAAGGAGACGGAGGTGAGCGACGAGGATTTCGAGGAGATGAAGCGGTTCGTTCGGGACTACCTCGCGGCCAGCGTCGAGAGCGAGGAGGACGGCGGTCGGATGCGGTGGTACCCGTGGCACTCCGCGGAGTACCGGTTCAACCACATCCTCAACGTCGTCGACCTCGCCGAGGAGATCGCCGAGGCGGAGGGTGCCGACGTCGACGTCGTCCGCGTGGCCGCGCTGTTCCACGACGTCGCCAAACTGGAGGCGGACCAAGACGTCCACGCCGAGGCGGGCGCGCGGGTCGCCCGCGAGTACCTCCAGAGCCGGGGGAACTACCCCGAGTCGTTCATCGACGAGGTGTGTGGCTCGGTGGTCGACCACTCCTACACCGGCGACCTCGCCGACGTTCCCTTGGAGAGCCGGTGTCTTATCGAAGCGGACGTGCTCGACAAGGTCGGCGCGAACGGGGCCGTGTTGATGCTGTTGCGGATGGGGTACGAATCTCGGACACACATGGACGCGGCGAAGATGATCGACCGGGTGCTCGATCGCGGCCGCGACCACACCGACCGGATCGTCTCCGACACCGCCGAGAGCATCGCCCACCAGCGGATCAAACGCGTGCGGTGGCTGCGCGAGTGGCTCGAAGCCGAAGTGAGCGAGATGGACGCCGACGGCGTCACGGAACGGTAGGTCGTCGCCAGTCAGGCGTCCGGATCGACGGCCGGAAGGGTCGTCTCTAGGTACCGGTGTATCCCGCGCTGGACCGACGGGATCCAGTCGTGGTCGTTCGTGGTCGCCCAGCGGAGCATCGCGCCGGAGGCGAGCGCCTGGAGCGTCGCGGCGACCTCGGCCGGCGTAACCGCGTCGCCG
>NZ_JBHSWW010000071.1:0-10103 GCF_042661865.1 Halorubrum tibetense
CGCCGACCCCTCCGATCCGGGCTCGTCTAGCGGCGACGTCACCGTCGCGGTCGCCGTGTCACCGCCGTCGCTGACGCCAGGCGACGGGCCGTCGGGTGCGGACGAGGTGCTCGTCTCGGTCCCACCGAGACCGAGCGACGCCGAACGGTCCGAATCGACTTCCGCGTCCACCGTACTGGATGTGCGAGTGTCGCCGCCTCCGGATCCGCCGTTCCGACCCGCTGGGGGCTCGTCGGGCCGATTGGTCTGCGTTTCGACGTCGCCGTCGGGCGTGCCGCCGAGGAGCCCGATCCCGCCGCGGCTCCCGAGCTGATCGCGTTCGACCTCGATGATCTTCGTCTCGCCTTTGTGTGTGACCTCCATCGTCACCGTTCCGCCGGGGTCGTTCCGCGTTTTGAAGTTGGCGACGCCGACGAACACACACCACATCGTCGTCGCGGCCCCGAGGAAGTAGATCCCCGCGGTCGGAAGCGTGAGGTCGACGAGTTCCGGGCTCGGTCCGTTCACCCAGTGGTGCGGGTACGCTTGCGAGAACACCGCCACGCCGAGCGCCATGATCGCCGCCCCGACGACCGCCGCGGCCCGGGTGCGCCGGTCGGCTGGCAACACGGTCATCACGCCGAGCAGGAGGGCCGGGACGCCGAGGCCACCGAGTATCCCGCCGAGCCGACGTGCCGCCCCGGAGGTGTACCCGCTCGGCACGAGCACTTCCGCCGCCACGAGGATCCCCGCGACGAGCAACAGCGTCCCGCCGACGAACAGCCCCGCGCCAAGCGACAGCCTGCGTGGATCGACCTCGGAGCGTCCCGTCCCACCGTACGTCTCCGAGAGACTGGTCATACTCCTCGTTCGTCGTCCTCCCTGAAAACAGTATGTCAGACGCTTCCCGATCGCGCTCGGATGGCGGCGTCGACGCGACCGGTCAGATCAGCGCGTCGACGTCCGCGTGGCCTTCGAGCAGCTCGGTCATCCGGTCGACGGTGCGGGCGTCACGGGTCCGTCCGCCGCTGATTATCTCCTCGATCCGGTCGAGCGCCGTGACGGTGTCCGTGTTCACGGCGAGGACGGCCTTCCCCGCGTCGGCTGCTTTCCCCAGTACCGCGCCGGACGGACGGTGTCCACCCGTCAGGACGAGACACTTCACGCCCGACGCTTCGAGCGCGGCCGTTTGGACGTCCGCGCGGTCGCCGCCGGTGATCACGACGGCGTCGCGGGCGCGCCGGAAGTGCCTGAGCGCCTCGTCGCCGCCCATCGCGCCGACGAGGAACCGCTCGACGAACGCGTCGGTCGGCGCGTCGGTCAGGAGATCGGCACCGAGCTCGTCGGCGAGGTCGCCGACGGTGACGCCCGCGAGCTCTTTCTCGTGCGGGAGCGCCCCGAACACGGTGATCCCGCGGGATTCGAGGAACGGGATCCCGTCCTGGTCGAGCGAGTCGAACGCGGCGTCCGACACCTTGTTGAACACGACGCCAGCGAGGCGGTCGCCGAACGCGTCGGCGGCCGCGAGCACGTCGTCGAGGTCACCCGCCGTCTTGTAGTCGGCTACGAGCACGACGCGCGCGTCGAGCAGCTCCGCCACGTCGACGTCCGTGAGGTCGACGACGCCGCCGGTGGTCCAGTTGCCGCCGCCTTCGACGAACATGTGGTCGCGGTCGGCGGCGAGCTCCGCGAACTCCTCGCGCACTCGGTCGTGGAGCGCCTCGACGTCCTCGGTGCCGCGGATGGCTCCCTCGATGAACGTCGGGGAGTAGACGACGGGCTCCATCTGGTGCATCTCGGCGTCGAGGCCGAGCGTCTCGCGGGCGAGCATCGGGTCCTGGTCGAGCGTCTTGCCGACGTTCGACTGTAGACGCGTGCCCTTCGGTTTCATGTAGCCGACGCTGCCGCCGCGGTCGGCGGCGAGCCGCGCCAGCGCGAGCGTGATCGCGGTCTTTCCTGCTCCTTCTCCGGTTGCGGTGACGAGTGTGGTGGTGGTGTCTGTCATTGGTCGAGTTGCTCGGGGTCGACGGTGAGTCGGACGTCGACGGCGGCGGCGTTCGCCCCGTCGGCGTCGGGCAGTGCAACGAGCGGGTTGATGTCGAGCTCCAGGATGGCGGGGAAGTCGGTGACCAGCTGGGAGAGCCGACCGATCGTCTCGATGACGGCGTCGACGTCCACCGGGTCGCGGCCGCGTGCGCCCCGCAACAGCGGTGCCGACTGGATCTCCTCGGTCATCTCCCTCGCCTCGGGCTCGGAGACGGGCGCGACGCGGAACGTGGTGTCCTCCATCACCTCCACGAAGATCCCGCCGAGCCCGAACATGAGTAGGGGTCCGAACTGTGGGTCCCGGTTCATGCCGACGATCGTCTCGACACCATTGTCGAGGTCGACCATTTCCTGGACTTGAACGCCGAGGATCGTCGCGTCCGGCTGGTAGTTCCGCGCACGCGTTATCAGGTCCTCGTAGGTGTCGGCGACGTCCGCGTCCGCGACGCCGACGGCGACGCCGCCGATGTCCGATTTGTGGAGGATGTCCGGCGAGACGATCTTCATCACGACATCGCCGTCGATCCCCGCGGCGACCTCGGCGGCCGCCGTCGGCGAGTCGACGATCTCGCCGTCGGGCGTCGGGATGCCGTAGGCGTCGAGCAGCGCCATCGCCTCGACGCCGAGACGGTTGTCGTCGCGGTCGCGGACCGACGCGAGGATCTCGGCTGCGCGGTCACGGTCGACGTCGAACGACATCGGCTCTGCGTACTCGCGCGCTTTGATATCGCGGTACTCCGCCAGCGTCGCGAGGCTGTCGATCCCGCGGGCGGGGTCGAAGTAACAGGGGATCCCCTCCCGCTGGAGCTTCTGTTTCGGCTCCCGCGTCCGGTCGCCACCCATCAGACAGGCGGCGACCGGCGCGTCCGTGGTCGCGGTCGTCTCGCGGATCGCCTCGCCGAGGTCGTCGAAGTCGATGGTTGCGGTGGGGGCGGCCAACACCAGCGCCGCGCCGACGTTCTCGTCGGCGAGGACGATCTCTAGCGCCTCGCGGAACCGGTCGATGTCCGCGTCCCCGATGACGTCGACCGGGTTGTGGATGTTCGCCTCCTCGGGCATCGATTCCCGGAGCGACTCGGTCGTCTCGCCGGTGAACGACGCCAGGTCGAGCCCGGCGTCACCGACCGCGTCGGTCGCCATGACGCCCGGGCCGCCGGCGTTCGTGACGATCGCGACGCTGTCGGTGTCGGGCAGCGGCTGGCTACCGAGGATGCCGGCGGCGTCGAACAGCTCGTCGACCGACTCCGCGCGGATGACGCCGGCCTGGTCGAGCCCCGCCTCGTACGCCTTCTCGGAGCCGGCGAGCGTACCGGTGTGTGAGGAGGCGGCCTGTGCGCCCGCGCTCGTGCGCCCGGACTTCACGGCGACTATCGGGGTGTCCTGTGACGTCTCTCGGGCGGTCTCGATGAACTCTCGCCCGTTCTCGATCCCCTCGAGGTAGCCGATGATGACGTCCGTCTCCGCGTCGTCACCCCAGTGGTCGACGAAGTCGGTCTCGTCGAGGACCGCCTTGTTGCCGAGCGAGACGACGTCCTTGAAGCCGACGCCGTTGTCGTTGGCCCAGTCGAGCACCGCCGTGACGAACGCCCCCGACTGGCTCATAAACGAGAGCCCGCCGGGAAGCGCGTTCTCCGGGCCGAACGTGGCGTTCATTCCCGAGGGTGTCGACATGATACCCAGGCTGTTGGGGCCGACGAGGTTCAGCTCGTACTCGTCGGCTATCTCGGCGAGCCGGCGCTCGCGTGCCGCGCCGTCCTCGCCCGTCTCGCCGAACCCCGCGGTGATCACGACGACGTTGCGGACGCCCGCCTCCCCACACGCCTCGATCGCGTTCAGCACGATCGAGGGCGGGACGACGATGACCGCCACGTCGGCGTCCGCGTCGCCGACCGCGTCGACGCACGGTACCCCGAGCACCTCGTCGTAGTTCGGGTTGACAGGCACCGTCTCGCCGTCGAAGTCCGCCAGCAGGTTCGACGTGACGGCACGGCCGACCGCGCCCTCGCGAGTCGTCGCGCCGACGACCGCGACCCGATCCGGGTCGAACAGTTCGTTGAGCGTACCCATCGTCCCCCATCTACTCCGAGCAGCGATTTAATAGCCCTGAAAGTCCCCGCAACTCGGGAATCCTAACGAACGATCGATCGGTCTCGTCGGCGAGAACTGGACGAATAGGGGATCTGGCCGCCTCCCGACCGTCGGCAACTTCGACCGACCGGGGACCATTTCGACCGATCGCCGGCCAGTTTACCGGCCGCTAGCCGCTCCGGCAGACCGCTAGTTACCGCTGGGGGGATCCGTTTCCCTGTCGCTCGCCAGTCCGGGAGGGTCGTTCTCCTCGGGATATTCCTCACGCGGAACGTGGATCGTGACGACGTTGCCGTCATCGACGGTGTCGAACGCGAGGCTGCCGTCGGACCGTTCGGCCACCCAATACGCGAGCCATAGTCCCATGCCGACCGTGTGTCGGAGGTCGTCCATCTTCCATCGGTCGGCCATGATGTGTCGTTCCTCGATGGGGATCGGCGGACAGTTGTCCCGTATCGTGATTCGGACCTCGCCGTCGGTGCGAGTGACGTCCACTTCGACGACCGGCGTCGTGTCCGCATGTTCGACCGCGTTCCGGATCAGCTCCGCAACCGCGTACTCGAGCTCCGGGAGGGCGAACGCCGTGACGTCCGACGGGCAGGAGACGGAGAACTCGCCCGCGGGTCGCTCCGTCCGCATCTCGCCGACGAGTTCGCGGACGATCGGTTCGACGTCGATCGACTGTGGTGACCCGCCGCGGCTCAGCAACTCGATCACGTCGCGCTGTTTCTCGGCGGTGTCGAGGAGGTCGTCCGCGACTCGACGGACAGTCCTCGCCGCGGCCTCCACGTCCACCGCGTCGCTGACGGCGGGTCCGTCTCCACTGGTTCCGTTCCTCTCGGTTCCGTTCCTCTCGGTTCCGTTCCTCTCGGTTCCGTTCTTCCCGGCTTCGTTCGCTTTCGCAGTCCCGATCGGCTCCGCAGTCTCGGTCGCCTCCAGGATCCGTTCCGCCGTGCCGATAACGACGTTCATGTCGTTGCGGATCGTGTGTCGCAGGAGGTTGTCCATCACTTCGAGCTGGCGTTTGTGTCGGTACTCGTCGGTGATATCGCGGGCGAAGCCGGCGACCGCGACGACCTCGCCGTCCTCCCGTACCGGCTCGCCCGGAACACGGACCCAGCGGACCTCCCCCTCGTCCGGCTCGACTCGGTATTCGAGGGTCGTCGAGTGGCCGTCGGAGAGCTGTCGCATCTTTCGCACCACGTGTGCTCGGTCCGCCGGGTACACCCGATCGAGGAACGCCCGCGGTTCCTGCTGTAGCCTCGCCCGCGAGAGCCCGAACACCTCATCGACGGTGTCGCTGACGAAGAGGAGCTCGGACCAGTCGGCGTCGAACATCCACAACACGTCCGTCGACGTGGAGACGATCGTTTCGAGTCGACGGATCGACTCCACCTCCTCGGTGACGTCCCGGGAGCTCACGACGTAGCCGTCGATATCGGTCTCCGAGGGTGCGTAGATCCGGCTTCGGAGCCAGAGCCAGTCGCCTCCGGCGGTCCCGTAGCGGTACTCGAGCGTCTCCGTGCCGTCTCCGTCCCCGTCGACGAGCTCCCTGAACGCCGCCCGGATCCGCGCCTCGTCTTCCGGGTGTACGAGGTCGAAGGCGTCCGTCCCGAAGAGCGTCTCCGGATCGAACCCGAGGACGTCGCGGGTCGCGGCGTTGAGATACGTGTACTTCCCCGCCTCGTCGAGCACGACGAGCTTCTCCCGTGTGAGATCCAGGAGGCTCTCGGCGTCGGGAGCGCGGAGCATACCTGCCGAGTTTCACTAGAGCCCATATAAGGGTTCTCTCAACGTTATCAGAACCGAAACCGACTACGTGGCGACCGCGTCGTCCCTCAGTCTACCGGTCTCGCCGACCCGCCGTGATAGAAATATTAATCGGCAGACACTTCTGCGGTGAACGGGTTCGCGCCGTGGCCGACGCCGTCGTCGGACTCCATCGTCAGGCTGACGCCGTCGTCCGCGAGCTCGACAGCCACGTCCGTGACGCCGCGGACGTACTCGGAGGCGTGGTCACCGTCCGGATCGAACCGGATCCCCTCGGTGAGAAGCGGGGTCGCGTTCAGGCGTTCGACCTTTCGGTAGGCAGTCGAGAGGGCGATATCGCAGGCTTCAGCGAGCTCGCTCGTGGTCATCGGCTCGTCGGCGACGGAGAGAATGGCCCGACAGTCGGGGTCCGCGAGGGCGTCGAACGCGTCGCCAAGGCTCTCGTCTGCGTCCGTCAGGGTCGTCGTCATCGGTCCGCTAACTTGGGACGGGTTTCGCTTCATACCTGTACGATGGCGCCGTATCCACCCGAACCCCCACCCAGCATATGCGGGGTGGTTTATACGTGCCGAGGCGGGTCGTCGTTGGTGGCGAGCGCTCGCCTTCCCGTGCCGTCAACGTTTTGTCCGATGACGGGAACGGACGGACGATGGGAGCCGGCATCCGTGCGGAGATCTCGCTACCGACGTCCGCCTCGTCCCCGTTCGACGGGGTCGTCGACGGATCGACGCCGGTGTACAACGTCGCTCGGAGCCGACTCGAAGTCCAGCGGGTTCGCGACACCGACGGCGACCCCGTCGCCGACGACAGTGCAGCGTTCGAAGCCGGAGCGGACGACCTCGGAACGGACGACCCCGAAGCCGACGAGGATCGGGTCGTGATCGAGTTCCTCGCCGACGCCGACCTCGACGTTCCCGACGGTGTCGAGACGGTGTTCGATTACGGCGAAAAGGCCGCCTATCGGTTCGAGACGGCGTGTTCGGACGCGTCCCCGTTCGCGGTGCTCGATCGCTACGGCGTGCCCGCCACGGAAACGGTTATCCGAGACGGCCGACTGCTCGTGACGTTTCACGCCAGCGATCTGGCGACGTTACGCGCGGTGCTCGAGGCGCTCCAAGAGACGTGTACGGACCTCCAAGTCTTGCGCCTGCTTCAGTCGTCGTCGACGCCGGAGGAGAGCGATCTGGTCACCTTCGACCGAAGCGAGCTGACGGAGCGACAACGCGAGGTGCTTACCGCCGCCTACGACGCCGGCTACTTCGATCACCCGAAGGGCGCGAACGCGGGCGAGGTGGCCGAGTCGCTCGGGATCGACCGGTCGACGTTCGCGGAGCACCTCGCGGCGGTCCAGCGGAAGGTGTTCAACACCGTGATCGATTGAGTTTCCCACTCCGCCGTCGGTTCAGCGGCGGCCCGGATTCCGGGAGCGTGGGAACTCGATGATCGTTTCATGTGGATGCCTGTCGTACTCGTTTCTATGACGCCCGAATCGACACACACCTTCGTCTGCCCGGAGTGTCGTCACTCGTTCGAGGTGGACGACGCGATGCGGGAGAGCCTCCTCGACGCGGGCTGTGTCGTCTGCGGTGCGCCCGTCGTCGACGCGGACCTCACCGCGATGACGACCGTCGAGTGACCTGTCTCCCCGTGGCTACCCCTCGATCCGACCGACCGCCCTCCCGACGACTGTCCGAACGACCCCCGTTCGGACGAGCCGTCGACAGACAACGGCGACGGCGAGCGCGATCCCGGACGCGAGAGTGAACAGTCCGAGGAAGAACACGCCGCCGGTGCTGGCGTAAACGATCGAGAAGCTCACGACACCGAGACCAACCGTCACGGCACCGAGCGCGGCGATGGCGACGGAGCCGATGTCGACCCCGTCGACGACCGGTACGAGGGCCGCCGCGACCCCGAGCAGCGTCGGTACCACGAGCTCGGGTGTGATCGGGAGGGGACCGACGGTCGGCCACATGGGATACGGTCGGGGTAGATACTCGAACGCCGTGGCGGCGACGAGGAGGACCGCGCCGGCGAGCAGGAGTTCGGTCGCGTGGAGGGCGGTTCGAGTACGGGGTGCGGCGGCGACTCGACTGGCCGGCCGCGCGTCGCGTCGGGAGGGCATATCAGGGCGATACACCGCGCACCCACATAACCCTGTTCCGCGGGGATCCTCCCGTTCCCCGGGAGGATCCCCGGGTGACGACTCGGGAGCGCGTCCGAACGGCCGCTGCTCGCGTCGAACGCCCGCCAATTACTCCCCGACGATCGTCCAGTCTCGTGTAGTTTATACCCCCGCACGGACAGTTGTATCGTATGGCGACGAACCGCGAGGTCGAGATGTCCGCGTCGGCGATCGACGCGTTCCTCGGGCGACACGAGACCGGCGTGCTCTCGCTCGCCCGCGACGACGCGCCGTACGCGATCCCGATCTCGTACGGCTACGACGAGACCGCACGCCGGGCGTTCATCCGGCTCGTGTCGACGCCCGACAGCGAGAAGCGCGCGTTCCTCGGCTCCGAGCCGTCCGCCCGACTCGTAGTGTACGAGGAGGGCGACGACACGTACACTAGCGTCGTCGGCGTCGGGACGCTCCATCGGATCCCCGTCGACGAGCTCACGCCCGAGACGATCACGCAGTACGGCGAGACCCGTCGCCCCCTCTTCGAGATCTGGGCGGACGGGAAACCCGACCTCGACATCGACCTCTATCGGTTCGACCCGGACCGACTGACTGGCCGGGAGATCGTCGTCGATCGCGAGGAATAGGTACTGGGGTGCGGTACCCGCGTCGAACTGCTATTCGTCGAAATCGTCCTCAGTCGCGGGCGTCGTACAAACCGGACAGCCGACCGAGAGGATCGTCTCGCGCATCTCCTCGTTGACCTCGATGCGCTGTGTGCAGCCCGAACACGTGAACTCGACGGTCGACACGGGGATCCCTCGTTGTCCCGAGGACGGCGGCGGGAGTGATAAATGACCGGCTTTCCGTCGCGGGGTTCCGTCCTCGCTCGAACCGTCCCGACGACGGCCGTGTCACTCCCACACTCACTCGGTCCGGGGTACCGCGTACGCGCCGAGCACGAGGAACGCGGCCGCGAGGAGCGTGAGGACCGCTAGGTCGCCGAGCCACGGGGCCGGCTCGTAGAGGATCGCCCGCGTTCCCCGCGCGAAGTACGTCAGCGGTGACGCCGCGACCGCCGGGAGGAACCACCCGGGGAGCAGCTCGGGGGGGACGAACGTCTCGGAGAGGAAGAGGAGGGGGAGCGCGACCGTGTTGCTCGCGGCGATCACCCCGTCCTGGGAGTCCGCGAGCGCGCCGAGGAGCGCCCCGAGCCCGCAGAACAGCGCGACGCCGACGGCGACGAACAGCGGGAGGGCGAAAAGAGCCGTCGAGACGACGGGCTCCGCGTCGGTCACCGCGACCACGAGCCCCAGTATCAGGAGGCTCGCCGCGCCGATGATGGCGACGTTGACGAGCGTGTGCGCGAGGAGCCACTCTGCGCGCGACAGCGGCGTCGTCGCCAGCTTCTCGAACCGCCCGCCGTCGCGGTGGCGGGCGATCTCGGAGCCGACCCGCGACAGCGGCGTGAACAGCACCACGACCGCGAGGTAGCCGGGGATGTAGTAGCCGGCGGGCTCGGCGAAGAGCCCCCCGCCGGTCGGCTGCGTCCGCACCAGCGCCCCGAAGATAACGACGAGGATCACGGGGAAGAAGAACGTGAAGAACACGGCCGTCCGACGACGGAGGAACGACCGCGTCGCTGCCCGCGCCTCCGTCACGATCCGTCCGATGCGGGTCATTTCGCACCTCCGTCGGACCGCCTTCCCGTACCATCGGGCTCCCCTCCTGAGGAGTACGACTTCCCTCGGAGCGAGTACGCTTCCCCTTGCGGCGAGTACGACTTCCCGGTGAGTTCGAGATACACGTCCTCCAGCGAGGGTTCGGACCACGACAGCGACTCGAAGCCGACCCCGGCGGCCGCGAGCGCGTCGACGACTTCACCGATCGCCTCGGGCCGGACGCCGACCACGCGCAACCCCTCCTCGGTTGGCTCGACGTCGACGCCGTCCGCGGCGTCCGCAATAGCGTTCGCGGCCTCCGAGACAGCGCCCGCGGCGTCCGCGATAGCGTCCGTGGCGTCCGCGCCAGCAACACTGGAACCGTCCGTTCCGCCCCCGGTCGTCGCTTCCGCCAGAGTCACGTCGAGTCGCGGCTG
>NZ_JBHSWW010000072.1:0-10003 GCF_042661865.1 Halorubrum tibetense
CCCGCCTCTTCGGCGGTGTCGGCGACACTCCGCCCCGCGGTGTATGCGTCCACCAGCGTCGCGGTCGCTGCCGCCGTACACGGCAGCGCGTTCTCGTGTGCGCGGAGCCGGTCGACGAGCGGCGTCTCCGTGTCGTCCGCGACGACGACCCCCCGGTCACGCTGGACCGTCGTCACCTCCAATCCGGCCGCGATATCCGACAACGTCATGCCATCCGATGCCACCCACCTGGTCATAAAACCACCGTACTCCGTCGGGGTCGACGGCAGATCACCGACCGATAACCGGTCGGTCCAAGCGCGGCGATCCGGCCGATCACCCCCCGATCCACCGGGGTTTAAGTAAGGCATCGGGACCGAGGTTCAGTTGTGATGAGTCAGGCACGTCCGACCCACGTCCGCTCGAACCGCTCCGAGACCACCGACGCCACCCAGATCGATACGGTCGACCAGTGCCCCGAGTGCTCCGGTCGGACCCGGGTCGAGAGCGCGGAACGGGTCTGTACGGAGTGCGGACTTGTCGTCGAGGCCGACCGCATCGACCATGGCCCCGAGTGGCGGTCGTTCGCGGACGACGACACGAACCCGAAACGTACCGGCGCGCCGCTGACACGCTCGCGTCACGACCGCGGACTCTCCACGGAGATCGGTCGCTCGACCCGTGTCAAGGGTCGCAAGCGTCGACGGCTCGCCCGCATGCGCACCCAACACAACCGCGCCCGGATAGCCACGAAACGCGACCGCAACAAGGTGTACGCCTACACGGAGATCCGCCGACTCACCGGCGCGCTCGAGCTCCCGACGAGCATCCGCGACACCGCCTGCACGCTGTTCGACTCCGCCCAGTCGGAGAGCCTCCTCCGCGGTCGCTCGCTGGAGGGGTTCGCATGTGCCTGCGTGTACGTCGCCTGCCGGACCGCCGACATCGCCCGCACGGTCGACGAGGTCTGTGCGGCGGCCAAAGCGAGCGAGGCCGAACACCGGGCGGCGTTCGACGCGATGAACCGCGAGCTCGGTCTTCCGATCGGGCCCACCTCGCCCGTCGAGTACCTCGCCCGGTTCGCCTCCGAGCTCGGCTGCTCCTCGGCCGTCGAGCGCCGTGCACGCGAGCTCGCCGACCGCGCCGTCGAGGAGGGGATCGCGAACGGTCGGAATCCGGTCGGCGTCGCCGCCGCCTGTCTGTACACCGCGGCTCGCAAACACGACACCGAGTGCACCCAACAGGACGCCGCGGACGTCGCCGACGTGACGCCCGTGACGATCCGCCGGACGTACGTGGATCTGACGAGCGAGGAGTGAACGCGCCTGACCTACGTGGTGGAATGAACGATCTCGACGAACACGTCGGGTCGACCGCCTCGACGGCGAGTGCCGTCTCGTGACGCCGGAAGCGACCGCGACGGGCGTCAACGGGGACCGTCGCGTCCGGAGGGACCGGCGGAGGGCTGATGGAGGGCCGATCGAGAGCCGATGGAGGGCGGCGGCCGCCTCCCGACGTCACGCATCTGAACACAGGGACGGTTCCCGGTTCTACCTTAGTCGTAAACAATCCGGACAAACCGTACAATCCGTATCGAACGAATAAGACGTTCGTTCAGCGTAATTCGGGCGGCTCCCAGCGTTCAGCGTAGCTCGAGCGGCGCTTACTCGTCGAGCTTGTGTTGGAACGCGAAGAAAACGCGTCGGCCGATTCCCGTCAGATGCACCGTGTCCGACCGCCCGACCGGTTCGAGCTCGACGTATCCCCGGTCGCGGAGCGGGTCGAGCACTCGCGTCTCTAGGGCCCGGTACTTCGCCGTGCGGCTCTCGCCGGCCTCCTTGAGGAACGCGAGCTCGCGACCGCGCGCCCACTCGATCAGGTTCCACTTGTCCGTCGTTCGGTCCTCGTTCGATCGCTCGTACAGCCGGCCGAGGACGGCGACCTGGTCGTGTGTGGGCGCGTCCATCGGGTACAACGGAAGGTCGACGGTCCGCTCGACCCCCGCGGTGAGCGGCTCCTCCCGCACGTCGTGGTGGTGGGTCTCCGGCTCGACGCTGTACGGGCGCGCGCCGACGATCATACACGCCATCGCGACCCCGACTGCGGCCACCCGCGGTCCGGTCGACACGTTCGCGAACAGCCTGTCGCGTCCGGTCCGGTTCCCTCCGTGTCCGTTCCGATCGCTGTCGTGTACGGTCGTGTGACCGCCCCGGCCGCTGCCGGAGCCGTCGCCCGCCCCGTGTCGGGCGGCGACCGTCGTCGTCACCCCCAACACGTCGTACACGTCCGCGAGCTCGACGGGGAGCGCCCGGACCTCGGCGAACTCGTCGAGGGTCTCCCAAGCGTCACGCTGGTAGTCGGTCAGCGCGTTCGGGTCGACCCGGGTCGCCCCCGGGTCGTCGAAGTCGACGTCGAAATCGACGGCACCACGCTCGCCTGGGCGATCGGGGGCGTCCGCGAGGAGGTAGACGACGTCGGCACGGTGACGGCGGAGGGGTTCGACGATGCGGTCGCGTTCGTGTCCCAGCGGTACGATGTGGACGCGACGCTCGGACACGCGGGGGGCCGTGACGTCCATGAGTTTCACATCGACCGAACCGATATAAAAGACACCACTCGCCCGACCGACGCGTTCGAGCGCACGGTCGAGCCGGTGGCCGTCCAGAGTTAAACGCCTGGAACGCCGAACGCGCCGATACCGAGTCTGAAGATAGAGTTGACGACGAGAAGCACGAGGAGCGCGGCGACCCACGCGCCGCCGCCGATGACGGCCGCCTTCACCCAGCCACCCGGGTACCGCCAGTTGATAACGCCGACCCACACGACCAGCGCGATGACCGGGCCGACGAGCGGGACCCACGACGTGAGCGCCCAGCCGAGCGCGCCGAGGAGCGCGGTGACCACGGCGTGACTGTAGTCGTTGACGTCGACGACGAAGCGAGCGCTGAGGTAGATGGCGAGCCCACCCACGAGCAGAGCGACGACGAACGCGACGATCGATCCGATGAACGGGATCGGCATGGAGGATCGTTCACGAGGAACCGTATAAAAGGACGGCAGACGCGGTCGCCTCTCGTCGCGATCGACAGTCGTACCGCGTTTCGATCCCTTCCGGAACGGCCGACGGAACGCCTGCCATCCGCGTCCGCGCGGCCGCGAGCGGAACGACCCCGTCGCCGGCTACGCGTCACCGAGCAGCTCGACGAGCAGCGCGTTCTGTGCGTGCATCCGGTTCTCCGCCTGGTCCCACACGAGCGCCCGATCGGACTCCAGGACGTCGTCGGTGATCTCCTCGCCGCGATGGGCGGGCAAGCAGTGCATCACCTTCGCGTCGGTGCCGTCGAGCAGGTCGGCGTTCACCTGGAAGCCGTCGAAGGCGGCGAGCTTCTCCGCGCGCTCGTCCTCCTGTCCCATCGATATCCATACGTCCGTGTACACGATATCCGCGCCGTCGATGGCGGCCGCGGGGTCGGTCGTCGGCTCCACCTCCGCGCCGAAGGCAGTCGCCCGCTCGAACACGTCCGGGTCCATCCCGTAGTCCGTGGGGGTCGCCACCGACACCTCGATCCCCGCCATCGCGGCGCCGACGACGAACGACTGTCCGACGTTGTTGCCGTCGCCGACCCACGCGACCGTGGCGTCCTCGCCGACCGTCTCCCGGATCGTCAGGAGGTCGGCGAGCGTCTGACAGGGGTGTGCCTCGTCGGTGAGCCCGTTGATCACGGGGCAGTCGGCGTTCCTGGCGAGCGTCTCGACGTCCTCGTGGTCGAACAGCCGGGCCATCACGCCGTCGACGTAGCGGCCGAGCACCCGGGCGGTGTCCCGGAGGGGCTCCCCGTGACCGAGCTGGATGTCGTCCGGCCCGAGGAACATCGCGTGGCCGCCCAGCCGCGTCATCCCCGTCTCGAAGGAGACGCGGGTTCGCGTCGAGGGTTTCTCGAAGATCATCCCGAGCGTCGCGTCCGTGAGTCGGGGAGCCGTCTCCCCGGCCTTCATCGCGGCAGCGCGGTCGAGCAGCGCGTCCAGTTCGGCGGGCGTCACGTCGTCGATATCGAGGAAGTCGTCGGTGGCGAGTGGCATTGGTGTCGGTGGATGTGTCGTCGTGTACGGTTACGTGTGAGCGTTCGATGTCGAAAACGCGCGCCGCGGCGGAGCCGCGACGCCTACCGTCGGTCTCGGCAGACGTCGCTCAGAACGGTCGTCGCGCGGTCCAAGTCGGACAGTGGCAGCCGCTCGTCCGGCGCGTGGTCCAGGTCGGAGTCGCCGGGACCGTACGTCACCATCGGACAGTCCCAGGCGGCTGCGAAGAGGTTCATGTCGCTGGTTCCGGTTTTGCGGATCAGCCGAACGTCACCGCCGGCGTTCCGGATCGCGACGCGGAACGCCCGCGCCAGCGCCGTCCGCGGGCTCTCCATTACCGGCGGGATCGGCTCCTTCCAGTGGACCGATCCGGTCGTCAGCTGCGCCTCGGCGAGCTCGTGGATCTCGTCGACGGTCCGGTCCGGAGGGACGCGCAGCTGTACGTCCATCGTCGCCTCGACGGCCAGCCCGTCGTCAGTGAGCCCGCCGTCGATGTCGACGGGTTTCGCCGTCACCTGCTCGAACACCGGCGTGTCCGGGTCGTCGGGATCGAACGTCTCCTCCACGTCGTGCCACCAGTCGATCGCGTGCTGGATGGCGTTCGGCTCCGGCCGCGAACTGTGCCCGGACTCGCTGGTGTTCACGTACGTCCCGGCGAGGAACCCCCGGTAGCCGAGCGTGATCCCGTCCCAGCCGGACGGCTCGCCGTTCACGACGGTCTCGGGCGCGTCGCGGTCCTCGACGAGGAAGCGCGCCCCACGCGAGCTCGTCTCCTCGCCGGCGACGCCGACGAACGAGACGCCCGTCCGCACCGCTGCGACCGCCATCGCGACGAGGGGGCCGGTAGCGTCGACCGTTCCCCGCCCCCAGAGCACGGGCTCGCCGGGCTCGCCGATCGGGTCGTCCTCGGCGGCCGGCGTGACTTCGACGGGGATGTCTCCCGGTACCGTGTCGACGTGCGAGGTGAGGAGAACGGCGTCGTCCGCGGGTGCGCGAACGTTGCCGACCTCGTCGATCCACGCCTCCCGGCCGTTGGCCTCGAAGAAGTCGACGAGCCGCTTCGCGGCCTCTTCCTCTTCACCCGATGGTGACGGGATGGAGACCATGTCGTACAGCAGCTTTCGAGCCGGCGTGTCACACGCTGCGGGGTAGCCTCCCCCGGCGACGACGTCGGTACCCGCCGCCGCAGACTCGTCAGCGGTCGACGCGGTCGCCGAATCCTCCGTGTCGACCGCGTCCGATTCGCGCTCCGTCTCGGTCGACATCATTCCACCACCTCTTCGATGGCGCCGACGACCGCGTCGGCGTGCTCGCGCTCGATCGTCAGCGGCGGGAGCAGACGCAGCACGGTCCGGCCCGCGGGCAACGCGAGGATCTGATGGTCGATAGCCAGATCGCGAAGCAGGCGGTTCGAGCCGCGTTTCACCTCGATTCCGATCATCAGGCCGTCGCCACGGACCTCGCGGATGTCGTCGCCGAGGCGCTCCTCGAGCTCCTCGCGGAGGTACGCGCCGACCTCGGCTGCGTGTTCGGGGAGCCCCTCGCGCTCGATGACATCGAGCGTCGCCCCTGCCGCCGCCGAGACGACGGGACCGCCCGAGAACGTCGAGCCGTGGTTCCCGCAGTTCTCGGCGATCCAGTCGCGACACAGCGTCGCGCCGATCGGTAACCCGCTGCCGAGTCCCTTCGCGGTCGTCAGGATGTCGGGCACGACGCGATGGTTGTCGGCCGCCCACAGCGACCCGGTGCGGCCGAGTCCGGTCTGGATCTCGTCGAGGATCATCGCCGTCCCGTTTGTCGCCGTCGCGACGCGAACCGCCTGCAGGTACTCCGTGGAGACGGGATTGATCCCGCCCTCGCCCTGTAGCGGTTCGATGATCACCGCGGCGGTCTCCTCGCCTATCGCCTCCCGCATGGCATCGATGTCGCCGTAGTCGACGAACTCGACCCCGCCGGCGAGCGGTTCGAACCCCTGCTTGTACTTCGTCTTCCAAGTGGTCGCGAGCGCCCCCATCGTCCGGCCGTGGAACCCCTGTTTCGTCGCGACGATCTTCTCGCGACCCGTCGCGTGCCGGGCGAACTTCAGGGCGGCCTCGTTGGCCTCGGTCCCCGAGTTACAGAGCCAGACGTTGTCGACGTCGACGGGGCCGGCCTCGGACAACTGCTCGTACAGCGCTGTCCGCGCCGCGTGTGGGTACGACGCTTGGACGTACATGAGATCCTCCAGCTGGCTCGTCGCGGCGTCGACGACTTCCGGGTGGCAGTGTCCGACGGGGGTACACGCGTAGCTCGCGCCGAAATCGAGGTACTCGGTCCCGTTCGTGTCGGTGACCGTGACGCCGTCGCCGCTGGCGATCTCGATCGGTTTCTCCGAGAAGACGAAGCCGCTCACGCGGGATCACCTCCGTCGGTCTCGACGGTCGCGTCGCTTTCGTTCGCCGCCTCCCCGAGCGCCGACCGCTCGATCGTCGTTCCAGCGCCGCCGAGCGCGGCGACGATCGGGTCGTTGACGTTGGCGTCCGCGACGACGACACGCCCGGAGCCTCCCGACAGCGCTTCCTTCGCGGCCATTATCTTCTTGCCCATGAACCCTTCCGCGGCGGCTTCGACCGCCGCCAGTTCGTCGGGCGTCGTCGCCGCCTCGATCAGCGTGTCGGGGTCCTCGGGGTCCGCATACACGCCGGCGACATCCGTCAACAGGACGAGGTCGGCGTTCAGCGCGCTCGCGACGGCGGCGGCTGCCCGGTCCGCGTCGGTGTTGACGGGTGTGACGCCGCCATCGCTCTCCGTCCCCTCCATCGGGGGCGACACGACGGGGGTGTAGCCGTCGGCGAGCAACCCCGTGAGGAGGTCGGCGTTCACCGACTCGATCCGGCCGGAGTGCTCGCCGCGCCGGATCTTCTTTTTTCCGTCCTCGATCACGCGGATAGCCGACTTCCGAGGCCCCGAGAGGAGCCCGCCATCGACGCCGCTCAGCCCGACCGCGTCGATGCCGGCCTCGCGGAACAGCGCCGTCAGCTCGGTGTTGAGCGTGCCGGCCATCGCCATCGTGAACGCCTCCATCGTCTCCGCGTCGGTGAACCGACCGGTGACACCGGAGGCGGACTCGACGTACTCGGGCTCCATCCCGAGCCGCTCGATAGTCTCGTCGACGACGGTCGAGCCGCCGTGAACGACGACGACCCGACGCCCGTTGGCGGCGAGGTGGGCGACGTCGCCGACCGCCCCGGCGGGGTCGACCGCCTTCGCGCCGCCGATCTTGACCACGACCGGAGGCTCGTCCCCGGTCACGGCTCCGGCGTCCGTGTCGCTGCCGTTATCGACGAGCTCATCGGGGTCGGCGTCGACGTTCGTGTCCCCGCTCATGGCGACCCCACGGGATGTAATCCGTCGAACTCCAACCCGGCGGTCTCGGGCAGCCCGAGCGCGACGTTCGCCGCGTGGACCGCCTGTCCGGCCGATCCCTTTGTCATGTTGTCGATAGCCGAGAAGACGACGACACGGCGGTTACCGGGGTCGAGCTCGAAACCGACCTCGCCGTGGTTCGTCCCCGCGACGGACTTCGGTTCGGGGTAACGGTACACGCCGCCGCTGCCGGACACGATCCGCATGAACGGCTCGTCGGCGTACGCGCCGCGGTACGCCCCCCACAGGTCCCCCTTCGAGACCGGCTCCTCGGGGAAGACGTGACACGTCGCGCTCGCGCCCCGCACCATATCCACCGCGTGAACGGTAAAGGAGACGGAGAGGCCGAGATACGCCTCGATCTCCGCCTCGTGGCGGTGGCCGGTGGGCGCGTACGGCCGCACGACACCCGACCGTTCGGGGTGTGAGGAGGCCGCACCGCCGCCAGCGCCGCCCTCCGAGGACCCGACCTTCACGTCGACGACGACCTCGCCCGTCTCGGGGCCGAGGACGCCGGCGTCCACGAGCGGCTTGAGCCCGAGGATCGTCGCTGTCGCGTTACAGCCGCCCCCGGCGATGAGATCGGCCCCCGGGAGGTTCTCCCGGTTGATCTCGGGGAGCGCGTACTCGGCGCGTTCTAAGTACTCCGGCGCGCTGTGGCCGTCGTACCACTCGTCGTACAGCGCGGCCTCCGGGAGCCGGAAGTCGGCGGAGAGGTCGACGACGGTGTCGGCGGTCTCGACATACTCGTCGATCCGCTCCATCGAGACGCCGTGCGGCGTCGCCGAGAACAGCACGTCCACCGGTTCGAGCTCCTCGGGGCTTGAGAAGCGCAGATCGAGCCCGCGCAGGTTCGGATGCGAGCGACCGACGGTCATGTTGTCGGCCGACCGCGACGTCGCCTGCACGACCTCGAAGCTCGGATGGCCCGCCAGGATCCGCAACAGCTCGCCGCCCGTGAAGCCCGTTCCGCCGATAACGCTGGCAGTGTACGTCTCGGTGGTGGCCTCGCCGACGGGTGAGTCCGGGTCGGCGGCGGTTCCCTCACCGGTCATACCACGACCTCGTCCGAATCGGCGTCGTCGGTTCCCGCCGCGGCCTTCGTCTCCAGCCAGTCGACGACTTTCGCCGGGACGTCGACCTCGCTGGCCTCGTTCAGCGCTTTGAACTCCACCGTGTGGTTGATCTCGTGGACCGTGTACCGGCTCGACCCCGCGCCGCCGACCTCCATCAGGTCGACGCCGAGGAGACCGTCGCCGACCGCCGCCGACGCCCGTTCCACGATGTCGAGCGCGGTTTCGTCGAGCTCGAACGACTTCGTCTCGCCGCCCTTCGCGGCGTTCGTGAGCCAGTGGTCCGACGAGCGCGTCATCGCGGCGACGGGGTCGCCGTCGGTCGCGAGCACACGGATATCGCGTCCCGGCTTGTCGACGAACTCCTGGATGTAGAACACTTTGTGCTCGTAGTGACCCAGCGTCTCCTTGTGTTCGAGGATCGCCTCGGCGGCGCTGCGCGTGTCGATCTTCGCCATCAGCCGGCCCCACGACCCCACGACCGGTTTGAGTACGCACGGGTAGCCGAACGACTCGATCGCCTCCATCGCCGACTCCTTCGTGAACGCCACTTCCGTCTCCGGCGTGGGGATCCCGGCCTCCGCGAGCGCCAAGGAGTTCTTCGCCTTATCGGCACATACGTCGGCCGTCTCCGGCGAGTTCACAACCGGCACACCGTAGCTGTCGAGAAACCGCGTCGCGTACAGCGAGCGGCTCGTCGAGAGACAGCGATCGACGACCAGATCGAGGTCGTCGACCGCCGCGGTGGTCGACTCCAAACCGAACCGTTCGCGGCGCACGTCGATCTTCTCGACCTCGTGACCGCGGTCACGGAGCTCGGTGAGCAGCAGCTTCTCGTCGCGGCGGATGCGCGAGTAGAGGATCCCTATGTGCATGTCGACCACTCGCGTGTCGCGACCGCGTGGCTCGTCACCATCTACTCTCCCCAGTCCTCCTCGAGTTCGGGCGCCTCTTCCAGCACGACGGGGTCCAGCGAGATAACCTCGAGCTCGGTCCCGGTGACCGGGCTATCGATGATCTCGCCGACCTCGACGTCGGCCGGCAGCTCGATCTCTTCGCCCGTGATCGGGTCTTCGGCGAACAGTGGGTCGGTGTCAGTCGTCATCGTACGTTCTACTCCACGCCCGACCGGGTTAAACCCTTCGAACTCATATTATTACTTACACTACGTAAAGTAGTCTCTAACGGTGCAAAAGCGCCCTAAACCGCCAATGCGAAATCTGATATAAGATTTCAGTTATGTATTGTCCCCGAACGGGGACGGCGGTCGGCCCGGGACCGAGCCGACCGTTTTCGGGATCGGTCGCCGTGGTCGGTCCGTGTGGCACCCGCCGGGGACGGCTCCCCACGCTCCCACGTCGCGGTCGTCGGCGCGGTCACACATACTTCTCCACCTCCGCATCGAGATCGTCGGCCGCGGCCGCCAGCGCCTCGCGCCGGTCCGCGAGACCGGCTTGGTCGGCATC
>NZ_JBHSWW010000073.1:0-9593 GCF_042661865.1 Halorubrum tibetense
ACTCAGACGAGAACTCTACCGCAAACCCGGACGAAAAGCGCTCAAACACGCCATCAAAGCAACTCTCTGAAATCAACAATGTGCTACACAAGAGCGACGTTCGTATAACTCCGATACAGTTTCGCCCGCGATATCAACGATACGCACGGTGAAGATCGGGTTTAGCGGCCGTTTTCGGATCCGATACCGTCGCACACATTTAAGTATCTTCAGTCCTTACCCGGTAGTGAGGAAACTGATCCGAGACCTATCTGTCGGTCCCCCGGATTCCCTCCATTCAGAAACAACACAATGAGCGATAACGTTCGAACGTATACGGCGGAACACGTCGAGGACAGCACCGAATCGGAAACCGAAACGGCGACCGACGAGGAGCTCCGCTGTCCCGAGTGCGGGGGCCAGCTCGCCACGGACACGGAACACGGTGAGACGGTCTGTGCCGACTGTGGACTCGTCGTCGAAGAAGACGAGATCGACCGCGGGCCGGAGTGGCGCGCGTTCGACTCCGCGGAGAAGGACCAGAAGAGCCGGGTCGGTGCCCCGACCACGAACATGATGCACGACAAGGGGCTTTCGACGAACATCGGCTGGCAGGACAAGGACGCCTACGGCAAGTCGTTGTCGAGCCGCCAGCGGGAGAAGATGCAGCGGCTCCGCACCTGGAACGAGCGGTTCCGCACCCGCGACTCGAAAGAGCGCAACCTCAAGCAGGCGCTCGGCGAGATCGACCGCATGGCGAGCGCGCTCGGCCTCCCGGACAACGTCCGCGAGACCGCCTCGGTCATCTACCGCCGCGCGCTCGACGAGGACCTCCTACCCGGCCGCTCGATCGAGGGCGTGGCGACCGCGTCGCTGTACGCGGCCGCCCGACAGGCGGGAACGCCGCGCAGTCTCGACGAGATCGCTGGCGTCTCCCGGGTCGAAAAGGACGAGATCGCCCGGACGTACCGCTACGTCGTTCGCGAGCTCAAACTGGAGATCCAGCCGGCCGATCCCGAGAGCTACGTCCCCCGGTTCGCCTCCGACCTCGGGCTTTCCGACGAGTCCGAGCGTCGTGCGCGCCAGCTGCTCGATACGGCGAAGTCACAAGGGATCCACTCGGGCAAGTCGCCGGTGGGGCTCGCCGCGGCCGCCGTCTACGCCGCCTCGCTGCTCACCAACGAGAAGGTGACTCAGAGCGAAGTGAGCGAGGTCGCCAACATCAGCGAGGTCACCATCCGCAACCGGTACCACGAACTGTTGGAGGCGGAAGACGAGATCGCCGTCTGAGCGGAGTACACAAGCACCGTCGGTTTCTCGCGTTTCCATCGGGTTTCAGTCATCGACTAGGTCGGCCCGTGGCGCTTTGTTCCGTCCCAACCGAAGGACGATCTCGTCCCGGATCATACAAGCCGACCCGCGCCGAGCCGACGGTATGGAGACGACTCGCCACTTCACGGCCACGACGTACATCGTCAACGACGGGGCAACCGCCCTCCACGAGCACGGGCGGCTCGGGATCCGACTCCCGCCGGGCGGCCACGTCGATCGCGACGAGCTCCCCCACGAAGCCGCGCGTCGGGAGGTGCGAGAGGAGACGGGGGCGCTGGCGCGGCTCGCCGCCGACCGCGCGGACGTCGAGACGCCGAACGGGCGGCCGCTTCCGGAGCCGGCCCACCTGATGCTCCACGACATCAACGTTCACCCGGACGGGTCGGTCGGCCACCAGCACATCGACCACCTCTACTACGCCCGGGTTCCTTCCCGGGATATCGATCCCCTCGGTGACAACGAGGCGGACGCCGACGCGTGGACGTGGTACACCGCCGACCAGCTGGCCGCGGGCGAGTTCGACGCCGACGTGGTCGCGCTCGGGCGGGAGGCGATAGCGGTCGTCGGCGACGCCGACTGACCGGCGGGCGGGGGCGCGCGCAGTCTGGTTGGGGTCGCCGAACCGCAGTAGTCTCCCCGAGGACGCGTCAGACGGCCGTCTCACGGTCCGGAAAGTATTTGGGTCGCTGCGGGCGAGATAATCCAACGAATGGACGCACAGCGAAAGGAGGAGGTCACGGGATGGGACGCCCGGACGTTCTCCGACGGGTTCGACGGGCTCCGCGAGTTCACGGACCGGGGGTTCTCGGGAGCGGCCACCGACGGCACCGGTTGGCTGTTCTTCCTCGACGGTCGGGTCGTCGGGACCGTCGACGCCGACCTGGACGCGTTCACGGACGCCTCCGGGACGGCGTACGAGGCACCGGACGAGGCACTGCCGCTACTGTTCGCTATGCAGGAGCAGGGCGGCGAGAAACGGGCACAGTACTACACGAACGACACCCCGCTGTCGGCGGCCGATCGGAAGCTTTCGGAGGGCGGGTTCACCGGCTACGTCGAGCTCGCCGAGAACGTGCTCTCCGGCGACTACTACGTCGCGTACGCCGCCGGCGAGTCGATGGCGGCCGCGTACGTCGGGAACTCGCGACGGCTCGAAACCGGCGAGAAGGCGTTCGACCTCGCCGACGACGAGGTCGGGATATACACGGTGTACGAGGTCGATCTCGACGTTCGCGAGCTCCCTGCAGGGACGCAAACCGGGTCGGGCGAGGAACAAGCGGACGGTGACGACGGCGAGTCCGCGGACGACGCCGGAAACGACCTCGGGATCGCACCCGCCGAACCGCGAGCCGACGACGCCGACCGCAATGACGCCGGCAGCGACGCTGACAGCGGCACCGACGTGTCGACGGACAGCGACACCGACGCGGCGACCGACACCGATCCAGGCCGCCGGCGAAACACGGTCGCTGGCTCGAGCGACTCCGACGGACCGGCCAGTGAGGAGGAACCTGTCGTCCCCGGCGAGGAATCCGGAAGTGATCGATCGTCCGAGTCGGTCGACGCCGCGGGCAACACGGCGGGGACGGACGGTGTTTCGTCCGGTCGTGACGGGTCGGGGACCAGAGCGTCGAACCCTACAGAAGCGGGGACGAGCGCGTCGGCAGCGGACGGAGCGGAACGAGACGAATCGACCGCGGGGTCCACCGGCGTGGGCGACGACTCCGACACGGGCGGCGAACGGACCCAGAACCGATCCGTCTCGGCGTCGAGCGGCCGGGAGACGGACGCGTCGACTCGCACGGACTCCGGTGATGGAGGGGCGCCTGTAAACCCGGACGACGACGTGTTTTCCGAAGAGGCGGAGTGGCGGGAGGCCAAATCCATCCCCGCGCTCGACCCCTCGGAGACGAACGTCCGCGGGGAAGGTGGGTCGGATGGGACGGACGGCTCGCGACGGGAGGGGAGACAGCGAGCGAACACGAGCGGCCGAACCCGGACCGGCCCGTCAAGCGAGGGCCGGTCGGGGTCGGATCAGAGACGGTCGGAGGCCGGCGGGGATCGGTCGTCCCCGGAGCCCCGATCGACCGGACGCGGAACGAGTCAGGCTGCCGTATCGAAGTCATCTGGGGGAAGCGAGGCCGCCCGCGAACGGATCGACGAACTGGAGTCCGCGCTCGCTGAGCTGTCCGCGGAGCGCGAGTCGCTCGCGGAGGAGCGGGACGAGCTCGAAGCGGAGCTCGACGCGGCGACGGAGCGTCGGGAGTCGATAGCGGCCGAACGCGACGAGCTCGAGACGGAGCGGAACCGACTGGAGGCCGAAGTCGAAGAGCTCCGTTCGGAGGTCGAGCGCCTGCGCGACCGCCTCGCGGAGGCCGAGTCACAGCTCCCCGACGCGGACCGGACCATCTCGCCGGCGGAGGCACGCGAGGGGACGAACCTGTTCATCAGATACGACTCCAAGGGAGGTGCCACGCTCGACGACGCCCACGACGGCTCGGTCAGCCGCGAGGAGCTGCGGGACAACCTCCGGATCGAACACCACACGAGCTTCGAGACGGACGGGCTCCAAGTCGACGGCCGACCCTACGGGGCGTTCCTCCGGGATACGATGGAGTTCGGGTTCACTCGATGGCTCGTCGAGGAGCTCCCGTTCGAGGTCGGCGAGACCGGGAACGCGAGCGCGCTCCGCGAGCTGTACGACGCGCTGCCGGAGATCGACCGCGCCGAGATCGGCGGGGCCGTCTCGATCGTGAGCGTCGAGGACGGCGAGGAGGTCCGCGAACAGCGGCCGTTCGACCTCGTCCTTCGCGACCGGATGGGGAACCCGCTGTTCGTCGCCGACCTGAACGACACGCGGGCCCCGACGGCAGGGGGAACCCTGGAATCGCTCGTCGCCAACGGAGGGACGATCGCGGAGTCGAACGACGAGTTCGCCGGGGTGTTCGCGGTGACGGCGAGCTTCTTCGAGCCGGACGCGCTGGAGGCCGCGAGCGACGCCGTCGGCGGAGGGTTGTTCAACCGGTCGAAACGCAAGAGCTTCGTGAAACTCTCTCGAAAGCGCGGCTACCACCTGTGTCTGGTCGAGTCGCGCGACGGCGGGTTCCACCTGACCGTGCCGGACCTCTAACGGGTGATCGTTCCGGGCACCGTCGCTCGCGTCGGCCGGGTCGAGTCCAACGAGGGCGTCGTCCTACTGTGACGGCGAAAACACGTCCAATCTCGAAGAGTTAGCTCTCGACTTCGGCGGCGTCGTCGATCCGCATGGATCCGAGCTTCTCGACGGTCTCGTCGAGCTTCTCGTCGAGTTCGTCGACGAACTCGTGGGTCCGTTCCGTCGTGATAGCCCCCTGGCTGGACGGCTCGATGAGGTTCTCCTCCTCGAGGACGCGAAGGGAGTACCGCACTTTGTGATGAGGGTATCCCGTCTCGTTGGACATCTTCACGATACCGATCGGTTCGCTGTCGATGACCATCCGTAACACTTGGAGGTGTCGTTCCAACATGTCTACCTCTTTCTCGAGTCTATCTATCATGCCATATGTTAACTCGTCATGCCCCGTTTTAAAAGTTGCTGTCGACGGGGCGGCTGCTGCTTCCCTTTGCGGTACATCGTGTCAGTAGTTAACGGTTCGGATCTCCGTGTGACCTCGAGGCACGCGGGAGGGGAGAGAGGGAGAGCGGAACGCCAGACGTGGTGGGGGTGTCAGATCCGGTGTGCCGGCGGTATCTCGGCCGATGTCCCGCCGAAGTACGGGCGTTTCGATCCCCATCCGGATACACAAACGACGATACCCACGGAAACAGGACGGCGAATCAGTACACGTTCGTGGAACAACGTCGCCCACGGACCGTAATCTGTTTTACCCCCCGGTCGGAAGGGGGTAGCGGTATGACAGTCACCATCGTCGGCTCCCAGCTTGGAGACGAGGGCAAGGGCGCGCTCGTCGACCGGTGGGGAGGGGACGCGGACGTCGTAGTCCGTTATCAGGGCGGCGATAACGCCGGCCACACCGTCGTCGAAGGCGGCGAGGAGTACAAGCTCTCGTTGGTCCCGAGCGGGGCCGTTCGCGGGACGGTCGGGGTGTTGGGCAACGGCTGCGTCGTCAACCCACGAACGCTGTTCGAGGAGATCGACGCGCTGCGGAAACGCGGGCTCGACCCGGACGTGCGCGTGGCGCGCCGGGCGCACGTCATCCTCCCGTATCACCGCGTGCTCGACGGCATCGAGGAGGCGGGGAAGGCCGAGGACGATTCCGGCGTCGAGGTTGGCACGACCGGCCGCGGGATCGGTCCGACGTACGAAGACAAGGCGGGGCGGCGGGGGATCCGCATCGGCGACCTGCTCGATCCCGAGGTCCTCCGCGACCGCCTCGAGTACGTCGTCGCCCACCAGCGGGCGGTCGCCGAGGAAGTGTACGGTCTCGACGTCGACGAGTCGGAACACGCCGACGCGTTCGATGTCGACGCCCTTCACGAGGAGTTTGCAGGCGTCGGTGAGCGACTCGCGGCCGACGGGATGACGGTCAACTGCAGCGATTTCTTGTACAACCGTCACGCGGCCGGCGACCGGATCCTCTTCGAGGGCGCACAGGGAACGTCGATCGACATCGATCACGGCAACTATCCGTTCGTCACCTCCTCGAACCCGACGGCGGGCGGGGCCGCGGTCGGCTCCGGGCTCGGCGTGACGACCGTCGGTGCCGGCGAGGTCGTCGGCATCGTGAAGGCGTACCTCTCGCGGGTCGGGTCCGGACCGCTCCCAACGGAGCTCGACGGCGACGCCGACGAGGAAGCGCTCGCCGACGAGATCCGCGAGAAGGGCGGAGAGTTCGGCACGGTCACTGGTCGACCACGACGGATCGGCTGGCTCGACCTCCCGATGCTGCGACACGCCGCTCGAGTGTCGGGCTTTACGGGGGTGGCGATCAACCACGTCGACGTGCTGGCCGACCTCCCGGAGCTACAGGTCTGTGTCGGCTACGAGCTCGACGGCGAGCGGATCGACACGGTGCCGACGACGACGGAACGCTGGGAGCGGTGCGAGCCCGTGTACCGTGAGTTCGACACCTGGGAGACGGTGGACTGGGCCGCAGTCGCCGAGACGGGGTACGACGCGCTTCCCGAGGCCACCCGCGAATACGTCGAGTTCGTCGCCGAAGAGGTCGACGCCGCCGTCTACGCGGTCGGCGTCGGCCCCGACCGGGAGGAGACGATCGAGCTCGTCAACCCGTTCGACGAATAAACTAACCGTTCGTTCTTCGTTGTTCCACGAAGGTTATTCGCACGGGCTCCACACGGAGCGTATGGAGCTACTGGACGAGAGTATCGTTCCGGCACACGCCCGGGACGTGAAAGGGGAGGCGCGGGAGTTCGCGGAGGAGTACATCGCCCCGAACGCGGAGGCGTACTACGAGTCGGGCGACTACCCGTGGGAGGTGTTAGAGGCCGGAATGGACGCCGGGCTCGTCGCACAAGACATCGGCGAGGCGTACGGCGGCAAGGGGTACGACCTCGCACAGATCCTCGCGATCGCGGAAGAGTTCTACCGGGCCGACGCGGGGATCGCGTTGACCCTCCAGCTCGCGAGCTTCGGCTGTGAGATGGTCGAACAGTACGGCACCGACGAACAGAAGGAGGAGTACCTCCGGCCGGTCGCCGAAAACGAGCAGATCTCCGGACTGGCGGTCTCCGAACCCGAGACTGGCTCGGACCTCGCGGGGATGACGACCAGCGCCGAGAAAGTCGACGGCGGGTACGAGATCACGGGCGAGAAGTACTGGGTCGGCAACGCTGTCGAGGCCGACTGGCTCACGGTGTACGCCAAGACGGGCGACGGCGAGGACCGCTACTCCAACTACACCCTGTTCATCGTCGAGACCGACTCGGACGGCTACGAGGCCGAACACATCCCGGAGAAGATGGGGATGCGCGCCTCCAAGCAGGGTCATATCGTCTTCGACGACTGTTTCGTCCCCGAAGAGAACGTCGTCGGTAGCGAGGGCGGCGGCTTCTACGTGCTCGCCGACTTCTTCAACCACGGCCGGATCGTCGTCGGCGGCCACGGGCTCGGGTTGGCCGCCGCGGCCATCGAGGAGGCGGAGGAGTTCGTCCACGGCCGCAACGCCTTCGGCCGCACCGTCAACGAGTTCCAGGCGGTCCAACACACGCTCTCGGACATGCGGATCGGCTTCGAGTCCGCCCGCGCGCTCAACTGGCGCGCCTGCGAGAAGGTCGCGAACCACGAGAACGCCGGCTACTGGGCCGCCCTCGCGAAGACCAAATCCACGGAAGTCGCCACGGACTGTGCCGAGAAGGGCATGAAGCTCCACGGCGGCCGTTCGATCCTCACCGACCGACGGATCGCCCGCGTGTACCGCGACGTCCGGATCCCGGTCATCTACGAGGGCGCGAACGACATCCAGCGCAACCTCATCTACCGGCAGTCGCGCTGAGGTCAGCGGTCGGGTATCAGTACCCGCCCACCCGGCGACGGCCATTTATAAACGCATCTCCGGGGCGGTGACGGCCATTTATACGTGGATCCTCCGTTCGATGACGGCTGTTTATACGTACGTCTCCGGTCCGGTGACGGGCGGTTATCAGTAACTCACTCCCGGATCGGGAGTGGTTATAACTAGTGTCGATTCACTCGGGGCTCGATGACACCGCCGCCCGGCGGCGGATCGGCCCGTGAGCGTCAGTCGTCCGCAGGGGCGCTGGCCCCGGTCACCGCCGCCGGTCGGTCGCCGTCGACCGTGTCGACGTAGCCGATCGCGTCGGCGCTCGCGACGGCGACGATCGCGAAGCCGACCTTGGAGACGAAATCCAGGTAGACGAACACGAGCATCTCCGTCGAGGCGGTCAACAGGCCCAGCCCGGTCGGCGCGAGCAGCCAGACGACCGGGTACAGCGTCCACAGGACCACCGTGATGTTCCGGAGCGTTCCGAAAACCGCCCGTACCCGGTCCGGCTGGCTCGCCGCCGAACGCGGAAGTACGGTGAGCAACCCGTAGACGAGTCCGACGTACGCGAGGGTCGCGACGCCGAACGCGGCCCACGAGACGAACCCGGTCGTGACGACGGCGACGGTGCCGCCCGCGATGACGACCACGTCGACCGCGATCAGCGCGACGATGACCCGCCGGGACGGCCGGGCGAGCAACGCGAGGTAGAGGATCAAAAGCGGCGTGGTGAGCAGCCAGTCGACGTATCGCGCGACCGGCAGGACACCGCCTCCCGTGGCGACGTTTCCGGCACCGAACCCCATCACGGCGTATGCGAGCGCCGCGATCCCGGTGACGCCGGCGAGCGTCGCGTAGTACTCCCACTCCGACGGGCGTCGATACCACAACCACAGGGACGGGATCGTTCCCGCGAACATCCCGAGTGCGCCGATCCACGCCCATAGTGTCGCGTCGGCGAGCATCTCAGTTCACCCCGCCGTCGTCGCGGAACTCGAACGCCGACCGCTCCGGCCCCGCGCTTTCCGCTACGTCGGTTCCACCGTCGGACGTCGCGACGGTACCGGACCCGCCTTCGACACTCGCGGACGGACTGTCGGTGCCCGATGGCGTGTCGGTCTCCGCCGCGTCGGCGTCGTACTCGAACCGTCCCACGGTGTCACGAAGCGATCCCGCGCGGTTCGAGAGCGACTCGGCCGCGTTCTCGACCGCGGCGAGGGTCCGCTCCTGCTCGTCGACCGCGCTCGTGACATCGGCGGCGGCGCTGGCGGTCTGCGTGCTGATGGCCGACACGTCCTCGACGTGGCCGACGACGGTGTCCACCGTCCGCGCCTGCGACTCCGTCGCTTCGGTGATCTCCGCCATGCTCGTGTCGGTCCGTTCGGAGGCCTCCGCGAGCCGTTCGAGGGCGTCGATGGAGCGCTCGACCGTCTCGACCCCGGTCTCGATCCGCCGTTCCGTCTCGGCGATAGAGTCGACGCCGGCTTCGGCGCGCGCTTGCACCGCCCCGATACGCTCCTCGATCTCGCCCGCGGACTCCTGTGTGCGTTCGGCGAGGTTTTTCACCTCCTCGGCGACGACCGCGAACCCGGCACCGTCGGCGTCGGATCGAGCCGCTTCGATCGACGCGTTGAGCGCGAGCATGTTGGTCTGTTCGGCGATCTCGGCGATCGTGTCGACCACCTCGCCGATCTCCTCGACCTCCTCGGCGAGCGTCTCGATCTCCGCCGTCGTCTCGGCGGTGACCGTCTCGACCGCGTCCATCTCGTCGAGCGCGGCCTCGGCCGCCTCGCGGCCCTCCTCGCCGACCCGCGCGGC
>NZ_JBHSWW010000074.1:0-9496 GCF_042661865.1 Halorubrum tibetense
GACCTCGTCGGGCGCGGACTCTCCGCGCGGCGCGGTCGACCGGATCAACCCGTGGTCGAGCAGCGCCGACTCGACCGCGTCGGCGACCGCCGACCTGACGGCGGTCGACTCGTCGAACCTGACCTCCAGCTTGCGTGGGTGGACGTTGACGTCGACGTCGTCGGGCGGCACCTCGACGAAGAGGACGGTAAACGGGTACCGGTCCGGGGCGAGCTGGCCGCCGTAGGCGTCGAGAACGGCCTCACGGAGCACGCTCGCGGTGACGTAGCGGTCGTTGACGTACGTGCCGAGGTAGTCCCGGCTCGCCCGGGTCGTCTCCGGGTGAGAGACGAGTCCGGTGACCCGGATTACGGGCGGGTCCTCGTCGTCGCCGTCGATCGTCGCCTCGCCGTCGACCGCCGCCCCAGCGTCGCCGCCGGCCGACCCCGGAGTCCAGTCGACATCGATCATCGATTCGGCGACCTCCCGACCGTAGACGGCCAACACCGCCGAGCGGAGGTCGCCGTTCCCCTCCGTCGCGAACGTCTCCCGACCGTCGTGTTCGAGGGAGACGGCGACATCGGGGTTCGCGAGCGCATAGCTCGTGACGACCGTGTTGACGTGGTCGAACTCCGTCGCCACCCGTTTGAGGAACTTCTTTCTGGCGGGCGTATTATAAAAGAGGTCCCCGACCTCGACGACGGTTCCCGTCGGGCAGCCGGCGGGCCGTACCTCGCCGATCGATCCGCCCTCGACGGTGATCTCCGCGCCGGCGTCGGCCCCGGGGGGTTTCGACCGAACCGTGAGCCGCGAGACGCCGCCGACCGTGTACAGCGCCTCGCCGCGGAACCCGAGGGTGGCGACGCCCGCGTCGAGGTCCTCGATGTCCCCGATCTTCGAGGTGGCGTGTTCGGCGACCGCCGCCTCCAGCTGGTCGGCCGGGATCCCGACGCCGTCGTCGCGAACGCGGATCCCCTCCGTGCCGTCGGCCTCGACGCTCACCGCGATCCGGGTCGCACCCGCGTCTAGGCTGTTCTCGATCAGCTCCTTGACGACGCTGGCCGGGCGCTCGACGACCTCGCCCGCCGCGATCCGCTGGATCGTCCGCTCGTCCAACCGCTCGATCTCGGGCGGCTCCATCACTGTCCCGTACTCCGACGAGCGCGCACTTCAAACCGTCCCCCTCGGCGACGCCGGAGGAGCGTGGACGGGTTCGGGGACGCGGATCCGAGAGAACCTATCGTGAGCGGCGACGACGATAAACCAACGCGGTGGCGTGGCTCCAAGCGGTCGGGCGCAGCGAGGCCGTGAGTAAGGAGGGGCCGGAGGCCCCTCTGACAGCCGGCGGCTTTGCCCCCGGCGAGAGCCCGCGAGGGAGTCGGCGGCGATCGAGCGAAGCGAGGGCGAGGACGACGAGGGTGGGGACGGGTGAGGAGCTGTACGGACGGGATACAAGAGGGCAGTCACCGGACTACGTCCGCAGCCTGAGGCTTCGACCGCGATCTCCGCCGGCTCACGAGCACCTGTTTATAAGCAAACTGTCGAGACTGAACGCGGCCACCGCCGGACCACGATCGACCACGTATTCGCCAAGCCTCAAGATACGCGGGCGACGAAGCGCCCACTCTGACAACGTCGTCGCGCCACAAGAGCAGATTATATACTCGCGCCAACCGCCGACGCGGTTTCGCTTCAGGGGGCCACCGTTTCCGGTTCGACCTCACGGAGGAACACGTCCTCGCCGGTCTCCGGGTCGAACAGGTGGAGGTCGCGCTCGTCGAAGTCGATCCCGACCACGTCGTCGGGTTCGGGTTTGATGTCCGGCCGCGAGCGCGCGAGGAAGTCGTCAGTGAGCGCGAGGTGCACGTAGTTGTCCGAGCCGATCGGTTCGACGACCTCGACGGTCGTGGTAACGATCTCGTTCCCCTTCGGCTCCTCGATCACGGAGACGTTCTCCGGGCGGATCCCGAGAGTGTACGCCGAGTCGCGGAGGTCGTGGCCCCGCAGATACTGGTCGCTGAGCGGGAGCTCGAAGCCGGCGGCCTCATTGACGAGCGTCGTGGTGTCCCCGGTCGTATCGACATCGACATCGACGAAGTTCATCGCGGGCGATCCGATGAACCCCGCCACGAACCGGTTGACCGGGTTCTCGTACACTTCGGTCGGCTTCCCAACTTGCTGGAGCTGCCCCTCGTCGAGAATGGCGAGGCGGTCGCCCATCGTCATCGCCTCCTCTTGGTCGTGGGTGACGTACATCGCCGTGACGCCGAACTCCTTCTGGAGCTTCTGGATCTCCGCGCGCATCTCCGTCCGTAGCTTGGCGTCGAGGTTCGAGAGCGGCTCGTCGAACAGGAACACTTCGGGCTCACGGGCGATCGCGCGTCCGAGCGCGACGCGCTGTTTCTGGCCGCCGGAGAGCTCGTCGGGCTTGTCGTCGAGGAGCTCCTCGATCCCCATCATCTCGGCCATCTCCCGGACGCGCTCGTGACGCTCGTCTTTCGTCATCTCGGTACTCATCTTGAGACCGAACGCCATGTTCTCGCGAACGGTTTTGTGCGGGTACAGCGCGTAGTTCTGGAACACCATGGCGACGGAGCGGTTCTTCGCGTGGACGTCCGTCACGTCCTCGTCGTCGAAGTGGATCGTCCCGGCGGTCGGCTCTTCGAGGCCAGCGACCATCCGGAGCGTCGTCGTCTTCCCGCAGCCGGACGGACCGACGACGGTGACGAACTCGCCGTCCTCGATCTCGAGGTCCACGTCGTCGACGGCGACGATGGTTCCCCTATCGAACTCCTTTCTGAGGCTGTCGAGTGTGACTTCCGCCATTTCCCTGAACAGATGTCTCCCGGCTTATTAGTCCTTCGGCGTATCGGCAAACTGTGAGGAACGATCTCATCGTATATCGAGAGATCCTAAACCACACGAACGATCCCAAAAACTAAATGTATGAAGATGTAATTCATCGTTTGTTGCAAGCCATGAACGCAAACCGACGGACACTACTCAAAGCGATGGGGGGATCGGCAGCGATCGCGGCCTTAGCGGGCTGTTCCGACGACGACGGGGTTTCCGGTCCGACGATGTGGACCGATCTCGCGGACGCGGAAGACGAGGACATGCAGGCGGCGATCGCTGCGTACGAGGAGGAAACGGGGCTCGAGCTCACACAGGAGGAGCCCGGTGGCGACCTCGACCAGCAGATCGAGACCGCGATCCCGGCCGGCGACGGTCCCCACTCGTGGATCTGGGCGCACGACTGGGTCGGCCGCTTCGCCGTCCGCGAGGAGCCGGAGTTCCTCTACGACGCGAGCGACGACATCGACGTCGACCTCGACGCGTACACCGGCGCGGCCCGCGACGCGGTCCAGTTCGACGGGGCCGTTCACGGACTCCCGTTCGCCTCCGAGACGGTCACCCTCTACTACAACGAGGACATGGTCGACGAGCCGCCCGAGACGCTGGACGAGATGGTCGACATCATGGAGGATTTCCACGACCCGGCAAACGGGGAGTACGGCCTCTCCTACCCCGCAACCGACCCATACTTCGCGAGCGGGTTCCTTCAGGCGTACGGCGGAGACCTCTACGACGAGGACGCGCTCGAGGTCACCGTCGACAGCGACGAGTGTAAACAGGGGCTCGAGGCGCTCGAAACCCTGTTCGACTACATTCCCGAGGACCCGGGTTACGAGTCACAGATCATCGTCTTCGCGGACGAGCTCGCGCCGTTCGCGATCAACGGACCGTGGGAGCTCGGAAACCTCAACGAGGAGGTCGAGAACGTCGGCGTCGCGGAGCTGCCGACCGTCGACGGCAACCACCCCCGGACCTACTCCGGGATCCAGATGTTCTACTTCAGCTCCATGCTCGCGGACGCGGAAGATGACACTCTCGACGCGATCACCGGCTTCGCGGAGTGGTACACGACTAACGAGGAGACCGTCCTCGACAACGCGGATAACCACGGGTTCATTCCCGTTCTGGAAGCGGCCGTCACGGACGCCGATCTCTCCGACGAGGTCGAGGCGTTCGCTCAGCAGGTCGACCACGGCGTCCCGATGCCGACTCACCCGGACATGGACAGCGTCTGGGAGCCGGTCGAAGAGGCGCTGACGCGCGTCTTCAACGAGGACCAGGCGGGCGACGAGGCCCTCGACCAGGCCGCCTCGGAGATCCGCGAGCGCCTGTAAGGCTTCCGGCACAACACCATTATGGCCTCATCAACCGGTAGTGTGGGTCGGCTGTCGCAGCTCCGGGAGGCGTCGCCCTTCTCCAGTCGTGACTGGGGGCTGCTCCTCGTCGTTCCCGGCATGATCCTCTTTTCGAGTTTCATGCTGTACCCGATCTTCTATCTGTTTTATATTTCACTGACCGACGCGACGTTCGCCGGGTCTGTCATCGGCGGCAGCGCGGAGCTGATCGGCTTGGACAACTACGTCCAGCTGCTGAGCGACTCGCAGTTCTGGACGTCGATGTCGACGACGTGGCTGTTCGTGGCAGTCTCGCTCGTGATCAAAGTGTTCGTCGCCGTCGGGATCGCGCTCCTGTTGAACCACGCCAGAGTCGCCGGGAAACGATACATGCGGGCGGCGGTGATCGTCCCGCTCGGCTTCCCGGCCATCTTCACGATCACGGTCTGGCGCGGGATGTTCAGTGACGCTCGGTTCGGCGTGTTCAACGTGGTTTTGGACCGGTACAACACGTTCATGCTGTGGATCGGCGAGGCGGTCGACACGGTCGTCTTCTTCGCGAGCGTCTCCGTGCCACAGGCGCTGTTGGTCGACGTGCCGGTCGGCTTCCTCAGCGGTCGCTGGGAGGCGTTCTTCGCGTACGTCACGACGGAGGTGTGGTTGGCGTACCCGTTCATGGTGATCATCATCGTGAGCGCGCTTCAAGACGTTCCCCGCGAGCTCCACGAGGCGGCGAAAGTCGATGGCGCGGGGTACTTCCACCGGTTCACCACGGTGACGCTGCCTGCAATCAGACGGCCGGTACTGTTCGCGTCGATACTCACGGGCGCGACGTCGTTCCAGCAGTTCCTGATCCCATGGGTGTTCAACCAGGGTGGTCCGGCGAGGCAAAACGAGCTGATAATCGTGTACGGCTATCGGGAGGCGCTCAACTTCAACGAGTTCGGCCTCTCGGCGGCGATCCTGATCGTCGCGATCGCGTTCGTCGGGCTGTTCATGTACTTCGCCGTGAAGTACGGGCGGCTCGCCGAGGGGGTGGCTGACTCATGAGCTGGCTCCGCTCGGCCGCGGACCTGCTCCGCGCGAAGCTCGTCAGTTTCGCGACGGCACCCAAGCGCGCGGTCGTACTGATGCAGCGGGCGGTGTACGACGTCCGGAACGGGAACCGGACCGCCCTTGACGTCGGGGCGAGCGTGGCGATGACCCTACTCGGGTTCGCCATGCTGCTCGTCCTGTTGTTCCCGCTGTACTGGATCACCGCCGCGTCGCTCGCGGAGGGCACTCGGCTGTTCAACACGGATGGTATCTTCCCCGATCCGACGACGTACAACCTGGAGGCGTACCGCTGGGTGATCTTCGAGTCCGACTTCTTCTTCGAGAGCGGCGACTGGGGTTACCCCACGATCACGCTCGGCGGAAGCGGACTGCTCCCGATCGCCTTCGAGTGGGCCGGCACCGACACCGGCCCGGGTGCGCTGTTCAACAGCCTCTACATCGTCACCGTGACGATCGTCGTCGGCTTCTCGATGATCGTCCCCGCCGCATACGCGTTCTCGCGGCGGAGCTTCATCGCCCGCAAGCGGATCCTCTACGGCTACGTGCTGTTCACACAGATCGGGGCCGGGCTCTCGATCGCGACGCTCGTCGCCCTCTACTCGCTGTTTAGCAGCTATGGGCTGACGAACAACTTGTTCATTCTCGGGCTGTTCTACGCTGCCGGCGCGATCCCGTTCAACACGTGGCTACTGAAGACGTACATGGACAACATCCCCGTCTCCTACGAGGAGGCGGCGATGGTCGACGGCGCGAGCTTCCTCGAGACGATCCGGGAGATCATCATCCCCCTGACGAAACCGGGACTCGCCGTCATCCTCATCTTCGTCTGGCTCGCCGGCTGGAACGAGTTCATTATCGCACAGACTCTGCTCAGTCCGGAGAACTACCCGCTCTCGGTCGAGCTGTACAACCTCGCGACTGAGGGGCGATTCCAGACGCCGTGGACGCGGTTCGCTGCGTTCGCGAACCTGTTCGCGCTCCCCGTCGCGATCGTCTACTTCATGGCTCAGCGGTCGGTCGAAAGCGGCCTCTCGTTCGGCGGGATGGAAGGGTAGCACCACACCCTCCCGGCAGCCGTTTTATATTCGATCCGTTGAGATCCACACTGAGTGAGACGTTCGGATCCGGTCCGGGTCGGTACCGACACGAATGTGAGCGATTGCGAGAGTGGGTATCGCAGTACGGATGATCGGTTGTTTATAAGAGAGCGCTGGTGTTGCTGGCGGCTGTTTATAAATGGTTGCTGTCGTGATGAACACGTCCAAAGCCCCAGCCGCTCGGGTATAATTCGTTGCTGGCGCGGTAAAAATCTTCAAAGCCCCACCCGCGACGGCTCGCGCGCCTTGTTGTGCGCCTCGCTCAGTCGCTATCGCTCCCTCGCTGCGGTGCTTACTGCGGCGGGCTTCGCCCTCGCGACTGCCCCTTTGAGTCCCACCCCGCACGGCGGCCACACCTCACACCTCCCCAACCTCGCCGCGGCTGTTTTTAAAAACAGCCGCGGGCTCCCTCGCACCGTCGGTTCGCGCCTTATAAAGGCGCGAACCGGGGCGCGCCACCGCCCTGCTTATTTATAAGCAATCGTCGCATCACTCTCGAGCAGTTATATACTATCTCGTCACAGCCGTTTTACCATACCCACGCCCGGCATCGATCGCGATCTGCCCTTCGCTCATTTCGTTCGTTTGTGCGCGGGGCCGGATTCGAACCGGATGAAACCTCGCTTCGCTCCGTACCCTGCTTCGAATCCTGCGCGCATACATGCCTCTCACATTTGTTCGAGGCAGTATGCGCGGGACCGGATTCGAACCGAGGCGAGAAATGCTCGCTCACTTCGTTCGCTGCGCCTTTCTCGCGGGGCTCAAATCCGCTCCTGCTCCCTCGCTCAGTCGCTACGCTCTTTCGCTCAGTGCGCGGGACCGGATTCGAACCGGCGGACCCCTACGGGATAGCGTCCTAAGCGCTACGCCTTTGGCCTGGCTCGGCAACCCGCGCGCGCCCCGATATAACTCGAACCGACTCAAGAACCTAACGAACTGCACCGCCCCCACGGACCGTTTTTATATGCCGGTCGCCAACGGACCGGTATGTACCGGGCGAGCGACCGAGTCGACAACGAGGAGTGGATCTCGCGGCTCGAAGCCGCGTGTGCGGAGCTCGACCTCGACGACGAGGTGTGTTCGACTGCGGTCGACGTCTTCCTCTCGGGCGTCCCGGACACCGACCGATCGAAGGCCGCGACCGCGGCCGCCAGCCTGTACGCCGCCGCGCTGATCCGCGGGCAAGAGCGGCCACAGTCCGCCGTCGCCGACGCGATGGACGTCTCCCGGCTCTCCGTCCAGAGCCGGTGGAAGCCCCTCCTCAAGGACGCCGGGTTCTCCCCGCCGACTTGGTGATCGGCTCCCGATCGCTCCCGGCCCCCGACGTTCACCGTGCTCCTGACGCTGATAGTACACGCCACGCACACTGGCTTGCTGTCGCCGCTCTCCCGCTTCGACGTCAACCGTTCTCGGATCCCCCTGAAACGCCGAACGCCCCGATAGATTTATGTATGGTTGTAAAGCACACTATACTGTAAAGCGTGCTTTACGGAACGGACGCTTTACATATCATGAACGGACACGAAACTCCCGCAAGAAAACGGCTCTCCAGGCGGAAACGCTACAAACGACTGATGTACGGCCTCCTCTTTGGAGGGATCCTCGCGCTATGGGCCGGGATGTATTTCGATCGATTCCTCGTCGGCGTCCTGCTTTACTGGGGCGGCTTCTTCGGAATGATAGCCATCTGGCAGCTCAGTCCGGTGACGCTGTACGACGAACGCGACACCGCCATCGAGCGGAAGGCAAGCGACTACACGCTCGGCGTCTTCGCGTTCGTCTTCGTCCTCGGTGCTCCCGGCGGGATCGCCTTGGAGGAGGGCGGCGTCCTCGAACTCCCGGCCGCCTTCGACGGCGCGATGTGGACGCTGTTCGCGATATACGTCGTCTTCGGGGCCGTCTACACCGTGCTTCGACGGCGATCATGAGAAACGACATCCGCGAACGGCGGGCCGAAACCGGCGAGAGTCAGGCCGATCTCGCCGCCTCGGTCGGCGTCACCAGACAGAGCATCAACGCCATCGAACGCGGCCGGTACGACCCCTCGCTGGAGCTGGCGTTCGCGCTCGCGGATCACTTCGACTGCCGGATCGAGGACCTGTTCGACCCGGAACCCGACGAGGGGTAGCCCCGCTTTCGGGACCTATCTCGGCGTCGCGACGACACCGAGGTGGTCCTCGTGGAACCGGTCGAGTCGATCGGTTTCGAGCACCTCGTAGGCGTCACGGAGCCGATCGAGTGCCTCCTCGAACACCGCTTCCGGCGACGCGGTGGCGTCCTCGCTACGCGCCTTGATCGCGAGCAGGAGCCGCCCGTCATCGGCCAAAAACCGCGCGTTCCGCACAGCCACGTCCGCCTGCCCACGGCTGGCAACGTCTTGGATGATCGCGTCAACGTCGGACTCGACGACGTGTGCGTACGTTCGCGGCTTCCGCGCGTCCTTCAGAAGGGGAAACAGCCGGTCGCGGTCCGCGGCGGCGTCGAGCAGGTCCCGCGTCGGGCGGGGCGCGAACTCCACCGCGTACGTCGGACCGGCGAAGTCGGCAACGTGGCTCACCGTGGTCCCGCTCGCGGCACCGAGGTACAACACCGTCTCGCCGCCCGCGAGTCCCGTATCGAACCCGAGCTCCAACATCCCGCCGAGCTTGGATCGCCCGGGGTCCCAAGCGCGCCAGTCGCCCGCCGTGGGCTCGCCGTACACCGGCGATCCACGGGTCGCTAACTCCGTTTCACCGTCGAACGGGCGTCGCTCGACGCCGTCGGGGATCGACTGGTCACTCATTCCCGTCACCCCCGACCGCCGAGCGCGCGCGGATCGTCTCCATCCGATCCCGGAGGTCGGCGTGAATCGACTCGCGGCGCTCGCCGGAGTAGTGGTCGACCCGGGCCGCGAGCGTCAGTTTGCCCGCGAGCGCCCGTGCGGCGGACCCGCGGTCAGCTGGCGGGGTCCCCCGGACGAACTCGTGCGTGTAGATGATCCCGTGTTTCGGCGACGGCGCACGGCCGGAGAGATGTGCGAACAGCGCGTCCTCCGCGCCAAGCACCTGGACGGTCCCGGAGGGCTTCTTCGCCAGCGACTCCAACCCGCCGGCCAGCGCGATCAGCCGTGCGGCGAGCTCCGGGCCCGCCATCTCCGTCAGGTTGGGCGCGACTGCGGGGGCGACCCGCTCTATC
>NZ_JBHSWW010000075.1:0-9467 GCF_042661865.1 Halorubrum tibetense
AGGACGCCGAGCACGACCGCTCCGAGCGGTGCGGGCACGTCGTCGTCGGCGTCGTCACCGGACGATTCCGGGTCGGCTCCCGCTTCGCCGCCCGCGTCGCCACCATCACCCGCGTCCGTTCCGCCGTCCCCGTCGTCGCCTCCGTTGTCCGCGTCGCCTTCATCGTCCGCGTTGCTTCCATCGTCCCCGTCGCTCCCGTCGTCATCCGACTCCGTCGAATCGGTGTCGGCGAACGGGTCCTCCACGAACGCCGGTTCCACGGAGTCGCCGCCACCGGCGATGTGGAGATCGGCCCACATCGTGGGTGTCGGCTGCGAGTACTGGCTACGAGTCGGGTACACGCCGGTTCGATCGGTCGTAAGCCGCGCCGTGGCCGCGTCGGCGTCCTCGCTCACCTCGACGGTGACCGTCGCGACGGTCGCCGTCCCGATCACGCCGAACTCGGGGTTGACGAGCGACTGTTCGAACAGCGCCGCGCCGTTCTCGTCGGCGAACACGGTCCGCTCGCGGACCGTCGTGTCCGACTGTCCCTCGCCGATCTGGTCGCCGTCCGGCGCGTCCTCGAACCAGTTGTTGGGCTCGACATGCGTCACCGTGAGGTGCTCGGACGGGTAGTCGATCTGGAGCTCGATGGATCCGACGCCCTGACCGGCGAACCCGTGGCTTCGGAGCGTCACGTCCATCTCGACGGTGTCGCCCGGGTCGACCGACAGCTCGTCCGGTTCGAACTCCAGCACTGCAGCGTTGTCCCCGGCGACCGCCCCGCCGGCTCCGAGCGCGACTCCGACGAGCGCGACGACGAGCGCGAGCAGGACGGCGGCCGAGACGAAACGGACCCCTCGCCGTCCGTCTCGGATTCCAAACCGGGTCGTCTCGTCGTCCGTCATGGGAGCTCGATCGTGTAGGTGGCGGTTCCGGGCTCGTTGAACGCGGTGTCGTAGCCGGCGTGTCTGGAGACGTTGGGGATAGTCTCGACGGTCACCGACAGGGCCTCGCCGCCCGACAGGTCGTCGATCGGCGTCCCGTAGTGATACCCCACCTCGTGGTCGAGCGTGTCCCGAAGCGACCCCTCGGCGACCACCTCGCCGTCGCGTTCGATCTCGTAGCCGAGCGCCATCGACGGGAGCATCAGCCGGTTGTACGGCGTTCGGGGCGACACCGCGAGGTAGAATTCGTCGCCGTCGACGAACCGCGACCCGCGGTCGACGACCGTGGCCGGGTACAGCGCGTCGGCCACGCTCGGTTCGCCGAGGAGCCGTCCGGGGAGGTCCTCCGCGAGCGGGACCTCGCCTTCGTCGGGGCCACGCTGATACGTCCCGAAGCGATGGTGGCCCTCGCCGACGGACCATCGTTCCTCGCCACGGTGGTCGTGACCACTGTGACCGTTGTGGCCGTTATGCCCGTCGTCGGCATCGCCGTTGTCGTGCTCGTCGTCGCCATCGTGACCGTCGTCACCGTGACCGTCGTGGCCGTCGTCGCCGTGATGGTCCCCATCGCCGTGTCCGCCGGCCATGTGGTTCGCGAGCGCGCCGTGTCGCCCCCAGTGCTCCTCGTCCAAGTAGTGGATCCCGCCGACGACTTCGTCGCGGAACGCCTGGTCGAACTCGACGGTGAACGAGCCACGGCCGGGCTCGTCGAACCGCCCGGCGAACTCCCCGGTGAGCCGGGCGTCGATGCTCCCGACCCGGACCTCCACCTCGTAGGTGCCGTTCTCGCCGAGCGGGACGTTGTCACCGACGTGGAACCCCATCTCCTGGGAGATCATCGGCCACGGCGCGTGCGGGGTTTTCGACTCGCCCTCGCGTCCCACGTTCAGCTCTAACCCCGTCTCGGCCGGGAGGACCGCTCCCGTCTCGGGGTCGCGAACGGCCACCATGAGGTGGACATCGTCGTCGCTCCCCGGCTCCGCCGACACGACCTCCCGGCCCGTCACGTTCCAGAACTGATGGGGGTACGTGACCATCGGCTCCACCTCGAACTCGCCCGCGCGGATCGGGTCGAGGTGACGCATCGCCTCGAAGTGTGTCGGTATGTACGTCGCGTCCGGCGGGTCATCGACCGACGGGAGGGAGGGGACCCCGTCCCCGTCGCCACCATCGGACGATCCGTCGCCGTCGTCCGGCTCGCTTCCGTCGTCCGCGGGATCCGGATCGCCGTCGTCGTCGTCGGCACAGCCGGCGAGCGCCGCGGTTCCGAGCGCGACGCCGCCGAGAACGCGTCGTCGAGTCAGGCGGTCGCCGACGGGTGGCCCGGAGGCGTCGCCCGGCCGGCCGTTCGAGTGTCGCGCGCTTCCGTCGTGGTCAGTGTGTTCGGTCGTCATTGGGTGGTGTCATGGCTGCGGATCGGGTAGCGATCGATGCGCCCGCGGCGGGACGAGGTAGTTCCCCCGCCGTCGGACGAACACGTACTGGAGGATCCCGTTGTTCAGCCGGGAGCCGACGCCGCTCTCGTCGGCGAGGTCGGCCCCCGTCATCGCGTCGCGGACGCGGACGAAGTCGGCGATCGACTCCTGCAGGGTGAGGAAATGTAACCCCGTGTGATCGCCGTCAGTCGTCGGGAAATCCCGGCGGAGCAGCGGCGGCGTCCCGTCGTCGTCGCGGGCCCGAGCCGCCTTCTGGGCGTGACCGACGACGCCCTCTTCGCGGGCGTACTCGAGGGCGTCCTCCGGCAGATCGGTGACGCTCGGGGCGGACCCGAGCTTCTCGCCCCACTCGCCGACCCGCTCTTCGGCCGCGTGAGTCGGACTGAACAGCTTGGCGACGCGCTGGTGGTGGTTCTCTTGGTCCCACCACGCGTTCAGCTGGGTCTGCAGCGTCGAGACGTGTTGGGTCGTCCCGTCGGCGAACGGTCCCTCGTCTATCGTCACCCGGTCCTCGGGCGCTTGTGAGCCGGCGAACCCGTTCTTGAACCCCATGAACAGCGGGGCCTCCTCCGGGATCGGCGCGTCGTCGGGGACGCCCTGAACGTCACGCCGCTCCCGTGGCAGTCCGGGCCCGAGGAACCCGGTTCGGCGGTCGACCGGCTCGAACAGGTCGGTCACGTCGGTCACCGACATCCCGTTCGCCGCGGACTCGTCGCCGAACAGCGCCTCCTCCGCCGCGAGCACCGCCTCGGGACTGTCGCTCGCGAAGTGGACGAGCACGTCCGCCGCGTCGAACTCCGGGTCCTCCATCGACGTGAGCGCCGTCGGCTCCGGGAGCTCCACGCCCGCCGGGCCGTCCTCCCCGTTGTCGAACCGATCGAAGTACGCCGGAGCGTAGCCGACGGTGAACAACAGCCCCTCGTTGGACCGCTCGAAGGCGCGTTCGAGATCCGTCAGGGCGTCCTCGAACCGCCGTCGAGCGTCGTCGAGCGCCGCCGTGTCGCCGCCACCGATGACGTCTACGAGGTCGGACGAGACCGAGAGCCCTCGCAGGACGTGGTGTGTCGGGGCGACGACGTTCCCGTTCTCGTCGCGCTCGAGGACGTCGTTCCACGCGTGTTGGCGCGACGGGGCGCCCTCGGGGTCGCCGGTGGGGACGTCGGCGAGGGATCCATCGGCATCGGGGTCGGTACCGTCGCCGCCAGCGTCGAGGCAGGCGCTCAACCCGGCGACACCGCCGAGCGCGACGGCGGCCTTACAGAACTCGCGGCGCGGGACCGTCTCTGGGTCGGGAAGGCTCATTCGTGTCGTGTGTGTTGGTTGGCGTTTGACGGCAAAGAGTACGTCGGCGACGGATCCGAGGGGGTCACCGTTCCGTGGCGACTCGTCGAATCCTCGACGATACGCCAGTTATCCGTCGATCGACTCCTCGTCGTCGTCCGCGCCGTACTCCTTGTAGAGGTACGCCGCACCGGCGACGCCGGCCGCCCCGGCGGCAGGGCCGAACCCGGGGACCTCGTCGTCGACGCTAGCGTCGCCGTTTGAGCCGCCGTCCCCGTCGGTGCCGCCGTCCCCGTCGGTGCCGCCGTCCCCGTCGGTGCCGCCGTCCCCGTCGGTGTCGCCGCCTCCACTGCTGCCGTCTCCCTCACCGTCGGTGGATGCGGCCGATCCGTCCGCACCGAGATCGAGCGGGAGCGCGTCGACATCGACCTCCCCTCGCATGACGAAGTAGTCGAACCGCGCGGCCACCGGGAGTTCGAGCGGCTCGGACTCGCCGTCCGGGACGAGGTCGTACCCGTCGCTGTCGGGGTCAAAGCCGCCGAATACCCGGATCGTCGGGTCCGCGGGCCCGGTCGCGAGCGTCTCGAGCTGTCCGGCATCGAACGCGACGTGGACCTCGCCGTCCTCGACATCGACTCCAGCGGCGTCGATCCGGTTCCCGTGCCGGGAAACAGCGTAGAACGTCTGCTCGTGGACGGCAAGCGAGTGCTCCGGCTCCGGGTACGCGAGGACGAGGTCGTGCCCCTCTTCGAAGACGTCGAGCGGCTCGCCCGCGTCCTCGTCGAAGCGATGGATCCGGTTGTGCAGCTTCGGCTGGAGGTAGCCGAGCGCCGCCATGTGGTCGTACACGAGGTTCCCGATGGTGTCGGTCTCCTCGCCGGCTTCGGCCGGCGCGAGGTCCTCGTTCCCGGTCGCCGACTGCCACCGTCCGAAGTTCGGGCCGGAAAGGGTGGCGGTGAACGTGTCGTCGTCGGCGACGGGCTCGCCGTCGACGTGGACGTTCTCGACGACCGGCTCCTCCAGCCCGTACCAGTCGTAGTGGATGTTGTGGACCTGTATCTGTGGCTGTGCGCCGAAGTTCGCGCCGGGAAGCACCGCGACGGCCTCCTCCAGGGTCGCTTTCAGCTCCGCCCCCGTGATCTCGAGCTTCACCGCCGGGTCGGGGAACGGAAGGATCTCGTACACGTCGCCGGCTTCGATCGGCCCCCGTTCGTAGATCCGATTCGACCGGATCCCGCCGCCGTTCTGGATCGCGACGTCGGCGTCGGTTTGCTCGGCCATCGCCTCCGTGACGAGGTTCCCGAACTCGTTTTCGAGGTTGTAGTTGGAGTCGAACCGCGCGTCGAGGTCCTGGCCCGCGTATGCGATCTCCTCCGAGAGCTCCTCGTCGAGGATCGAGTTGTACTCCTCGCGGATCGCCGCCATCGCCTCGTCCGCTTCCAGCTCCATCTCCGCCAGCGAGTAGAGCGTCCGGTCGACGACGCCGCCGTCCGACTCGAGCGTCAGCGTGGCGAGGTGGTCGTACTCGTCGCCGGCGAGCGAGATCGCGGTCCCTTCGATCTCTTGGAGCTCCTCGTCGATCGTCGCGTAGTGGTCGCCGACGATCGCGTCGAGCCCGTCGACCTCCCGTGCGAGCGTCCGTTTCGGCGACTCGCCGCCGAGGTGTGAGCCCGCGACGACGAGGTCGACGCCCTCCTCCTCGCGGAGGCGGTCGATCGCCGCCTGCGTCGACTCGGCCAGATCGAGGTTGACGCCGTCGTCGGGTGCCCAGCCGCGCGGGACGAACCCGAGGAGCCCGACCGACACCCCGCCGACCTCGGTCGTTACCCACTGTTCGGTCTCCGGATACGGACTCTCGCCGTCCTCGGCGGCGAGGTTCGTCGCCAGCCAAGGGAAGTCGCTATCGGCGAACAGCTCCTTCATCCGGTCGTCGCCGAAGTCGTTCTCGTGGTTGCCGACGGCGATCCCGTCGGGCTCCATCTCGTTGAGTGCCTCGACGACGTTCTCGCCCTCGAACCACGACCCGGCGAGCGACGGCGAGAACTCGTCTCCGGCTCCGACGAACAGCGTGTTCTCGTGTTCCGCTTGGAGCTCCTGGATCAGCCACCAGTACTCCGCGATGTTGGCGACGTCGTCCTCGAACCGGCCGTGGAAATGGGTGTCGTGGATGACGGTCACCGTTCCCTCTTGGCCGGCAGCGCTTCCGACGGTTCCCGTTCCCAGCGCGCCGAGCGCGAGTCCGCCGGCGGTCGCGCCGAGCACGGCCCGTCGTCCTTCGTCGATCTCCCCCTGTGTAGGACTCTCTCCCATGTAGAATACTCACGAACGCGGACATATAATAGTTAGTAACGGGGATAAATTGGATTATATATCCATAAACACGGATAAATACCGTTCAACGGGACCCGGTTTCCCCGTCCGAACCCTGGCGGTTCGGGTCGTCGACGGACGGGACCGGTCAGTCGTCGGTCGACGCCTCGTCGCCGTTCGCGCCGTACTTGCTGTAGAGGTACGCGCCCCCGGCGATGCCGGCCGCCCCGGCTGCGGGCCCGAACCCGGGCACGTCGTCCTCGACGCCCTCCTCCTCGTCGTCGTCAGCTGCGGCCTCCTCGCCGTCGTCGTCAGCAGTATCCTCGTCGTCCTCGAGCGCGCCGGCGACGGCCTCCAGATCGGAGTCCGAGACGGACGCTTTCAGCTTGTGGAACTCGTAGCTGGGGTTCACGGGCAGATCGACGTAGCCGTCCCCGTCCTCATAGCCGTAGTAGGCGTCGTCGGGGTCGAAGTGACCGTACACGCGGACGCGTGGGTCATCGACCGCTGCGAGGCCGAGGAGATCATCGGCGTCGAACGTGACGACGACCTCGTCGCCGTCGACCTCGACCGCCGTCGCCTCGGCGACCTCCTGCGTCCGCGAGACCGCACGGAACCCGTCGTCGACGACCACTTCGGCGCCCTCCGGAACCGGGAACGTCGCCGTGACGCTGTTGTCCGCGGCGAGGGCGGCGTCGCCCACGTCCTCGTCCACGCGGACGATGCGGTGTCCCACCGCCGGCGAGACCGTCTCCGTCTCCGCCTCGAGGTAGTCCATGGTGAACGGACCCTGGAACTGCCCGGACTCGACGACGAGCTCGCCCTCCTCCGCGATGGGGCTGCGACCCGCCTCGAAGTCGTTGGTCGCGAGCAGGTACGTCTCGTCCTCGTCGAGCGGCTCGCCGCCGACGAATATCTCGTACACGCCGCCATCCGGGAAGCCGTCGTCCCCCTGCTCCCAGTCGTCGTCGTGGCCGTTCCACTCGTAGGAGAGGCCCGACACCTGGATCGCGGGCTGTGCGCCGAAGTCGTCCGGCATCGCTCGTGTGGCCCACTCCAGGTAGTTCCGGATGGTGGCTCCCTCGACCTCCCACACCTCTATCTCGTTGGGGAACGGGAGGATGTCCATCACGTCGCTGCCGGTGATGTCACCGGGGCCGTAGGTGGCGTTCGAGCGGATGCCGCCCGCGTTCTGTACCGCCACCTCGATCTCACGGTCCACGTCGACGATCCGGTCCACCGACCGCATGATGTCGGTCATCAAGTTCCCCCACGCCGTCTCGTTCTCGTAGTTAGCGAAGGTGGCGTCGAGTTCGACCTCGCTCTCGACGACCGGCTCGCCGAGCCGCTCCTCCAGCTCGTCGAGGTACCCGTCCGCGATCTCGGCGAGCTCCTCGGTCCGCCCGACGTCCTGGACGTCGACCGGCGTGTGGTGGTCCGTCTCCTCGGGGTACGCCTCCTCGTCGAGCGCCGCCGAGTCGTACAGATCGAGCCGCTCCCAGTCGGTCAGCGCCGCGTCGTCGACCTCGAACGTCAGTCGACCGATGTGGTCGAACTCGTCACCGAACTCCGCGATGACGCCGTTCCCGCTCTCGTCGGGCTCGTCGAAGACGATCCCCGAGTGGGAGCCGACGACCGCGTCGACGCCGTCGACGCTCGCGATCGTCGAATGCGCACCGGAGGGGGCGTGGGACGCACAGACGATGAAGTCCGTCTCCGCTTCTAACGCCTCCACGGCGTCTTCCGCGGCCTCCTCGTAGCCGAGCACCTGCCAGTCGTCCGGGTAGTCGGTGATGTCGTGGAACCCGCTCGTTCCCATTCCGAACACGTCGACGGTGTGGTCGGCCGTCTCGACGGTCGTCCAGCGCTCCGCGCCCGGTACCGGGTCGCCGTCGGGCGTGAGCAGGTTGGCGATCACCCACGGGAACGTCGACTCCTCGAAGCGCTCCTCGGCGACCTCGACGCCGAAGTCGAACTCGTGGTTCCCGGCGCCGATCGCGTCGATGTCCGTCTCGTTGAGCGCCTCGATCATGTGTTCGCCCTCGAACTCCAGTCCCAGCACCGAAGGTGCGAGGTCGTCGCCGTTGCCGAGGTAGATGGCGTTCGGGTACTCCGCACGAAGCTCGTCGACGAGCGTCTGGTACCGGGCGATATCGAGGGTCTCGACGTCCGCGTCCTCGAAGCGGCCGTGGAAGTGCGTGTCGTGGATGATCGTTAGCGTGTCCTCGTCGGCCGCGGCCGCGCTCCCGGTCCCCCCGAGTCCGAGCGCGCCGACCGTCAGCCCGCCCGCCGCTCCCGCGAGGAGACGGCGTCGGCGTTCATCAACAGTCCCCGTCGACCGCCGGTCGTTCGACATACGAACTAGTATGAAAGGAGATATTTAAGCGTTCATCTCCCGGATACGTCCCTGTATATATCCCCATCCAACGCTCCTGAACCGGGCGATATCGAGTCGTCGGCGAGCGTGGTGTGGTCGGCGAGCGTGACCCGATCAGTTCGTCTTCCGATCGTTGCCGGTCGACGGCGTCGGGTCGTCCGCCCCCCCATCCGGATCCGTAGTCGATTCCGTCGCATCCGTCGTGTCCGTCTCGGTGCCCCCGCCGAGAGCCCGGTTGAGCACGACCGGGACGACGCCGACGATCCCGAGGAGAACGCCGAGCCGAACGAGCAGCGAGGCGTCCGTCAGCGCCGTCACTCCGAGGTAGACGACCGCCCCGACGATGGCCGACGGCAACACGTACGGGTTTCCTGCGTCCAACATACTCGTTCGTCCCGTCCGGCACCGTCTTAATCGTCCCGTTCGACGGTGTGTCACCGGCCCCCGCGGAGCCCGTTCCGCCCCTTTCGCCCGCCCGGGCGCTCGTTCCGGACCGACAGAATCAGGTAGGACTTGTTAGAAGGGACGTACAGGAATGTTCGACAAAGTCCTAGTCGCCAACCGGGGCGAGATCGCGGTGCGGGTGATGCGTGCCTGCGAGGAGCTGGGCGTCGACACGGTCGCCGTCTACAGCGACGCGGACAAACACGGCGGCCACGTCCGGTACGCGGACGAGGCGTACAACGTCGGGCCGGCGCGGGCGGCCGACTCGTACCTCGACGGCGAGGCGGTCGTCGAGGCCGCCGGGGAGCTCGACCGCGAGCTGTACGGCCGCGACCTCGTGGACGGATACGCGCTCGCGACCGTCCTCGACAGCCTGATACGGACCGCCGAGTACGGCCGAAACGTCGCCGAAGCCGGGCTTCACGCGTCGCTTCGAACCCCGACTCCTGAGGCGATCGCCGAGTCGACTCGCTGACCGCCATACATCGATGATCGCCGATGCCAACCGCTATCAACGAACACGACCACTAGACACCCATGACACGAACCGAACCCACCGACGGACCCGACGACGGGAGCGAAGAGACCGAGCCGACGATCACCCTGACGTTCATGTGCGTCCGCAACGCCGGGCGGAGCCAGATGGCGACGGCGTTCGCCGAGCGCGAGGTCGCGGAACGCGGCCTCGCCGAC
>NZ_JBHSWW010000076.1:0-9464 GCF_042661865.1 Halorubrum tibetense
CGTCGGCCCCGAGCGCGACTCCGGCGGCGGGCGCGAGCGGGATCAGGACCGCGATCACCCCGTAGGCACCGCCGCCGGCGAAGACGAACAGCGAGCGGCCGTATCCGTCCGAGAGCCGGCCGGTGAACAGCTGCCCGACCATGTTCGTCGCCTTCTCCGCGGTGACCGTGATCGCGATGGCGATCCCGGCGACACCCAGCCCGCCGGACGCCATCGACGTCCCGGCGTAGATCGGGATCCACGTCCGGACCATCGTCACGGCGAAGGCGTACTGAACGCGGAACGTGGAGATCGTGAGGATCTTCCGGTTGACCGCGAGATCCGAGAACGGGAACCCCTCGACGCGGGTGTCGTCGTCGTCGAGGACGGCCCACGTGACGATCCACGCGAGAATCATCAGAAGCGAGATGACGGTGAAGATCGGACCGAACCCGAACGCGTCGTACACGGCTCCAGCCGAGAGCGACCCCACGATCGAGGCGGCGAAGGACGCCGCGTTCGCCTTGCCGATCTTGTCTGCTCGGGTCCCGACGTCGGCGATCTGTCCGACGAGCGAGAGCGTCATCAGCCCCGCCCCGGTGACGACCACCCCTTGGAGCGCGCGGATCGCGATGAACGACGCCGAGGAGTCGACGAGCGGGAACAGCGCGTACACGCCCGCGCCGACGCCCAGGACGACGAGGAGGACGGTCCGCTTGTCGAAGCGGTCGCCGGCCCATGCGAGCGGGACCACCGCCGCGGTCTGTGCCAGCGTGAACCCCGTCGTGTACATCCCGATGATGAACCCGGCGGAGACGGTGACGCCGAGCACCGTCGTCGCCTGCGGGTCGAGAGTGTTTATGTACGGCCCCAGCAGCGTGATGAGTGTGATGAAACCGAACCCTTCGGCGAACCGGGTGAGATAGAGCGCCCAGAACTGGGATCGGCTGTCGGCGTTGCTCACACACGTAGGCGACCCACTGGTTTAAAAGGGATTTCGGTTCGAAACGTCCTCTCGGTGAGGGAGGTCACAACACGTCGAACTTGTCACGACGATACAGGTCGATCTCTTGGGCCGCCGTCCGAGGGCGCGTCGCCGCGAACACGATCGCTTCGGCGACCTCTTCGGGTTCCGTCACGCTGCCCGGTTCGAATCGCTCCGCGAACGCCTCGCCGCCCTCGCTACCGAACTCGGTTCTGACCTCTGAAGGGTTTATTACGGAGACGGCAACGCCATCGTCGCCGACCTGTGCGGCGACGCTGTGCGCGAACCCGCGAACCCACCACTTCGTCGCGGCGTACACGGGGTTCGACGATCGGGGGTATTTCCCGGCGAAACTGCCGACGACGACCAGCGTGCCGTCGCTCGTTCGGAGGTGTGGAATCGCCTCACGGGTGAGGAAAAACGTTCCGTCGACGTTCGTCTCCTGCATCGCGAAGTACTCCTCGTCGGTCATCGTCGCCACGTCGCTTCCGCGCCCGATCCCCGCGTTAGCGACCACGACATCGAGGCCGCCGAACCGGTCGATAGCCGCCTCGATCGCCGCCGTCGACGTCGCCCGCTCGCGGACGTCGCCGTCGATCACTTCGACTCCGACCTCGTAGCTCGTTTTGAGGTCGTCGGCGAGGCGGTCTAACGCTTCGCGACGCCGAGCGACCAGAACGAGATCCGCACTCTCGGCGGCCAGCGCGCGAGCCGTCGCCGCACCGATCCCCGCGCTCGCGCCGGTCAAGAGCGCCGTCTCCCCGGACAGCCGTGGCGTCGCGGGTCGGGTCGATCCGGCTTCGGACTCCGGTCCGGCAGTCTCGTCACGTGTCGGCATGGATGGACCGTCGGTGACGGGGGAGATAAATACGGGTGTCGAAACCGCGATGATGGGCCGCCGAGCCACCGAGTCCGGTCAGTTGGAGTCACGAGACCGCTTTTGGGTCCTCTCGGAGGCGGTTCCCACGGTGTCAGTTCGGACCCACACGGAACCCTCGGCGGTCGGAACGCTTGCGCGCGTCGCCATATTGAAACCCTCGCCGCGAGTGGTCACGGTATGGACGCCGAGCGCGAGGTACTCGACGTGTTGGCGCGGAACGCCCGCGAGGACATCGACGACATCGCGGCCCAGACGGGCCTCGATGCCGACGCGGTAGCGGACGCCATCGCAGCGCTCGAAGCGAACCACGTCGTACACGGCTACCAGGCCGTGGTCGACTGGGACCGCGTCGACGAGGGCAAGATCCGCGCAGTCGTCGAGATCAACGTCGAGCTCGACCGCGAGACCGGGTACGAGGAGGTCGCGGACCGGATCGCGAAGTTCCCTGCAGTCGACGCGTTACACCTCGTCTCCGGCGACTACGACTTCGCGGTCGAGGTACTCGGCGGGACGATGCAGGACGTCTCCCGATTCATCTCCGAGCAGGTCGCGCCGATGCCGGAGGTCACCCAGACGGTCACCCACTACATCATGGAGACGTACAAGGACGGTGGGGTCCGTTTCGCCGATGGGGACGACGACGACCGACTCTCCGTCTCCCCATGAGGACCGCCGGTCGCGCTCGGGAGCTCCCCGAGTCCGGGATCCGGAAGTTCTTCGAGCTGGCAGAGGCCCGCGACGACGTCATCTCGCTGGGGGTCGGCGAGCCCGATTTCTCCGCGCCGTGGGCCGCTCGCACCGCCGCGATCGACGCACTCGACCGGGGAAAGACCTCTTACACCGCCAACCGCGGGACTGCCGAGCTCCGCGAGGCGGTCGCCGCCCACCACGAGCGGTACGACCAGTCGTACGGCCCGTCCGAGGAGGTGCTCGTCACGACTGGCGCGAGCGAGGCCGTTGACCTCGCGTTTCGCGCGCTCGCCGACCCCGGCGACACCGTCGCGATTCACGAGCCGACGTACATCTCCTACGCGCCCGGCGTCGAACTGGCCGGCGGCGAGCCGCTGTCAGTACCGACACGCGCCGCCGACGACTTCGCGCTCACTCGCGAGCGACTGGAGGCCGCCGGCGCGGCGTCCGCGGACCTCCTCGTCCTTTGCTACCCGAACAATCCGACGGGCGCGGTGATGAGCGACTCGCAGCTGGCCGAGGTCGCCGCGTTCTGTCGGGAGAACGACCTCCGTGTCGTCGCCGACGAGATCTACGCGGCGCTCACCTACACCGGCGACCACGCGTCGATCGCGACCCAACCGGGCATGCGCGAGCGGACGGTCGTCGTCAACGGGTTCTCGAAGGCGTACGCGATGACGGGACTCCGGCTCGGCTACGCGCTCGGCCCCGCCGACGCCATCGACGCGATGAACCGGATCCACCAGTACACGATGCTCTCCGCGCCCACGACGGCCCAACACGCCGCGTTGGAGGCGCTCCGGAGCTGTGACGACGAGGTCAGTGAGATGGTCGGGGAGTACAACCGACGCCGCCGCCTCGTGGTTTCGCGGTTCAACGAGATGGGGCTCGACACGTTCGAGCCGGGCGGTGCCTTCTACGCGTTCCCGAACTGCGGCGGCGACGACGAGGCGTTCGCCGAGGCGCTGTTGGAAGCCGAGGGCGTGGCCGTCGTTCCCGGGTCGGTGTTCGGCGAGGGGGGTAAAGGACATCTCCGCGTGTCGTATGCGACCTCCATGCGCGAGCTGAAGGAGGCGACCTCTCGGATCGCCGACTTCGTCGCCGACCGTCGCTGAGCGGCTCCGACCGCCCAGCTGCGCGGTTCCGATCCGGTTGCCGAAACCCAGTCGCTTCGGGTACGCCGGGGTCTGTCAGTCCGCTTTCGTTCAGTCCGTGTCGTGTGTTACCAAACAGTAATTTTAAATAATTGATATTATACGGTGGAGGTAGTGATACGACATGTTCGGAGGGACGGCGGTTCTTGCGGTCGGAATCGGGATAGGAGCGCTCACACTCGGGGGTATAGCGATCGGTGGATACCTGATCGTTTGGGGACTAAACGGGTTTCGGCAGGGGATATCGGTATGGCGGAGCGATCCGATCCCCATCGAGGAGTCTCACCTCACGGACGGCACTATCGAGATCGAGGGCACCGCCGAAACGCTCGTCGAAACCGCGAGCGCGCCGTACTCCGGCCGAACGTGTCTCGCGTACTCGGCGAAGAAGCAGCGCAAGGAGCGGGAAAAGAACGATGACGGCGAGTGGGAGACGAACTGGAACACCATCTCCTCGCCGAGCGGTTCGGTCCCGTTCAACGTCGTCGACGACACGGGTTCGATCGCGGTCGATCCGGAGGCGGCGACGCTCGGAATGGACGGTGAGTACAGCAACCGGAGCGGGGACATCAAGTACTCGGAGAACCGGATCGACCCCGGCGACGAGGTACACGTGATCGGCCAAAAGCGGTCGGTCACGGAGACGCGCCCCGAGCTTGACGACGCGACCGAGTACATCGGCGACGGCGATGCAGCTCCGACGTTCCGGGTCACGGACGGAAGCGAGCTCGAAACGGTCGTTCGAATGTTCGGCCGATCCGCCGCGAGTATCGTCTTTGGTACGCTCATCGCTGGCATGGCCGGGTTCATGCTTTTAGACACGGTAGCGTAGGCGGCAAGTATCACCGATCGGTGGACGCGACCGATTCGGACCCCGAGGCGACCACCTAGTATATAAACGCGCGTCGAATTCCCGATCATTTACGAACGACTATGATAGATACGGAACGACGTGGGTACATGGAGTTCCAGCTATCCGACGAGCAGCGTCACCTTCGCGAGGAGGTCAGGCGGTTCGCCGACGAGGAGATCCGACCGGTCGCGACCGAACACGACGTCGACGAGTCGTACCCACACGAGGTCATGGAGAAAGCCGCCGGGATGGGGTTGCTCGCGCCGCACGTCCCAGTGGAGTACGGCGGTGTCGGCTACTCCGCGTTGGAGAACGCGATCCTGACCGAGGAGCTGTTCGCGGCGGACCCCGGGATCGGGCTCTGTGTCTCCAGTGCCGGGTTCGGCGCGGAGGCGCTCATGGGGTTCGGTACCGAAGAACAGAAAGCGGAGATACTGCCCGAAGTCACCGCCGGCGACGCGATCATGGCGTCGGCGATCTCGGAGCCACAGGCGGGGTCGGACGTGACGTCGGTGGCGACCAGTGCCGAAAAGGACGGGGACGAGTGGGTGATCAACGGCTCGAAGATGTGGATCACCAACGGCACCGTCGCGGACTACTTCGTCGTCGTCTGTGAGACCGATCCGGAGATCGACGACCGCTACACCGGTTTCTCACAGATCTTGGTCGAGGCCGACCGCGACGGGCTCACTCGCGAGAAGATCACGGGGAAACTCGGTATCCGCGCGAGCGACACCGCAGAGCTCGTCTTCGACGACGTACGGGTCCCCGAGGAGAACCTGATCGGCCAGCGCGGAATGGGCTTTCTCCAGCTGATGGAGTTCTTCGACGAGACCCGGACGGCGGTCGCCGCCCAGGGCGTCGGGATCGCTCGGGGGGCGGCCGAACGCGCGCTCGAGTACGCCGAGGAGCGCGAGCAGTTCGGCCGGTCGATCTCGGATTTCCAGGCGATCAAACACAAGCTCGCGGAGATGCACACCGACACCGAGGCCGCGCGGTGGCTCACCTATCGGTCCGCGTGGGCCGTGGACAACGAGTCGGAGAGCCTGACGGCGCTGGCGTCGATGGCCAAGGAGTTCGCCTCGCGCGTCGCCGTCGATGTCGCGAACGAGGCCGTTCAAGTCCACGGTGGGGCAGGGTTCGTCAACGACCACGACGTCGAGCGGTTCTACCGCGATGCGAAGATCACCCAGATCTACGAGGGTACCTCGGAGATCCAGAAGAACATCATCGCCCGCGAACTGCTCGACGAGGGGTTCTGAGCGGTCCGCGTCGGGAATCGCTATCTCCATACGTTGTGACAGCGAACGCGGAATATGGCGGACGAGATGGACCCCGAACGTCGACTCAAGCAGCAGCGCGACGACCTCGAGCTGTTGAACCAGGTAATGCGCCACGACATCCGCAACGACCTCCAGCTCGTCGGCGCGTACGCGTCGTTGTTGGAGGATCACGTCGACGAGGACGGCGAGGCGTATCTCGAAGTGATCAGAGAGAGCACGGAGAGCGCCGTCGCGCTCACGACGACGGTTCGCGACCTGGCAGAGGTGATGCTTCGTGAGGACGCCCAACAGAGCGGTATCGCCCTCGATCGGGTACTCTCACAGCAAGTCGAGGAGGTGCGCTCGGCGTACGCCGAGGCGGTGTTCACCGTCGAGGGTGCCTTCCCCGAAGCGACGGTGGTCGCCGACGACATGCTGGGCTCGGTGTTTCGGAACCTCCTGCGGAACGCGGTCCAACACAACGACAAGACGCCGCCGAAAGTCGACGTCTCGGCGGCGGTCGACGAGGAAGCCGACGTCGCCGAGGTGCGGATCGCCGACAACGGACCCGGCGTTCCGGCGGAGCACCGCGACGAGATATTCGGAAAAGGTGAGAAAGGGCTCGACAGCCCGGGCGCCGGGATCGGGCTGTACCTCGTCCGATCGCTCGTCGAGACGTACGGCGGCGACGTGTGGGTTCAGGGTAACGAGCCCGAGGGGGCAGTGTTCGCGGTCAGGCTCCCGCTCGCGGAGGGATAGGGACCCCTCGTTTTCGGCTCGCAGCGGGCAGCCGACGGTTCACTGCTCGTCGAACTCCATCGCCACCGAGTTGATACAGAACCGCTTGCCGGTCGGCTCCGGCCCGTCGTCGAACACGTGGCCGAGATGGGAGTCACAGCTCGCACATCGGACTTCGGTACGGCGCATCCCGTGGCTGGTGTCGAGCGTCGTCGTCACCGACTCCTCCTCGGCGGCGTAAAACGCCGGCCAGCCGCAGCCGGACTCGTACTTCGTTTCGGCGTCGAACAACACGGTCCCACAGCCGGCACAGCGGTACTCGCCGTCATCGGGGAGGTGGTCGACGTACTCGCCCGAGAACCGGGCTTCGGTGCCGCTCTCGCGGAGGATCCGGTACTCCTCGTCCGTGAGGCGTTCCCGCCACTCCTCGTCGGTCAACGCCGCCGGGTCAGGGTCGCTCGACTCGCTCATACGCCCGATAGGCACCGCACGGGCAAGGGGGTTGCGGCGGCGGCCGTCGGCCGTCCCCAAACGGTATGCCGTCGGGGTCGGATCGAATACACATGGCGCGAACCGTGACACACGAGGAGCGCGGCCCGGCGGTGCTCGACGAGTCCGACATGGGCGACGACGGAAGGATCTACGTCTGTGAGTGTGGGCTCTCGGATTCGAAGCCGCTCTGTGACGGGTCGCACAACGCGACCGCGGACGAGTCGGACGGCGCCGTCTACGAATACGCCGACGACGACGCGGACGGCGACCGTCGCGTGATCGCCGACATCGTCTACGCCGAGGAGGGATCGGCCGGCACGACTGATTCGACCGATTCGACCGATTCGACGAAGCGGTCCGCCGGGAAGACTGAGTGATCGGTCCGGTTGAGCGAGCTGGCCGGTCGAGCGAGCTGGGCGATCAGATCACGCCCATCGCGTCGAGCCGCTCCGGGAGGTACGTGTCGGTGACGAAATCCAGCCCGCGGCTCGCGAGCGACTGCTGTTCGGACTTCTTTCCGATATCGAGCTGCAGTTCGATCTGCTCTTCCCAGTAGTCGGTCTGGAACCGTGGGTCCTCAAGCTCGGACTCCAGGGCGTTGATGTCGGAGTCGGAAAGCGGGTCCGAGGGGAGGTCGTACTCGACGATGTCCTCCGGCTGGATCCCGACGTACTTCGCTTGCGGCGTGGCGAGGTACTTCGAGAGGTGTGCGGACTTGATCGAACCGTACGCGACGGAGCCGTAGATCCGGTAGGACCACGGGTCGCCGTCGGCGAACACGACGATCGGGACGTCGAGCTCGTCGTGGATCCGTTTCGTGATCCGACGGGTCGCTCGGGCGGGCTGACCCTTGAGGTGGATAACGAGGCAGTCGTACGCCTCGTCGAACCCGTTCTCCACGAGCCGGTCGCGCATCCCGCCGGTCTCGACGGCGAGCGCGAAGTCGATGTCGTGATCGAGGAACTCGATCATGTCCGGGTTGTTCGGGATCTGGTAGCCACCCTCCCCGACGTCCTCTTGACAGTGGATCTCGCGTTCGCCGCGGCGGGTCTGCTCGCGGATCTCCAGCGGGCCCATCAGGGTCGCCCCCGACTCCTCCGGGCGCATGTGGAAGTCCTCGCGGGTGACGCCCGTCACGACCTCCAAGTCCTCGACGAGGTCGTTCGACTCGTCCTGGCTGTTGAACTGCGCCTCGTCGTTGTTCCACGACTCGGAGAGGTAGTACAGCTCCCGCAGCGTCGACGACCGGTCGTCGTCGAGCTGGTTCGCGAGGAACTCGATCGTGTACGCGGCTTTCAACAGTTTTCGAGCCCCGCGCACGGAGTTCGCGCTCCGGGTCGAGGTCCGGTCGCCGTACGTCCAGACCCCGCTCTCCTCGTCGTATTCGATGTTGCTTTTCGTCCGGGTTGGCAGCTGCATCTCCGGGATCGATCCCGCCGCAAACTGGTCGTAGAAGTCGGCGGCCAACTCGATGAGCTCGTCTCGTGCGTCGCTGTCGGTCGTCATTTAGGCGTTCACCGTGAGTTTCTCCGTTTCGACGCCGCCGACGCTGATCTCGAACTCCGCGTCGTCGGCCGCGCAGTACGTCAGTTCCCGTTCGTCGCCCGACGGGATTTCCGGGTTCCACTGGACGAACCACTCGCCGTCCATGTCGACGACCGTCCCCTCCGAGAGGTCGGTCGGTTCGACCGTCAGGATATCCGTGATCTCAACGGTTTCGGCGACGTCCGAGTGGTTCTCGACGACGAGCGTCACCGTCTCTCCGTCCACCTCGCGCTCGACGCTCACGTTGTTCATGATCCGCGCCAACGCGGCGTCGATGTCGGGTCGTGGCCGCTCCGTGACCTCCGACACCTTGTCGGCCATCTCCGGGAGGATCCGGCCGAGGACGTCCTGTTTCTCGCGGCGCTGCTGCATCGAGCGGCGCTTGTTGAGGTACGATTTGAGCTCGCGGGCCGCCTCCCGAACAGCGAGCTCGATCTCGTCCTCTATCGCCGGGACGTTCGCGATGGCGTCCTTCGACTCGCTCGTGAACGGGACGTTCGTGGAGGCGACGTGGATCGAGATCACCGCCGGGCCGTTCGGCATCCCCGACCCGCCGGGCTGGTCGAGCCCGTAGTTCCGCCAGCCGATACCCCGGATCACGTCGGTCGTCGCGCACGCGCCGCGCTGGTACACCAGCGGGACGCGGTTCGCGAACCGGAGGAGCTCGACGCTCCCCTCCGCCGGGATCTCGCCGCCGTAGGCGATCCCGGCCTCGACGATGAACGGGTCGCCGCCGTGGACCTCGGCGTCCCGCGTCGCCGCCGCATAGAAGTCGGCGTCGTACTCCTTCCGGAGCCCGGCCTCCACGAGCTCGGCCGTGATCGGGGCGAGACAGTCGGTCGGCGGCGCGAGGATGTCCGTGTGCCGCATCGCCTCGAGGAGGTCG
>NZ_JBHSWW010000077.1:0-9366 GCF_042661865.1 Halorubrum tibetense
GAGCGCTCGGGTCATCCACTCGATCTCGGGGACGTCCTGGGCCGCCCCGCGAAGCAGGGTGTGCCGGCCGTGGACGTGGGCGTTGACGAAGCCGGGAAGCGTGAGGCAGCCGTCGCCGTTCACGGTGCGGTCGGCGTCGGCCGTCTCGACCTCCGCCGCGGGGCCGACGTAGGTTATCTCGCCGTCGGTCCACCCGACCGCGCCGTCGTCGACGATCCCGAGATCGCCGGTCGCGCCGGGGACCGTCGGGTCCATCGTGACGAGCAGCGTGTCCGTGACGAGGGTGTCCATGCCATCGGATCACGTGCCTGTGGCAAGGAACTGTCGGTGGGTGAGAACGCGGAGACGGGAACGACATGCGGACGCGATCGGGTAACAAGAACTAACTCCGGGCGGGACCCTCGATAGGTCATGCCGAAGTTCTCCGACAGGGTGGAGCGGATCTCGATAAGCGGGATCCGCGAGGTGTTCGAGGCGGCCGGCGACGACGCGATAAACCTCGGGCTCGGGCAGCCCGATTTCCCGACGCCCGCACACGCCCGTGCGGCCGCCGTCGACGCCATCGAGTCCGGGAAGGCGGACGCCTACACTGAGAACAAAGGGACCGCCTCGCTCCGGGAGGCGATAGCCGAGAAACACCGAACCGACCAGGGGATCGGCCTCGACCCGGCGAACGTCATTGCCACCGCTGGGGGGAGCGAGGCGCTCCACATCGCCTTGGAGGCGCACGTGAGCGCGGGCGAGGAGGTCATCGTTCCCGACCCGGGGTTCGTCTCGTACGACGCGCTGACGAAGCTGGCGGGCGGCGAACCGGTGCCGGTGCCACTGCGTGAGAACCTCACGATCGACCCCGCCGCGGTCGAGGCGGCGATAACCGAGGACACGGCGGCGTTCGTCGTCAACTCCCCCGGAAACCCGACCGGCGCGGTCTCGTCCGAGGCGGACGTCCGGGAGTTCGCTCGGATCGCCGACGAGCACGACGTGCTCTGTCTCTCCGACGAGGTGTACGAGTACACCGTCTTCGAGGGCGAACACCACTCTCCGATGGAGTTCGCCGAGACGGACAGCGTCGTGGTCGTCAACTCGGCCTCCAAACTGTTCTCGATGACCGGGTGGCGGCTCGGCTGGGTGTACGGCTCCGCCGAGCGCGTCGACCGGATGCTGCGCGTCCACCAGTACGCGCAAGCGTGTGCCTCCGCCCCGGCACAGTACGCCGCCGAGGCCGCGCTGCGGGGCGACCGCGGGATCGTCACGGAGATGACCGACTCCTTCGAGCGCCGGCGGGATATCCTCCTCGACGGGCTGTCGGACGCCGGGATCGACTGCCCCACCCCGAAGGGGGCGTTCTACGCGATGCCGCGGGTCCCCGAGGGGTTCGTCGACGAGTGTCTCGACCGCGGCGTGATCGTCGTCCCCGGCGAGGCGTTCGGCGAGGGGGGTCGCGGCTCCGCCCGTATCTCGTACGCGACCGACGAGGACGAGCTCCGGGAGGCGATCTCGACCATGACCGAGGCGTACGAGGCGGTGCAGTAGTCGGTCGGTTCGAGGCGGTGCATCCCTCAAACCGCTCTGCCGATGTCCCGCAATCCTTGCCAAAACATAACCGTAACGCATTATTGGCTCGCGAGAGGTTTCCGTAAGTTATACCGCCTCCGGCGGAGTACGGCGGCGTAATGGATCGGAACATACAGGTCAGTCGTCTCGACCGGCAGGCGGTCGAGGACCAGGAGGTCGAGATCGTCGAGCGAAAGGGTATCGGACACCCGGACTCCATCTGCGACGGTCTCGCCGAGTCGGTCTCGCGCGCGCTCTCGCAGCTCTACCTCGACCGCGTCGGGAAGGTGCTCCACTACAACACCGACGAGACGCAGCTTGTCGCGGGGCGTGCGGCCCCCGCGTTCGGTGGCGGCGAAGTCGTCGAGCCGATCTACATCCTCGTCGTCGGCCGCGCTACGAAGGAGTACGACGGCGAGCAACTCCCGGTCGACTCCACCGCGCTGCGGGCGGCCCGCGAGTACCTCGCGGAGGCGATCCCCGAGCTGGAGTACGGCACGGACGTCGTCGTCGACGTCAAGCTCGGTGAGGGCTCCGGCGACCTGCAGGACGTGTTCGGCGAGGAGACCCAGCAGGTCCCGATGGCGAACGACACTTCCTTCGGCGTCGGTCACGCGCCGCTCACCGAGACGGAGACGATCGTCCACGAGACCGAGCGCGAGCTCAACACCACCTACTACGCCGACCACCCCGAGCTCGGTCCCGACGTGAAGGTGATGGGGAAACGCGAGGGCGACCGGATCGACATCACCGTCGCCGCCGCGATGGTCGACGCTTACATCGACGACCTCGACGACTACGACGATGCCGTCACCGACGTCCGCGAGTTCGTCGAGGGACTCGCCCGCGACCACACGGACCGCGAGGTCAACGTCGACGTGAACACCGCCGACGACTACGAACAGGGGTCGATCTACCTCACCGTCACCGGCACCTCCGCCGAGCAGGGCGACGACGGCTCGGTCGGCCGCGGCAACCGCGCGAACGGGCTCATCACGCCCAACCGGCCCATGTCGATGGAAGCGACCTCCGGGAAGAACCCCGTCAACCACATCGGGAAGATCTACAACCTGCTGTCGACGCACATCGCCGAATCGGTCACCGAAGAGGTCGACGGGATCCGCGACCTCCAGGTCCGCCTGCTCTCGCAGATCGGCCGCCCGATCGACGAGCCCCACGTCGCCGACGCACAGATCGTCACGGCCGACGGCGTTGACATCGCCGACATCGAAGACCAGGTCGTCGAGATCATCGACGCCGAGCTCGCGGACGTGACCGGGGTCACCCGCCGCGTCATCGACGGCGACGTCTCGACGTTCTGATCGGGACCGCGACCGAACCCGTTCGGATCACTCCGGACACGGGGTCGTTCGAGCGGTAGTGCGCCTTTCTGTGACCGTATATCCGTCGCGGGCAGGTCGCGGAGGTGAGGAGGCGCGCCCCTCCGAGACGAGGTCGTGTGCTCCACGGGGTAATAGGCCAGCGTCATAGGCCAGCCCGATCGTCTCGGCTACTTATATAGTATATAAGTAACGAGCCCACCTGTAGAACTGGTATATAACTGCCGTGTCGGGCTCTTGAGAATCGCCGCGTTGCCCGTTGCCCGCGGGGTCACACGCCGCGAGCGGTCCGGATCCGACGGCCGTTTCGGTGACCGCCCTCTCGACCGCGGGTCACCCCGAGAACTCGGTTTCGCTCACGCGGACGACGAGCGTCTCGTCGACCTCCCGCAGGTCGTACTCGGGGGTCCGACCTTGGACCCGGCGGACGAACATCGGCTCGACGGGCTCTCCGTCGACCAGGCCGAACACCTTGAGGCGCTGGTCGGTCTCCTCGGGAGGGACCTCGCCGTCCCGGACCTCGCGCGCGAGGTCACGCGAGAGCCACTCCTCGCGGGAGACGGACGGCTCCAACACCAGCGCCTCGTCGACGAAGCGCACGAGGTACCAGTGGAGGTCGTTCAACAGCGACACCGCCGCGCCCAGACTCACCGTGTCGACGGCGACGCTGTTCGCGAACGGCTCCGCGATCTCGTACGTCGCCAGCGCCTCGCGCGCCGTCTCCCGTGACAGCAGCTCGTAGGTCAGGTTGACGTCCGGATCGCCGAGGAGACACACCCGCGTCACGGGCGGACCGTCGCGTCGAGTTGGGAAATCGATTGCGGTCCGGTTGCGGGCTCGGGTCGCGATCATCGAACTCGCTTATATACCTCGCCGGGGATCGACCTCGGACACCGGTTTATAACACGATCCGGCGTGGAGGCGGCGTATGGCACGCGTCACGGTCTGGAACGAGTATCGGCACGAGCGCGAGAGCGACACGGTCGCGTCGGTGTACCCCGACGGGATCCACGCGGTCATCGCGGCTGCGCTACGGGAGGCGGGCCACGAGGTCCGGACGGCGACGCTCGACGAGGGTCCCGACCACGGGCTCACCGAGTCGGTGCTCGCCGACACCGACGTCCTCACGTGGTGGGGCCACGCCGCCCACGACGAGGTCCGTGACGAGGTCGCCGCGCGTGTTCACGACCACGTCCTCGACGGGATGGGGTTTCTCCCGCTCCACTCCGCTCACTACTCGAAGCCGTTTACGCGACTGATGGGGACCAGCTGCTCGCTCAAGTGGCGGGAAGCCGCGGAGACGGAACGGCTGTGGGTCGTCGAGCCCGGCCACCCGATCGCCGACGGGATCGGCGAGTACATCGAGCTCGACGAGACGGAGATGTACGGCGAGCGGTTCGACATCCCGCAGCCGGACGCGCTCGTGTTCACTTCCTGGTTCGCGGGCGGCGAGGTGTTCCGCTCGGGGTGTTGTTACCGCCGCGGCAACGGCCGGGTGTTCTACTTCCGCCCCGGCCACGAGACGTATCCGATCTACCGCGACGAGAATGTCCGGCAGGTCCTCCGAAACGCGGTCGAGTGGGCGGCTCCGGGCGACGGTCCGGATCCGGCGTTCGGGAACGCGGACCCGATCGAACCGATCGACACCGACGACGACCGGACGGTTCACTAGCGGGGTCGGAGGCACGCGACGAGCCGCCGGCTCAAGCGTGTAAATCGACCGCCGCTACGGTGCGGACGTTGAAAGGCCGCCGCCTCGCGCAGAGCGCGCGACGACGGGTGTGCCACGCACCGGCGGCCGGTCGAGTACGTTTCCGCCGCGTCCGTATATAAACCCTCGTTCACGCCGCTCACTCCGGCCGGTGGACTTCACCGTCTCGCGTGTCGGCGTCCTTCCGGCGGAGCGCCGCGGCCGCGTTGCTGGCGTCGTAGCCGAACAACACGTCCTTCGCGTACGTCTCGGTGACCTCCGTGGCGTGGATCAGGTCGTCGACGTCGACGTTCACGGCGTACAGTTCGATCGAGAACGGCGTCTCCGGCGGCGCGCCGTGAACGTCGTAGTCGCCGCCGAGTCGCGATCGGAACCCGCGAGCGATCGACTCGAGCCAGTAGGTCGTCGCGTAGTGGAGGTCGTAGACGGGCACGACGAACTCGTCGACGTGATCGGTCAACGCCCCGATGTCCAGACCCGCACGTTCGCGGAGGTGGTCCGGATACGGGTCCGGGTAGAGAGTCAGAAGCGTCCGCCCGGGGATCCGGTCGGCGGCCTCGGCGACGAACTCCGTGATCACGTCCGCACGCCAGTCGCTCCAGTCGTCGTGGTCGCTCTCGGCGAACCGTCGCTCGCACCGCTCACAGTGACAGAACCCCTCGCGGGGGAACCCCACGTCGTCGAGACGGACATCGTCGTTCTCGGCGGCGCAGTCCTCGATGATCTCGAGTAACCCCTCCCGGTACTCCGGGTGGGTGGGACAGACGTACGCCCAGTCGAAGTACTCGCGGTCGCGGGTGGCGGGCTCGCCACGCTCGTCCACCGGCACGAGCTCTGGGTTCTCGCTCGCGGCCGCGTTGTCCCCGAAACACGACACCATGTTCACCGCGTTCGGGAGCGGCGCGGCCGCCCGGCCGGTGACGTCCTTCACCTCGTAAAACCCCAGATCGAACGGCTCCATCTCGACCTCGTCGGCGTTTCGCGTGACGACCCCGTACATGGCAGTCGCTACGCGGGTGAGGGGTAAAAACTGCGGGCTCCCGCCCGCGTGGTCACGTCCGACCGCCTACTCGACTTCGACCGGCTCCTTATCGCCGGCGAAGAGGAAGTACGCGAGGACGACGAGCGACAGCACGAGGAGGAGCTTGAGTTTCTTGCTCATGACGTGTCATCCGACCGTTCGATCGGACCCGGCTAAAACCTATCGGCGACGTGGGCGTCGGTGAGTTCGGTGATACCTCCCGACCGAATATCAGACGTCGATGTGGTCGGCGATGTCCGCGCGCAGGACCGTCGCGCAGTAGTCACACCGGACGCCGTCGTCGATCACGTCGAACCGGGTCTCGACCGGCTCGTCGGCGTTAGTGATACAGTTCCGGTTCGGACAGGATAACACGCCAGCGACCTCGTCGGGACGGGTGACGCGGTTCTTCTCCGCGACCTCGAACTCGCGGATGATGTTGATCGTCGCCTCGGGCGCGATGAGCGAGAGCACGTCCACCTCCGACTGGGAGAGCTCCCGGTCCTCGACCTTGACGACGTCCTTGCGACCGAGTCGGTCCGAGGGGACGTTCATCCCGATCGAGACGCCCAACCCCTCGGAGCCGTCGATCCCGAGGATCGCGAGGACGTTGAGCGCCTGTCCCCCCTCGACGTGGTCGATGACGGTGCCGTTGCGGATCTTCGAGACGCGGAGCTCGTGGTTACTCATTGTCGGCCTCCAGCAGGGTGTCCAGGAGCGCCATACGCACCGGGATACCGTTGTGTGCTTGTTCGAAGTACCGAGCGTGTTCGGTGTCGTCGACGTCGGGCGCGATCTCGTCGACACGCGGCAGCGGGTGCATCACCGTCAGGTCGTCGTTCGCGTCGGTGAGGGTGTCGGCGTCGATCCGGTACTCGCCGGCAACGCGGTGGTACTCGTTCTCGTCCGGGAACCGCTCTTTCTGGATCCGGGTGACGTAGAGGACGTCGAGCTCGTCGAGAACGGTCTCTAACTCTTCGTGTTCGCGCACCTGCGCGCCGGTCTCGTGGAGGTCGAATCGTACCGACCGCGGGAGCCGGAGCGATTCCGGGCTGATGAAGTGTTGTCGGGCGTCGAAGTTGGTGAGCGCGGCCGCGAGCGAGTGGACCGTCCGACCGTACTTCAGGTCGCCCATGATCCCGATCGTGAGGTCGTCGAGCCCGTGGTCCTCCCGGATCGTGTGGAGGTCGAGCAGCGTCTGTGAGGGGTGCTGGCCCGCGCCGTCGCCCGCGTTTATCACCGGCACGTCGACGAACTCGGCTGCCAGCGTCGCGGCCCCCTCGCTCGGGTGACGGAGGACGAGGGCGTCGGCGTACCCCTCGATGACGCGGACGGTATCCGCGAGCGACTCGCCTTTCGACACCGACGAGGAGGCGACGTCGCCCATGTCGATGGTGTCGATCCCCAGCCGCTTGGCGGCGGCGTCGAAGCTCATCCGGGTGCGCGTGCTCGGCTCGAAGAAACAGAGCGCGAGCACGGTCCCCGCGTGCCGGTTCGCGTACGCCGCGGGGTCGGCGGCGACCTCGCGCGCCCGGTCGAGCACCGCCTCGATGTCATCCCGCGAGAGCTGTGTCGCGGTGATGAGGTGGTCCTGACGCATCGTCGGAGAAGGGGGCCGGCAGTATCTTGAATCCCTCGGCTCGACGATCCGTGTCCCTGATCACGGCCGTGGATCGGCCCGCACGCACGGTTTCGAGATCCGCAGCTGGCTACGGCGTGGGGGCTTGTGAGCGACGGCGGACCAGAGACGAGCGGACGCCGGTCGACCGCTCCGTGCGTATAAGTCGCCGGCGACACAACGAGGACCCATGACCGAGAACGACCCGGCGGCGCTCCTGCCGAACGACCGAGTAAAGCAGGCGGCGATCGACGGCGACGTCACGCAGCTACACCGCGGGAACCGGTACGGCGACCCCGGGGACACGTTCGAGGTCGACGGCGTCACCTTCGAACTGACCGAGGTGACGGAACGAACCCTCGGCGACATGACGGACGCGGACGCGAAACGAGAGGGGTCGCCCTCGCTGGAGGCGTACAAAAAGCGGATGGTCCGCGCCCACGGTGGCCAGTTCGACTGGGACGACGACGCGGACGTGGTCCGCCATCGCTTCGCGCGGGTCGACGACGAGTGAGGTCGCCCTCACAGCCGGGAGTCGTCCACGGAGTCGTCGGGAAACACCGTTAGCGCCGACGGCGGGAACCTGACGGTCACCGCGTCGCCGACCGCCGGTGGATCCGTCGCTTGCTCCGCAATGAGCGTCGCGCCGTCGGCCGTTCCGACGGTCACGTCGTAGCGTGTTCCGACATCGCGGACCCGCCGAACCGTCCCGCTCAGTGTGATGGACCGCGGCGGGCCGTCCGTGTCCGTCGGTTCGCCCGTAGCATCCGATCCGCCGGGCTCGACCCGGAGCGTGAGCGCCTCGGGGCGGACGTGGCAAACGACCGTATCGCCCGGCTGGAACCGTGCCCTGTTCTCACATCGATCGATCGTCCGGTTGTCGAGACAGATATCACGCGGCTCGTCGGCGGCCGCGTCGGCGGTCGAGTCGGCGTCGACGACTCGCGCGCGAAGCCGGTTTGAGCGGCCGAGGAACGAGGCCACGAACGGTGTCGGCGGCGACTCGTACAGCGCGCGCGGCTCGCCGACCGCCGATATCGATCCGTCGTCAAACACCACGAGTCGGTCGGCGAGCGCCATCGCGTCCGCCTGGTCGTGGGTGACGAACAAGGTCGCCACGTCTGTCTCGCGCTGGATCCGGTCGATCTCGTCGCGGAGCCGGTCCCGAAGCGTCCTGTCGAGCGCGGAGAGCGGCTCGTCGAGCAGCAACACGTCCGGCTCCGGGGCCAGTGCCCGAGCGAGCTCGACGCGGCGTCGCTGTCCGCCGCTTAACGCCTCGGGCGACTCGTCCGCCCGCGCCCGCAGATCGACTAGATCGAGGTACTCGGCGACCCGCTCATCTCGCCGGGCCCGCCCCGTCCCGCACGCGGTGAGCCCGTAGGCGACGTTCTCGCCCACGGTCATGTGCGGGTACAGCGTCGACTGCTGGAAGACGAGCCCCACGTGGCGGGACTCCGGCGGGGCGTCGGTGACGTCGTCGCCCCGCAAGCGCACCCGGCCCGCGGTCGGGTCGATGTGGCCGGCGATCGCTTGAACGAGCGTCGTCTTGCCGCACCCGCTCGGCCCCAAGAGGGCGACCAACTCCCCGGGCTCGACCCCGAAAGACACGCTATCGAGCGCCCGCTCGGTACCGTACTGATGAGTGATGTCGGCGATCTCCAACGCCAAGGATCGACCGCCGTCAGCCGTCACCGTGCGACTCCCGTCGGTCGTCACGCGCCGATCGTCGTGGGTCGTCACGCGTCGACCACCGTCGGCACGCTGCCGACGCGCTGGACGACCGCGAGGAGGGCGAGCGTGATCGCGAGGAGGGCGAGCGCGAGCGGGACGACCGCGTCGATACCGCCCGAGATGAAGTCGACCCAGATGCGGGTCGGCATCGTGCGTGGGTTGTACGCCACCATCATCGTCGCGCCGAATTCCCCGATCGCCCGCGCGAACGTCAGCGTGATCCCGGCGAGGATCGCGCCCCGGGCCATCGGGAGCGAGACGTTGCGGAACGTCGCGAGCGGGCCGTGTCCGAGCGACCGGGAGGCCTGTTCGAGCCGTTCGTCCACCCGCGCGAAGCCGGCGCGAGCGGTGATCACGACGAACGGCGCGGCGACGAACGTTTGTGCGAGCA
>NZ_JBHSWW010000078.1:0-9312 GCF_042661865.1 Halorubrum tibetense
CCGAAGAGTCTCTCCCGGGAATCGTCGCTCGCGGCGACCGCGGACGAGGCGACGAAGCGGGAGACGGTGGCCACGCTGGCCGCGGACGTGGCGCGTCGCGCCCGCGACCGGGGCTGTCTCTACCGTACGATCGGGATCAAGGCGGTCGAGCCGCCGTTCGACGTCAACACGCGAGCACGGAGTCTTCCCGGTCCCGTCGACGACCCGTCCCTGGTCGAGTCCGTCGCGCTCGATCTGCTCGACGAGTTCGCCGACGCGCGGGTCCGCAAACTCGGCGTTCGAGTGTCGAAGCTCGACTTCGCCGCGGGCGACCAGGCGACCCTCGAGGGGTTCGCGGAGGAGGATACCGACGGCGAACCGACGGCCGGAGGAGGGACTGACCGACCCGACGGAGCGCCGACCGGAACGCGGCCGACAGGCGAGGAACGGGAGCGAATGACGCTCGCGGACTGGGCTGAGGCGGACGTGGAGACCGGTCTCGACGACGCGACACGGCACGACGAGGAGAGCGGGGACGAACGCCCGGACGGACAGGCGTCGCTCGGCGACTGGTCGTCGTGAGCGCGTCGTGACACCGGGGCTTTAGGTCGCCGGCCACCACGCAGGGGTATGGACGACCTCGTGTGGGAGACGCTCGGCACCGAGATCGACTACCGCTGTCCGGGGTTCGACGTGCGCCGTGACGAGGTACAGTTCCCCGAGGGTGAGACCGACGGCTACCACTACGTCGACGAGCCGCCGGCGGTCGTGGTGCTCCCGTTGACGCCCGACGGCGACGTCGTCGTCATCGACGAGTGGCGTCAGGCGGTCGGCCGAACCAACCGCGGGATCCCCGCGGGGACGGTCGAACCGGAGGACCGCGACGACCTGAAACGAGCGGCCGCCCGCGAGCTGGCCGAGGAGACCGGCTACGAGGCGGACGGCTTCGAGCGACTGACGACAGTCGAGCCCGCCAACGGGGTGACGAACGCGGTCCATCACCACTTCCTCGCGACGGGGTGTGAGCCGACCGCCGAGCGCGACCTCGACGACAACGAGTCGATCGCGGTCGAAACGGTTCCGTACGACGATCTACTAGAAGCGGTGATCGACGACGGGCTCCGTGACGGGCGGGCGGTCACCGCGGTGACCTGGTACGAGTTACTGTATCGATAATCGAGTTCGACGCGGAACGAACACCGGCAAGCCGACGGTGGACGAACAAGCCTTTCACCGAACGACCCGTATCACGACCGATGAGTGACCCCTCCACGGACGACGGGGCCGAGCCGAACGAAACCGGACGGGGAGACGCCGACGCGCCGGACGCGACCCCGACGGCGGACGGATCGGACGGGACCCCAGCGGCGGACGGATCGGGCCGGACCGCGACCTCGGCAGGGGAGGATCCCGACCCGACCACGACCGCCCCGCCGAACGACCCCGAGCCGAGCGCCGTCCCCGACTCCCCGCTTCGTGCGGTGGGGGTTGCCGTCGGGCTCGGCACCCTCGGGATCGCCTTCGTCCTCCTCAGCAGTCTTCTGGTGTTCGGCATCGACGCCGCCGTCGTCGAGCTCCCGCTCGCGGTGAACCTCGGGCTCACGCTGGTGTTGGGACAGTACGTCGCGTTCGGCGGGCTCGCGCTCGCGTACCTGCTGTACCGCGGGTTCGACCGGTCGGGGATCGTCTCGTATCTCGGGATCCGGCGGCCGAGCCTCACTGAACTCGGCCTCGTCCTCGGCGGCTGGGTGGTGATCCTGATCATGGTGGTCTCGATCTCGACGCTGCTACAGGTGATCGGGGCCGAGACGGCCGCGAACCAGAGCGCCGAGCTCGCCGTCCAGAACCCGGCCGTCATCCCGCTACTTATCGCCGCCTCGTTCCTCGTGATCGGCCCGGCCGAAGAGGTGCTGTACCGCGGGATCGTTCAGAGCCGGCTTCGCGAGTCGATCTCGGCCGTTCCGGCCATCGCCATCGCGTCCGCGATCTTCGCGTTCGTTCACGTGATCGCGTTGACCGGGGGGATACAGGGACGGCTCACGACGATCGCCGTCCTCTTTTTCCCGAGCCTCGTGTTCGGCGCGGTGTACGAGTACACCGACAACATCGTCGTCCCGGCGCTGTTACACGGGCTCCACAACGCCGTCCTCTTCACGCTGTTGTACGTCGCCGTGGCGTACAGCGACGAGCTCGAGGAACTCGCGGAGGGCGGGATGGCGCTCCTCCCGGTGTAAGGGGATTAAAAGTGTCCGGCGGACTCCGTCTCGTACTGGAGGTCGCCGCCGCGCCCGCCTTCGACGGTCGAAGCGCCCTGATCGCCGGTCGAGGGGACTTTCACGTGAACCTCGGAGACCTCGTCGAAGTCCATGATGAGGTCGCGACGGATGTTCTCGGCGGTGACGTTCGAGATGCCACAACCGGAGCAGGTACCGCCGAGCTCGACGACGACTTCCCCCGTCTCCTCGTCCGCCTCGCGCACGACGCTCGTCCCGCCGTGCATCTGGATGATCGGCATCTGGCCGACCATCCACTGCTCCACTCGCTCCGCGAGGCTCTTGTCGCTCATTACTCCTCGTACGACGCCGAACCTTTGGAAGGTTCCGGTTTGCCACCGGTTGACTCGACTGAAAGGAACTGTCTCACCGTCGATCAGGAGGGACGCGACCGGTCGCGACCCCCGATGTGATCGGCCACTCGATCTGACGAGCCCTTACTCGATCGTGAGGAAACGAGCGGCGTATCCCGGCTCACCCTGTCGTGGCGTCACCACGATGAACGATCCCGGAGGGAGCTCGGCGAGCTGCTCCGGCAGCGCCGTCAGCCCCGGGTCCCAGCCGACGCTCCCCTGTCGCGGCGAGATCGGGACGACGAGGTCGTTTTCGTCGGTCTCCCGACGGAGTGTGGACTCCAGCTCCGACCAGCCGCGAACGCGTTCGAAGCGCCCCTCGAGCTCGGGCTCGACCATGCCGAACAGCCGTTCGTACTGCCGCTCGTTGCCGTCGACGACGTACACGTGCAGCTCCGCGCCGAGTCGCTCGGCGAGTCGCTTGACGACGTGGACCGCCTCGTAGAACCCCTCGTGGTGATCGACGCCCGGCGGCGCGACAACGAACACCCGCTCGGTCGTGTTGATCGGGTGGCCGAGCCGCGAGACGAGCACCGGAACGGTCGTCCGGCGGAGCACCTGGTCGATGATGCTTCCGAACACCCGGTTACTCAGCGACTGCTGGGCGTCCCACCCCATGACGATCAGCTCGGCGCGCGTCTCCGTGCTCGCGCGGACCACGCCCGAGGCGATACTGTGGTTCACCCGGGTCTCCGTCCGGGCCGGGACCTCAGCGGCGTCCGCGATCTCCGCCGCGCTCTCCAGCCCGGCCTCCGCCTCGGCGACGGCGCTCTCGTCCGTTCCGGAGCCGTCGGGCTGGACCACCGTGAGGAGGTGGACCGGGCTCTCTGGACGCTCGTCCTTGAGGGCGAACGCGAGCTCGAGGAGGTGTCGCTGGCGGTCCGCGTCGGTCGACAACGGCAACAGGATCCGCGGGTCGACCGCGCCCGACTCGCCGGGTTCGACGTCGTCGTCCAGCGCGAGTCGCGTCCCGTACCGCTCCGTGAGCCACGGGCTGACTACCGCCGCGATGAGCATCATCACCACCACCGCGTTGAGCACGTCCGCACCGAACAGCCCCGCGTCGAAGCCGACGAGCGTGATCGCCAGCGCGGCCGCCGCTTGCCCGACCGACAGCCCCGTGATCACACCGAACTCGTTGCGGTCGTACCCCTGTATCGCCGAGACGATCCCCGCTGCACCGACTTTCGAGAGGAACATCGTCGCGACGATCACCACGGCGACGAACAGCGTCCGTGGCCCGTCGAGGATGACGCCGGGGTCGACCAGCATCCCGACGTACAGAAGGAAAAAGGGGACGAACAGCGCGTTGCCGACGAACTCGATCCGGTTCATCAGAGGGCCGCCACGCGAGACGAGCCGGTTCAACGCGATCCCGGCGACGAACGCGCCGAGGATGTCGGAGAGCCCCAACACCTCCGCGAAGCTGGCCGCGCCGAAGATGGCGGCACCCACGAGCAGGAACTCGAAGTAGCTCTCCTGGCTCGTGTTCCGGAAGAACCACCGGGCGATCGGCGGGAGGACGAACCAGATCCCGGCGAAGAGGACCGCGATCGACGCGAACACCTGCCCGAACAGCATGAGCGTCAGCTCTCCGTCGGCCTGTCCGAGAACGATCGCCAACACGACGAGCGCGAGCGTGTCGGTAAAGAGGATACCGCCGAAGACGGCGGTGACCGCCCGGTTCTTCGTCACGTCCAGCCGGTTGACCACGGGATACGCCAGCAGCGTGTGCGAGGAGAACACCGCCGCGAGCAGGAACGACGCCCACGGGTCGAGACCGAGCACGTATATCCCCACGGCGGACCCGACACCGAACGGCAGAAAGAAGCTCGTCAACCCGAACAGCGCCGCGTTCTCCGGTGCCGCGAGGAATCCGCGGAGGTCGAGCTCCAGCCCAACGGTGAAAAGCAAGTAGACGAGTCCGACGTTCCCCAATAAGACGATCGCATCCGTCTCCGCGAGCACGCCGGCTCCGTTCGGCCCCAACGCCGCACCGACGAGAACGATACCGACGATCCCCGGGAGGCCGGCACGCTCGATGAGCAGCGGGGCGACAAGGAACGTCGCCAACGCGATCGCGAACACGATCACCGGCTCCTCGATCGGGACGGTCGGGATCCCGCCAGTCAGCACTGAAAAGAGCAGTACAGCCGAGAACGAAGTGAGAAACATTCGAGGTGAGAACGGGTCGTACGGGAGGGCGTTCGGTCGGTGAACCGTCTCCGAGACGGGTCAGCCGGCTGGCGATCGGTCGTCAGGGAGCCTCGCCGGTTTCGAGGGTGAACGAGTCACGGGGGTACGCGACGCAGGTGAGCGTGTAGCCGTCCTCGAGCTCGGCCTCCTCGAGCATCTGCTGGTTGTCGTGCTCGAGGTAGTCCTCGGAAGGGCCGTCGGTCACTCGACCGGCACAGGAGACACACTGCCCCTGCCGACACGCGTACGGGAGGTCCCAGCCGTGGTCCTCGCCCTGGTCGAGGATCGGCTCGTTGTTCGCGAGCTCGATCGTCTCGCCCTGCTTGGCGAACTCGACCTCGTAGTACTCGATCTCGTCTTCGGGGATGTCGCCGGGGCCGGCGCTCGCCGTGCTCCCGTCCTCCAGTTCGCCCTCGTCACCATCGCCGCCGGCCGGGATCGCGCCGCCGCCACCACCGCCGCCGATCGCGCGGTTACCCGGCTCCGGGAACTCAGTCTCCGGGACGGAGCTCGCACGTCGCTCGTGGATCTCCTCCGAAATGTCCGTCGTGGGCTCCCATCCCGTCCCTTTCAGCAGGCTAAAGAGGACGACCGCCAGCGTCGCGATCACCGCCAGCCCGGGGGCCAGCGGTTCGGCTCCGATCCCCAATGGAGCGTACATACACACGCCTATGGAGAGGTGGTTTAAGGCCGTTTTGATCGGGCCAACGGCCGCCTCCCGTCTGCTCGGGGACGAACAGCGGCCGTACACGCGTCGAACCCGTCGCGGGGCGTCGAGGCGCGACTCGGGTCACGCGAGGGAGCGGTCCCTTTATCGGCGCGCCGACCGAGCGGGCGCGTATGCAAGTGAAATCCCGCCACCACCTCCGAAGCGACGATATCCGCGACATCCGCGAGGCGATCGCGGACCACCTCGGCGTCGACATCGACGGGGAGACGTTCGAGTCCGTCGAGTTCGTCGACGCCGAGTACCAGCTCGTCCTCGTCGACGGCGACCCCGCCGTGTTTTACGTCGATGACGACGAGCCGTTCCTCACCGTCCGCGGCGCGAACAACACGGAACCACAGACGGGCGTCGTCACCGTCGACGCCGGCGCGATCTCGTTCGTCTCCGACGGGGCGGACGTGATGCGCCCGGGGATCGTCGAGGCGGACGCGTCGATCCGTGACGGCGACCTCGTCGTGATCGCCGAGGAGACGCACGGGAAGGTACTGGCGGTCGGGCGAGCGATGGTGGACGGCGACGAGATGGTCGGCGACAGCGGAAAAGTGATCGAGTCGATCCACCACGTCGGCGACGAGCTCTACGAGTTCGCGGCGTGACGGACCAAACGTCGGCGACACACCGAGCGGTCAGTCCTCCAGCTCGAACGCGACTTCGACTTCGGCCTGGTACTCCCGTTCCGGCGCGTTCTTGATCTCGACGCCGAACTCCTGTACCTCCGCCCAGTAGACGTTCTCGAGGGTGTCTTCCGCGCGGTCGATCGCGTCGTCCGCCGCCGCGTCGAAGCTCTCGTCGCTCGTTCCGATCAGCGTGATCTTTTTGAACACCATGGGTTTGGGAGTTGGACGCATGCCACTATAAAACCCACCACGGTTGGACGGGGCGGCAGCCGGGCGCCCCGAACACGTTCGATCCATCACTAAAGGGCGATGAGATCGTAGCTAAACCGACGGATGTTCGACGACCTCGACACGGACCGACGTCCACTCGTGCTCATCTGGGAAGTTACACGGGCCTGCGAGCTCGCCTGCCGGCACTGCCGGGCGAACGCACGCCCCGAACGGCATCCCGAGGAGCTGACGACCGCGGAGGGGAAACGCCTGCTTCGGGAGGCCGCCGCGTTCGGCGACGGACAGCTGGTCGTGCTCTCCGGCGGCGATCCCCTCGCCCGCGACGACCTCCTCGAACTCGTGGCGTACGGGACCGAACAGGGGAACCGGATGACGATCACGCCGAGCGGCACGCGGTCGCTCACGCCGGAGCGCGTCCGGGCGCTGTCCGACGCCGGGATCCGACGGATGGCGCTCAGCCTCGACGGGGCGACCGCGGAGACACACGACGCGTTTCGCGGCGAGCGGAGCTTCGAGGACACGATCGACGCGGCCGAGGCCGCGGCCGACGCCGGCCTGCCGGTACAGGTCAACACGACGGTCTGTGCGGAGACGGTCGACGAGCTCCCGGCGATCCGCGATCGGGTTCGGGAGCTCGGCGCGGTGCTCTGGTCGGTGTTCTTCCTCGTGCCGGTCGGACGGGGGCAGCTGCTCGACCCGATCCCGCCGGAACGCGCCGAGCGCGTGATGACATGGCTCCACGACGTCGACGCGGCGGAGCCGTTCGGCGTGAAAACCACCGAGGCACCGTTCTATCGTCGGGTCGGACTCCAGTCCGATCGGGCCGACGGGGCGCGGCGCGGCGGGATCACCGCTGGGCGTGGCTTTGCGTTCGTGAGCCACGTCGGCGACGTCTACCCATCGGGGTTCCTCCCGAAAGCGGCGGGAAACGTCCGCGATCGATCCGTGACCGATATCTACCGCAACAGCGACCTGTTCGAACGGCTCCGGGACCCGGACGCGCTCTCGGGGAAGTGCGGCGCGTGTGGGTTCCGGACCGTCTGTGGGGGGAGTCGGTCGCGTGCGTACGCACACACCGGCGATCCGTTCGCGAGCGATCCGCTGTGTCCGTACGTCCCGGACGGGTACGACGGAACGCTCCCGACGGCGGACTGACCGCGTCTGGGGACCAGTCGTGCAAAATCGCGTCGGTCGGCGCTCCCCGCCCGCTCAGGGACTGCCGGGAGCGCCTTCCATCACGGCGAACTCCTCGCCGTCGCGCTCGACGCCGATCACCGCCCAGTCGTACGGTGGTTTCAGGTCGGTTAGTCGGTCGCGGAGGTCGCCGGCGTTGTCGTGCCACGTGACGAAACAACGGAGTCGCGGCGTCTCGCCGCCCGCCGCCAGATACGGGTCGAGGTCGTCGGTTTCCATACACAGCGCCGTAACGAGCACGCGGCGCCACTTCCGCTCCGCGACGAACTCGCGTCCGCCGTCGGAAACGGTGTAGCCGAGTTCACGAAAGACGTCCCTGGCCTCCGTCGTCGGGGGGATGCTCGCAGTGGCCATCTGCTCGGCGATTGGTCGCGATCCGTGATAAACTTTCTCACGGATCGCGAGAACCGATCGGTCGTCGAAACCATGGACGATACGCGGCCGGCCGTCGGTTCACTCGTGGGCCGCGTCCCACTCGTCCGGCTTCCGGAGGTTGCCGCACTCGGTACACTGGATCCGGCCCATCGTGTCCATCGCGGTGTCGAGCGAGCCGCAGCTGCCGCACGCGAACCCCCATCGGTCCCGGGCGTCGGCATCGGCAAACACGACGTAAAACGGCCCTTCAGCCCCCCGCTCGGCCAGGCCGCGATCGATGTACACCCGCTCGCCGTCCGCGGTCGTCGACGCGTCCAGTTCCATACCCGACGATAGTCGGTCGAACGACTTAAAAAGAGACACACGGACCGATGTCGTGCCGTCGACTCCGTTCCGGTGATCGTCGCGATGTCCCATCGCCGCCGCGGCCATCAGGTCCGGAACGACTCGCCGCAGCCGCACTCGGAGACGACGTTCGGGTTCTCGACGTGGAAGCCGGCGGCTTGGAGCCCGCTCTCGTAGTCGAGCTTGCTCCCGCCGATGTAGTTCCGGCTGGCGGGGTCGACGAACACCCGTAACCCGTGGTGTTCGACCACGAGGTCGTCGCCTTCCGGCTCCGTGTCGAACCGCATCCCGTACGAAAGCCCGGCACAGCCGCCCTGCTGGACGAACAGTCGAAGCCCGGCCTCACCGGTGTCGAGCCCCTCGCCCTCCAGAAGCGAGAGCGCCTCCTCGGCGGCGGCCGGCGTCACCTCGATCGCGGGGTCGTCGCCGTCGCCTCCCTGGACCGATCCCGTACTCATGTGAACCGATACCGCCCGCAGGATGAAAACCCTGACGCCCGGACGAAACCGCCGACGGTTTCGCGGTTCCGCGAGCGGGTCGCCCCCGTCAGTCGAACCGCTTGCGGACGCTCTCGGCGTGCGCCTCCAACCCCTCCGCCTCTGCGAGCGTCGTCACCGTGTCCGCGATCCCAGCGAGCCCCTCGCGGTCCAGCCGCTGCACCGTCGACGAGCGGAGGAACGTGTCGACGGAGAGCCCCCCGTATCGCCTCGCGCCGCCGTTAGTCGGGAGGACGTGGTTCGGGCCGGCGGCGTAGTCGCCGGCGGCAACGGGGGAGTGGTCACCGAGGAACACCGATCCAGCGTTGGTTATCCGCTCCAAGAGCGCCTCGTCGTCGTCGGCCATGATCGAGAGGTGTTCGGCCGCGTACTCCTCCGTGAACAGGACCGCTTCCGACATCGACCGCGCGTGGAGGACGCCCGACGCCTCGTTGTCGAGCGCGGCCCGGATCGTCTCGGCACGGTCGCGCTCGTCGATCGTCGCCTCGACCGCCTCGGCGACCGACGCCGCGAGGTCGGCGTCGG
>NZ_JBHSWW010000079.1:0-9265 GCF_042661865.1 Halorubrum tibetense
GCGCTTATAAGCGCCGAGTCGACTCCCTCGCGCGTGCTCCTCGGCCGCGAAGCGGCCTTGGAGGCACGCGCCACCACATATATAGGCGATCGTCGCCGTCGATCACGGCTGTTTAAATACCCGTTGGCCGCCAGCGATCTGATATACTTACTCCCGAAAGACATCGTCCAGTTCCTGTACTGGGCGATTGAGGATGAAAACATCAGTTAGTGAGTATTTCAATAGAACTGTATTTTCGGTATCCCTCGCCCTCAGTTACCACGACGACCCGTCTCAGCCACGGATCGTCTCACCACGTCCCGGACCACAACCGTTAGGACCGTCGCCCCCGTGGATCCGTCGACGTGGCAGACGCCATCGAGTGGCTCCGTGACCGCCCCTACTACGAGGGACAGATCGCCGACTACCGGCGGCTCCCGGCCCGCGAGCCCGAGTTCGCCGACGTCGATCTCGAACCGCGCCTCGCGGGCGCGCTCGCGGACCGCGGCGTCGACCGACTCTACCGCCATCAGGCGGACGCCATCGAGGCGGTCCGCGATGGTGACGACGTCGTGCTCGCGACCGCGACCGCGAGCGGCAAGTCGCTCGCGTACACCGTCCCCGCGTTCGAAGCGGCGATGGATCACGGCGGTCGCACGCTGTATATCGGCCCACAGAACGCGCTGATCGCCGACCAGGAGGAGTCGTTGTCGGCGCTCGCACACGGGCTCGGCTTCGGGAGTCGGGTGTCCGTCGAGTCGTACACGGGCCGACTCTCACGGGCCGAAAAGCGGGACGTGCGGGACGCCCGACCCACCGTCCTGCTCTCGAACCCCGACATGCTCCACTACGCCCTGTTGCCGTACGCCGGGCGGCTCTGGGAGTGGTTCTTTGCCTCGCTGGAGCACGTCGTCATCGACGAGATCCACAGCTATCGGGGGGTGTTCGGCTCGCAGGTCGCGATGACTCTCCGGCGGCTCGCTCGAACCTGCGAGCGATTCGGGTCGGACCCGACGTTCGTCTGCTGTTCGGCGACGATCAACAACCCGGTCGAACACGTCTCGACCGTCACCGGCCGCGATCCGGACGGGATCACGCTCGTCGACGAGGACACCTCCGGGCGCGGCCCGCGCGACTGGGTGCTGTGGAACCCGCCGGAGTACGACGACGACTGGGCGGACCGAACGGGCGAGGACGCCGGGCGGCGGAGGTCGAGTCACACCGAGAGCAAGCGGCTGTTCGTCGACCTCGTGGAGAGCGGCCGGCAGACGCTGACGTTCACGCGGGCGCGACAGACCGCCGAGCAGTACGCGACCGACAGCGCGAGCGAGCTCCGAAGCCGAGGGCAGCACGACCTCGCCGGAAGAGTCGGCGCGTATCAGGCCGCACTGAAAGACGAGACGCGCCGCGAGATCGAGTCCGACCTCCACGACGGGAGCCTGCAGGGTGTCTGGTCGACGAACGCGCTCGAGCTCGGCGTCGACGTGGGTGGGCTCGACGCCGTGATCCTCGACGGCTACCCCGGCACCCGGATGTCGGCGTTCCAGCAGGCCGGCCGGGCGGGGCGGGGGACCGACCCGGCCCTCGTCGTCATGGTCGGCGGCGAGGACGGGCTCGATCAGTACCTGATGACTCACCCCGAGGACTTCTTCGAGGCCCCGCCGGAGGACGCGATCTGCGACCCCGAGAACGACCAGCTCCTCCCGCGACACGTGGCGTGTGCGGCCGACGAGCGCTGGCTCTCGCCCGCCGACGAGGCGTTCTTCGGGGCGTCGTTCCCGGGGATCGTCGCCGACCTGACCGACGACGGCGTTCTCCGGCGACGGGACGCCGCAGACGGGACGCGCTGGACGCATGCGGATTCGGAGAGCCCCCAACACGCGATGAACCTCCGGACGGCCGAGGACCGGGAGATCGAACTGATCGACCGGTCGAGCGGCGAGTCGATCGCCTCGCTGGGCTTCGCGGACGCGCTCCGGGACGCCCATCCGGGCGCGATCTACCACCAACAGGGGCGGACCTACGAGGTAACGGAACTCGACCTCGACCGCGATATCGCGGAACTGGACGCCTCGTGGGCGGACTACTACACGCAGGTGCTCTCCGAGAAGGGGATGGTCGTGAACGAGGACCTCGCCGAGCGGACGCTGCCGGCCCGTCCAGACGTGCCGATCCGGTTCGCGGACGTCACCGTGACGGAGCAGATCACGGGGTTCGTTCGGAAGGACGCGACGACCGGGACGTCGCTCGGCGAGTCGACCGTGGACCTCCCGGAGACGACGCTGCGGACGAAAGCGCTGTACTTCCCGGTTCCGGCGGACCTCGAGCGCGAGATGCGGACCCTTGGCGACGACGTCGGGCTCGGCGGCGAGTACGGGTTCAACGGCGGGATCCACGCCGCCGAACACGGGATCATCTCGCTGTTCCCGTTTCATCTGCTGTGTGACCGCGCCGATGTCGGCGGCATCTCGACGCCGCATCACCCGCACACCGACGGCCCGGCCGTGTTCGTTTACGACGGCTATCCGGGCGGCGTCGGGCTCACGCGCCGAGGCCACGACCGGATCGAGGAGCTGCTCACCCGGACCGCCCGGCTCATCGACGGCTGCGGCTGCGAGTCGGGCTGCCCGGCCTGCGTCCAGTCGCCTCACTGCGGCAACGCGAACGAGCCGCTCGCGAAGCCGACTGCGGTTCGGTTACTGGAGACGTTGGCCGGGATACGGGAAGGATAGCGCGACCCGTTCGAGGCGGGCCGGGACGGAATCGTGACACGGTTCGGCACAAACGGTTTCACGCTCCACCGCGTGTGTACGGTGACTACCGATGGATATCCGAGAGGTGACCGACCCGTCCGCCAGGGCGATGCAGTGGCTCGTGCTCGGCGCGGCGTACTTCCTCCTCGGGCTATTCGTTATCGGCCTCTTCGACATGCTGCTCTCGTTGTACGAGCTGCTCGTGAGCGGCCGATTCACCGACCCGGTCGCCGTCGTGGACCTGCTCGACACGGTGCTTCTCCTGTTGATCATCGTCGAGGTTCATCGGACGCTCATAGCGTACGCGCGCGAAGAGCCGGTGCTCAGGATCGTCGTGAGCGCCGCGATCATCGCGGTCTCGCGGGAGGTGATCAGCTTCCGCGTCGCCGACTACCGGACGGGCGACGAGGCGCTCTCCGTCGCGCTCGCGTTCGGAGTGCTGATCGCCGTCTTGGTCGTTGGGTACGTCCTGCTGGACCGGGTCGATATCACGACCTGACGACACCGACCGCGTCGACGACACCGGAGGCCGGATCGACGGGTCAGATTCATGTACGGGGGACGAAAACGATCGGTAAGCGAGGCACCGAGATCGATGGACAACGACGCGGGAGACGGGCAGCGTTCAGGGCCACCGCCCCGAACCGAGTCGGGGGCGGATACGGGGGCGTTCGAGCGCGGCGTGCTTCGAAGCAGTCCGGAGGCAACGATCGCCATCGACGACGCGGGAACCGTTCGCTACGCGAACCCGGCGACGGAACGACTCCTCGGCTACAATCCCGGCTCGCTCGTCGGCGAACCGGCGACGATGCTCGTGCCGAGCCGGTTCCACACGGACCGGTCGGACGGGATCCGATCCTACTTGGGACCGGACGGTGAGGGTCTCGGGCCGGAGACGAGGGCCGAGGCACATGACGAGGGGGACTCAGCTAGCGACGTCGACACCGACGACAGAGATCGTGGCCCGGCGAAAACGACCCCATCCTTCGGTGGGGCCGAGGTCTCGCTGGTTCACGCCGATGGCGACGAAGTTCCGGCCCTCGTGAGCGTTCACGAGGGCGAGATCGGCGGGCAAACGGTTCTCGTCTGTGTCTGCCGCCGCCCCCCGCACCGCCGGTCGACGGAACACCGACTTCGTGAGCGGAAACGCGAGATCGAATCGTTACACGAGGTCGCGACCGACATGGGTACGTGTTCGACGCCGGAGGAGGTGTACGACACCGTCATCCGTGCAGTCGAGCGGATCCTCCAGTTCGACTTCGCGATCGTCGACGCGGCCGTCGACGGGACACTCGTCCCGAGAGCCGTTTCGTCGAACCTCGATGGGGAGGGGTACTACGAGGAGACGCCGATCGACGCCGAGGACAGCGTCGCGGCCGAGGTGTATCGAACCGGCGAGACGAACGTCGTCGACGACGTTCGGGAGCACTCGGCCGCGCCGGCGGACTCCGAGTTCCGGTCGGTGCTGACGGTGCCGATCGGTGACGCCGGGATGTTCCAGTCGGCCTCGAAATCGATCGGCGCGTTCGACGAACACGACCGGCGAGCCGTCGAGCTGCTCGTCGCACACGCGCGAGCCAGACTGGCACAGCTCGACACGGAACAAGAACTCCGCCGCCGGACGCGGGAGCTGGAGCGACAGAACGATCGGCTCGAGGAGTTCGCGAGCGTCGTGAGCCACGATCTCCGGAACCCGCTCAACGTCGCACAGGGGCGGCTCGGGATCGCCAGACAGGAGTGTGCGGCCGCCGGTGAGGTCGGTACCGCCGTCGACGAACACCTCGGGATCGTCGGGAGCGCCCACGAGCGGATGGAAGAACTCATCGGGGATATCCTCGCGCTCGCTAAACAGGGGGCGACCGACATCGCGGCCGAGTCGGTCCCCCTCAACGAGGTTGCGACGGAGACGTGGACGATCGTTGACACCGGGGATGCAACCCTCCGCGTCGACGCGGATCGGACGGTTCGAGCGGATCGGAACCGACTCAGACAGCTGTTGGAGAACCTGTTTCGTAACAGCGTCGAGCACGGCTCGGCGGACAGTCGTGGCGGAAGCGGCGTCACCGTGTGGGTCGGTGGTCTCACTGACGGGTTCTACGTCGCCGACGACGGCCCGGGGATCCCCGACGATGAGCACGATGCGGTGTTCGAGACCGGGTTCACCACGCAGCCCGATGGGACGGGGTTCGGACTCGCCATCGTCGAGGGGATCGTCGACGCCCACGACTGGGACGTGAGCGTAACCGAGAGCGAGTCGGGCGGGGTACGGTTCGAGTTCCGAACTGGGGAGTGACGCGGGCGAACCGGAGAGTGACGCGGGCGAACTGAGTCGGCGGCGTGACGGGCGTCTCGAACGGTCAGGCGCCGACGCGTTCGAGCGCCGCCGGGTCGACGTCCGCCTCGAACAGGCGGGCCCCGCAGTCATCGCAAGTGGCGGCGAGCACGTCGTACTGCCGACAACAGGACTCGACGACCGTCGTGTCTAGCGTCACCGTCCCGTCACACGTCGGGCAGGTCTCCACGAACAGCCGGAGGTTCCCGAGCAACTCGCTTTGGTGAGCAGTCGCGAGCGCGTCCCAGTCCGTCCAGTACCCGCTGAGCACGTCCGAGGCCGCGATATCCATGAGGAACGCGGGGCGTGACTCCCACTGGCCGACCGGCTCGCCGTCGATCGACGCGACGTACGCGTAGCCGCGGTCGACGGTCGCCACCGATTCGGGATCGACATCGAGGAACGTAGCGAGCGCCGCCCCATCCGCGTCGCGGTCGCGATCCGCGAGCTCGCGAGCTCGTCCGGTCCACCGAGCGCGGAACGAGTCGTCGAGGACGAGGTCGTCGACGGCGGGGTCGTCGACGAGTACCCCTGAGTCGAGCAGCGCTGCCGCCGGGTCGAACGTCGTCGCCGTGTCGGTCGTGGTCGCCGTCGGCTCTGCACCGGGGCGGGCGGGCCCCTTATCGAAGAGCGCGAGCACGCGATCCGGGAGGTATCGCTTCGTCAGCGTTGGCGTCCCCGGAACGAGGTACCCACGGACGGCGATCGTCACGAGCGCGACCGCGAGCACGACACCCCCCAATCCGACGGACTGGGTTGCGACCGCTGCGGCGAGGACTCCCGCGATCACGACGTTGACGACGGTACAGGGAACGCATCGGTTCTCACCGGTGTATCGTGGATCGCGAAGCCATGTCGGAAGCCGAACGGACGTTTCCATACCGACACCTGACGCATTCGGTGGATATAGGTATGACACGCATACCGCCGCATTCGTGTCCCGGACCGGCCGCGATCCGTCACGCCAGAGAAGGATCGGGGTGGCAGCAGAACCGATCCAAAACTATCAGTGAAATAACTCTATTTGATGAGAGAACCTCGAAACCGCCTGAGAGAATCGCTGTGTACGATTATGAGTCATGTAAAACGGTCACTAATCAAATATATGGGAAATGTTAATACCCCGCGTGTGGTTTGTCTCGACAGCGATACTGAAACGGTCCGGTGGTCACGGCGGGGATGAAGTGCTGACGCCGATACGATAACAGCAGTGAGTACGGGGTTATTTCGGGGGCTCCGCGCGAGTCATCTCGGGTGCAATGGCTCAGTATGCGGGGCGTGCAGGACACGGGTTACCCCTCCAGCCCGACGCTGATACTTCGGACGGTGGCTCCTGGAAGTACAGCGAGATGTGGAGGTAAGTACACATAATGGATCAGAACGGAACGACGGAACGACGGAGCGATGGATCGGACGAACACACCGACGGGCCGGTCGAGCAAGCCGCTTCGGCTAAGCAAGACGTCTCAGCTGACGACATCGATGCGTCGGCGGCAGACGAGGAGTTGGACGACGTCGATGCGTCGGCGACGGACGAGGAGCTGGACGACGTCGATGCGTCGGCGACGGACGAGGAGCTGGACGACGTCGATGCGTCGGCGACGGACGATGGTAGCGGCGTCGAAACGATCCCCACCGACGAAGTGTTCGCGCTGCTGAGCAACGGTCGGCGACGACACGTCTTACAGTTCCTCTCCGAGAACGGCGGCGAGATCAAGCTCCGGGAGCTGGCGACGACGATCGCCGCGGCGGAAAACGAGATCGAGCCCGTCGAAGTGACGTACACACAGCGCAAACGACTCTACACGTCGCTGTATCAGTCACACCTCCCGCGGATGGAACGAAGCGGTGTGATCGAGTACAACCGGAACAGCGGTCTCGTGACGCTCGCACCGGGTGCCGAGGGGTTCGAGGCGTATCTCGAGGTCGTGGGCGCGAACGAGTTCACGTGGTCCGAGTTCTATCTCGGCCTGTCCGGGTTGTTCGCGGCCGTCACCCTCGCGTTCGTGACGGGGACGCCGCCGTTCCCATCGCTCGGTCCCGGAACGCTCATGGCATCGTTAACGCTCGTGCTCCTCGTCTCCTCGATCGCTCATCTCCGGTACACCCGGGGGCGACGGCTCTAGCCGTCAGCCGTGCGGAGCGGCGGTCAGGGGATGGCCACTGGTTGCGCGTTCCCCTCTTGCCGGCCGGTGCTTTCACATTCCCCGCAGCCGTGTGATCGGTATGGAGCTGTTCTGGCATCGGCGTGACCTCCGACTCGCCGACAACGTCGGGCTCGCCGCGGCCGCCGACCGCGACACGGTCGTGCCTATCTTCGTGTTCGACGACGACGTCCTCGCACACGCGAGCGACGTCAGGGTTCGACGGCTGCTCGACGGGTTGGCCGCGCTGCGTGACGAGTATCGCGACCGCGGGAGCGACCTCCTCGTCACACACGGGGACCCGGCGACCGTTTTGCCGCGTGTGGCGGAGGCGCTCGACGCGGATCGCGTCGTCTGGAACCGGGACTACTCGGGGCTCGCGCGGGAGCGCGACGCCGGGGTCCGGCAGGCGCTTCACGACGCGGGGATCCGGCGGGAAGCACACCACGATTCCGTCCTCCACACGCCGGACTCCATCCGAACGAACGCCGGGGACCCGTACTCGGTGTACACGTATTACTGGCGGAAGTGGACCGACCGCGAGGTCGACCCGCCGGCACGGACGCTGGACGCGTCCGACCTCGTCGACCGCGGCGAGCTCGTGGACACTGTCGACGCGCTCCACGCGGCCCACGACGATGGGCTTCGTGCCGACGGCGACGAACGTCGGACGACCGACGGCGGTACTGCGACTGTGACGCCCACGGTCGGCGACCTCCCGACCCCCGCGGCGCTCGGTTTCGCGGAACCGGACGCCGAGATCGGTCCCGCCGGAACTGACGCGGCCCGCGAGCGCCTCGACACGTTCCTCGCCCACGGCGTGTTCACGTACGACGACGACCGGGACTACCCGGCTCGAGAGGGCACCTCCCGGATCTCGACGTTCATGAAGTACGGCGAGATCGGCGTCCGTGAGGTGTACGCCGCCACGGAGCGGGCGATGGCCGAGGGGAGATCCGACGAGCCGGATGGACCGAGCGGTTCGGACGGGACGGACGGTTCGGACGGGACAGACGAGATGGGGGCGGCAGGCCACGTCGAGGAGTTCCAAGGCCAGCTCGCGTGGCGGGAGTTCTACACGCAGGTGTTGTACCACAACCCCGAAGTCGTGACCGAGAACTACAAGGAGTACGAGGAGGGGATCGACTGGCGGGACGACCCCGAGGAGATCGCGGCGTGGAAGCGCGGCGAGACGGGGTACCCGATCGTCGATGCCGGGATGCGCCAGCTGCGCGAGGAGGCGTTCATGCACAACCGCGTGCGGATGATCGTCGCCTCCTTCCTCACGAAGGACTTGCTCGCGGACTGGCGACACGGCTACGACCACTTCCGAGAGCATCTCGCAGACCACGATACGGCGAACGACAACGGTGGCTGGCAGTGGGCCGCCTCCACGGGGACCGACGCACAGCCCTACTTCCGGATCTTCAACCCGATGACACAGGGGGAACGCTACGACCCCGACGCCGACTACATCACCGAGTACGTCCCGGAGCTCCGCGGCGTCGACCCCGAGGTGATCCACGGGTGGCACGAGTGCTCGCCGACCCAGCGGGCGAACGCGGCCCCCGAGTACCCCGCGCCCGTCGTCGACCACTCGGAGCGCCGCGAGGAGGCGCTGGCGATGTATAAGCGCGCTCGCGGCGAGGACCCAGAGGAGTAACGGCGCACGCGTCCGCGAGGACGGGAACGGCAACACCCTTGCTCACGGCGGCCGTAGTCGACGTATGAACGTCGACGTGTTGCTGTACGACGGGTTCGACGAGCTCGACGGTATCGGCCCCTACGAGGTGTTCGACTACGCGTTTCAGTATGCCGACGGAGACGGGGGTACACCTACCGACGCCACGGACACGCCAACCGACGCCGAGACGATTCGATCCGACCGCGCGGGTCGTGTGCGGTACGTCGCTCTCGACGAAGCGAAGTCGGTGACCGCGAGCCACGGGACGCGCGTCGGCGTCAGCGCCCGCCTACCGGACCCCACGGACGAGAGCGCCCCGGACCTCCTCGTCGTACCGGGCGGCGGGTGGACGGACCGCGACGAGACCGCGAGC
>NZ_JBHSWW010000080.1:0-9039 GCF_042661865.1 Halorubrum tibetense
GACCCGGCGGCCGCGCCGGCGACTCCTCCGAACGCGGCGGTCGACGACCCCGACGCCGACGCCGTGTGGGCGTTCTGGAGCCGGAGCGACGCCCGGAATCACCTCGACGGGCTGGGGCTCGACCCCGGCGAGTCGTGGTCCTGCTCGCAGTTGACCCGCGAGCGGGTGGCGACGGCGAGCGACGAGGAGCGACTGGTGGCGGTGGACGACGACGACGGGATAGCCGGGTTCGCCCTCCACACTCGGACATGGGAACGCGAGGCGGACGACGCGGACGGGGACGCCGACACGAGTGCTGAGGATGAACCCCCTGTGGAGCGGCACGCCATCTACGGGAGCGCGGCGTGGCGCGACGTGGCGGCCGTCGGCGCGCTGCTGGACGCGGTCGCCCGGGACGCGGCCGACCGCGACGCGGATCACGTCCGCGTGTTCATCCCCGAGACCGTCGATCACGTGAGCGACGTCGCGGCCAACCGAGTCGAGGTAAGCGCCGAGCCGGACTTCGTGATGACCGCGGACCTCACCGATCGCTGAGACTCGATGAGTCGAGCGGTACTGCTGGCGGTCCCCGGCGTCCCCGGCGGAGCCGAAGCGCTGAAACGGCGTCGGCCGAACGGTGTCGTATGTATCCGCTCGTCTCCGGGGCGCTTCCGTGGTCGTGGCCGCTCACGCTCGCCGTGTACGGGATCGTGCTCGCTGTCGCGGTGTGGATCTACCGCGACGCGAAAGCCCGCGGGAGCAATCGGGCCGTGTTGTGGTTCCTGGCGACGCTCGTGTTCACCATCGTCCCCGTTCTCCTGTACATGTACCTCCATCGCGCCTCCGGGCCGGCGCGCTGAGTATCAGGGCTGATGGCGGAACCCGAACGCCTAATTCGCCCCGCCGTTCCCGTGTAGACATGTTCGCGACCCTGCCGGACGCGCTCCGGCTGCTCGTCGTCCCGGTGTTCGCGTGGGCGGCGGTTCGGGACGTCCGCACGCGCCGGCTCCCGAACCGGCTCTGGCCGCCGCTGTACGCGTTCGGGGTGTTGTTGATCGCCGTCGAGGCCGTCCAGTTCTTTCCCTTTGCGGGGTTTGAGGCCCGGCTGTTCCTCGTACAGACGCTGATCAGTTTGCTGTTCGTCGCGCCCCTCGGCTACGCGTTCTGGTATCTGGGCGCGTTCGGCGGGGCGGACGCCAAGGCGCTGATCGCCATCGCCATCGTGTTCCCGACGTTCCCGACCTACGAGCTCGCGGGTGCGAGCCTCCCGTCCGTCGAGACCGCGATCGGCGTGTTCTCGCTGACGGTGCTCACAAACACGGTGCTGATCGGGCTCGCGTACCCGGTCGGACTGGCCGCCTACAACCTCGTGGGCGGGGAGCGGTCGACGACGATGTTCCTCGCGCGCCCCGTCTCGACGGCGTCGCTCCCGGAGCGACACGGGCGGCTGTTCGAGGACACGACGGGGACGACACGAAGCGGGCTCGACCTCGACGCCCTCCGGATGTACCTCCGCTGGCGCGGGACGACGCTGGCCGAGCTGCGCGCGGAGCCCGACCGCCACCGCGACCCTGAAAGCGTGTCGGAGACGTTCGACCCGACCGACGGTGGGACACACGTCGGGCCGGCGACCGACGGGGGAGAAGTGGTCGAGACGTCGGAGGAAGAGATCGGTGACCCCTGGGCTGCCGAACGGTTCCTCACGGGGATCGACCACGGCGCGTACGGGACCGACGCGGAGACCCTTCGCGACGGGTTAGAAGTAGTGACGAGCCGGGAGACGGTGCGAGTGTCGCCGGGAATGCCGTTCGTCGTTCCGATGGCGGCCGGGCTGGTCGTCTCGCTCACCTACGGGGACGCGCTGTTCGCGCTGTTGGGCGCGGTCGGCCTCGTATAAGCGGCCGGGAAGCCGTCAGGCCTCGATCGAAGTCTCCCCTACCGTCGAGACGCGAGTCCCGATCGGCCGCTTCACGAACTCGCCGACCTCGCGACCGATCATCCGGGTGACGCCGCGCTGTGCGGCGACATCGAGCAGGCGCTGGTCGATCCGCCCGTCGACGACAACCGCGTGCGGGGGAGTGTCCGCGCTCTCGACCGCGTCGAACGCCGCGTCGGCGTCGACCTCCGAACCGATGGAGAGGTCGTCGCCGAGGAGTCGGGCGAGCCCGCTTCCGGCGTCGATCACTTCCTGAACGTGTTCCTCCATGGACCGGGGAGCTGATTCCGACGGCGTCTCGGCGGACGCGGGATCCGCCGACTCCGTCGCTGTGGCAGCGTCGTGCTCCCCGGTTTCAGCCGCCGCTTCAGTGGCGTCCGAGGCTTCCGTTGGCTCCGACGCTTCGGCGTCGGTGGATCCCGCTGTGACGTCGTCCTCGGCGTCAGCGTTGGGTTCGGTGTCGGTCTCGTCGGCTTCGCTTCCGACGTCAGTGTCGGTCGTGCGTTCGGAGTCTGCGTCCGCGTCACCGTCGGAACCATCTCCACGAGTGGAGTCGACAGCGGACGATCGGATAGACTCCGGGTCCGTGTCGCGCCCGTCCAGTTCGTTTCCGGCTGCCTTCCGCAGGTTCGGCTCGTCGGCGAGCGTCTCGTACGGGACTTTGCCGCGGAGCGCCTCGAACACTGCCCCACGGTCGAGGTCCTCGACGGACTCGCCGGGCGGGGCGAAGGCGACGTAATCCACCTCGCCGACCTGAGCGAGCTCGCGGAGGATCAGCTCGCCACCGCGGTCGCCGTCGAGGAACGCGGTGACGGTCCGATCGCGGGTCAGCGCCGCGACCGCGTCTGGGACGTTCGTCCCCTCGACGGCGACGGCGTTCTTGATCCCGCACTCGAGCAACGTGGAGACGTCCGCGCGCCCCTCAACGACGATCACGGCGTCGGAGTCGCTGACGCGCGGCCCCGCCGGCACTCCCTCGTAGTCGGCGACGCCCTCGATCCGGGCGGCGTCGCGGACCTCCTCTAACACGTCGGTGCTCGCGAGGTTCGTCTCCTCGAAACCGCTCGCGACGAGCTCTTTCGCGCGTTCGACGACCTCGCGGCGCTTCGCGGCACGTACGTCCTCGATGCTCGTCACCTCGACTGACGCCTCACACGGGCCGATGCGATCGATAGTCTCCAACGAGGCAGCGAGGATCGCCGTCTCGACCTTGTCGAGGCTCGATGCGACGGTCACCTCGCCGAAGGACTGACCGTTCTCCGACTGTATCGCGACGTCGATCCGTCCCACTTTCGAGGAGTCCTGGAGGTCACGGAGGTCCAGCTCGTCGCCGAGAAGGCCCTCCGTCTGCCCGAACACCGCGCCCACGACGTCGCTCCGCTCGACGACGCCGTCGGCCGCGATGGTGGCACGGATCAGGTATTTGGCTGTGTCGTTCATGTGAATGTGAATCGTGATCTGAACAGGCGGTACGTACCGCCCGTTTCCATTACGATCGTTCCCGAAAAATACCTGTCGACCGGAGAGTCACCGGCGAGCGCGTTTGAAGAATAATTATCTTCGATACCCTATACTGAATTAGGAAAGTAGGATTTAACCGTGTGTATTACATTTAGATTTCTGATGAGTCGATCACGGAGAGATATCTTGTGGGTACCGGCGTTCGCGATACTCGTCGCGTTCGCGGTGCCGTGGCCGCTGTGGGGTGTCGACCGCGTCGTCGCCGGCTTGCCGGTGTGGATCTGGTGGCACGTCGGGTGGCTCGGACTGTGTACCGTACTGTTCTCCCGGTTCGTCGCGAGCGGCGCGTGGGAGCGCGGGATGGGACTGACGGCCGGGGCGGAGTCGATCGGGGAGCGTTCGGAGTCGGGAGGCCGGCCGGCGAGCGGGGGTGAGGAGCCGTGAGCCTCGCGGTCCAGCTCGGCGTCGTCGTCGGCTACCTGCTCGTCGCGCTCGCTATCGGGCTGATCGCCTATCGAGTCGCGGAAGCGACGGCCGAGGACTACTACCTCGCCAGCCGCTCCATCGGGACGCTCGTGTTGCTTTTCACGACGTTCGCCACGTTGCTGTCGGCGTTCACGTTCTTCGGCGGGCCGAACCTCGCGTACGCCGCCGGCCCCGAGTGGCTGATCGTCATGGGCGCGCTAGACGGCGTGCTGTTCGCAGTGTTGTGGTACGTCATCGGCTACAAACAGTGGCTGATCGGGAACAGAAACGGCTACCTCACACTCGGCGAGATGCTCGGTGACCGGTTCGGCTCCGCGGGACTCCGCGCGCTCGTCGCCGGGATCAGCCTGTTGTGGTTGTTCCCGTACGTCATGCTCCAGCAGATGGGCGCAGGCGAAGCGATCGTGGGACTGACGAACGGTGCGGTCCCCTACTGGGGCGGCGCGGCGCTGATCACCGCCTTCATGATCGGCTACGTCACGCTCGCGGGGATGCGCGGCGTCGCGTGGACCGACACGGTACAGGGGTTGTTCATGCTCTCCATCGTCTGGATCGCGGCCGTCTGGGTGCTGTCGGCGGTCGGCGGGCTGGGCGCGGCCACCGACTCCATGCTCGCGGCGCGCCCCGAGTTCGGGAGCTTCGGCGGCGGGCTCTACTCGCCCGGGTTCATCATCTCCACCGCGATCACCATCGCGTTCGGCGTGACGATGTTCCCGCAGATCAACCAGCGGTTCTTCGTCGCGAAGAGCGGCGCGGTGCTCAAGCGGTCGTTCACGCTGTGGCCCGTGCTGGTCCTCCTGTTGTTCCTCCCCGCGTTCATGCTCGGCGCGTGGGCCGCGGGGATGCCGATCGACGTGCCCGAGGGCGCGAACGTGCTTCCCGTCGTATTGAACGAGTACACGCCGGTGTGGTTCGCCGCGCTCGTGATCGCGGGCGCGATGGCCGCGATGATGTCGTCGTCGGACTCGATGCTGCTCTCCGGATCGTCGTACTTCACGCGGGACCTCTACCGACCGTTCGTCAACCCCGACGCCTCAGCCCGCCGCGAGGCGTGGCTCGCGCGGATCGGGGTGGCGGCGTTCGCGACGCTCGCCTTCCTCGCCAGCCTGCTCCGACCCGGTACCCTGATCGAGGTCGGCGACACCGCGTTCTCCGGGTTCGCGCTGCTCGCGCTCCCCGTGATCTGCGCGCTGTACTGGGACCGGACCACCCGCGACGGGATGATCGTCGGCGTGCTCGTCCCGCAGGTCGCGTATCTGACGGTGGTGTTCTCCTCGGTGCTCCCGCTCGTTCCGACGCTTCCCCGGTCGGTGGCCGGTGGCTGGGACATCGCGCTCGGGCTGATGGTCCTCTCGGCGGCCCTCACGATCGGCGTCTCCTCCCTCACCGCGCCGACCGCCGATAGCGACGCGTCTCGGTTCGCGGTCGCCGGGGACTGAGCGATCGGTGGTGACCGAGCGCTTACCGACGCCGCCACGTTCGGAGTAGTTTATAAGGGACCGTCGATATCCAAGACACTACTTATAAACCGCTCTCGTCGTCAACGAACTCGCGTGCGACTAGCCGTGGTCGATCGTCCGTACACGACGAGTATGAGTATATCCAAGTCGTTCCAGCGGTCACGCCAGTTTATATATGCTGTACAGCACCCAGTGACGGAGTTTATAAATAATCCGGCCGACTGTCCGTCGTGGTCGCCCTCCCCCGATCCCCGAACGCGAGCCGATCGGCCGCGCTCGCGGTCGGTATATCGAACCTGTTCCCGCTCGTCGGCGTCCTCGCGCTCGGCTGGGACGCGACGGCGCTGATACTGCTCTACTGGTTCGAGCTAGGGGTCCTGACGCTGTTCGCGCTCCTCCGTGGCGTCTTCGCCGGCCGACCGAGTGAACTCGAGACGGACGCGTTGATCCTCGGAGCGCTCGTCGACAAACGGGCCTCGGTGTCCGTACCGCTGACAGGCGTCCGGATCCACCTCTCTTCGGTGCTCGTTCTATCGATTATCGCACCGTTCCTCGCGCTCTTGTGGGTGTTTACGGGCCCGGTGTTGCTGGCGCTGACCGGCACCGAGGGACCGAGTCCGGAGACGGTCGGAACGGTGCTGCTCGCGACGTTCGGGATCGCGATCGCCGAGGCCCCGATCGGCGAGGTCGCGGACCCGGCGACGTTCGGACCGATCGTCCTCGCGCTTGCCGTCCTAATCAAGTTCGGGGGCGACCTCGCCGGGCTGTATCACGATCGGCTGGCCGCGTTCGACGAGTCGACGAGCCTCGCCATCGGCTGGGCGTACGAGCCACCCCCCGACGAACCGGTACGGGACCGGATTCCGGACCCCGACACGCGTTGCCGTCCGACCACCGCTGGTCGACTCTTCGGTTGGCCGCTCGCCGAAGCTATCCGGCCGGGCGGGTGGCTCCTGGCGGCGCTCCTGCTCGGCGTGGCCGCCTTCGTCGCCGTCGCCGGATACCGTGTCTCCGCCCTCGTGATCGGACTGTTCGCGGTTGTCGCGCCGCTAACTGTCCTCATCGTCGACTCGGCGCTCCGGTACGGCGCGGTGGAGTACCGGATCGCGAGCGAGGGGGACCGCGCGGTCGTCGCGTACGATCGACTGTTCGGGCTGGCGCTCTGGCGGATCGAGCCGTGGGACGAGACGAACCTCCGCGTCGAGCGCGATCGGATCGACCGCCGAGTCGGTACCCGGTCGGTCGTGATCGAACTATCCGACCGGACGGTTCGGATCCCCCGGGTCGCGGACCCCGCCCCGATCCTCGCGGCCTTCGACCGCCGGGCAGATCGACCCGACCGCGACGGGAGCGATCGAAGGCCGGATCGCGACCACGAGCCGACCTCGTAGCGGCCGGGTCGACGCGCCCTTCGAACGTCCTCACGCACCGTTCCCACCGCGCTGGGGGCGTCGAAAGGCAAAAGCCCGTCTACGACCCACATCTACCATGAACGAGCCCGGCACCGAGGGCGTGCTGTTGGACCAAGAGACGCTCCACGATCGGCTCGACGACGCGCCCGAGTGGCTACAGGACCACTACCGGACGTTCCGCGAGTCGATGGTCGGCGAGCGCGACGGCTCGCCGTTCCCCTGTTATTTCGGGATCGAGGTCGAACGGGAGGGCGATCTGCTGTACGCGGCCTGCGAGTCGACCACCGATCCGGCCGCGCTGTTACGGCTCCGTGACACCCTGCTTGAGTACCTCGACACGTACCCCGACCACGCCGACCGCGCGCCGCTCGCGGTGTTCTTCAAGCCGCCGGCCGGTGACCCCGGCGAGGCACACTACCACGAGCGGCTCTGGCACGTCCTGGAGTTCCTCCACGTTCACGACCCGGAACCGTGGCCGGAGTCGATCCCGACCGATCCGGACACCCCGACGTGGGAGTTCTGTTTCGGCGGCGAGCCGCTGTTCCCGACCTCCCGCGCGCCGTTTTACGACGAGCGGAAGAGCCGGTACTCGCCGGTCGGCCTCGAGATCACCTTCCAGCCGCGGGCCGTCTTCGAGGGGATCACCGCCGACACTGAGGCTGGCCAGCGCGCCCGCGAGACGATCCGGTCGCGGATGACCGAGTACGACGGCGTCTGTCCCCACGCCGACCTCGGCGACTGGGGGGTTGAGGGCGACCGCGAGTGGACACAGTACCTGTTCCGCGAGGACGACGCGGAGAGCCCGGACGAGTGCCCGCTTGCCCCGACCCGCGATCACCCGAAAGCCCCCGAACCGCTCCTCGAACCCGGCGCGTGGCGGCGGCTGGCCGACGACGACCAGCCGCCCACAGGAGTCCGCACCGTGGCCACCGGAGCCGACGATGACTGATCGGGCCCCGGGGGCTCCGAGGACACCGGAGGCGACGAAATGACCCGCGGCGGGCCGTCTGACGACGCCGTCCTCCTCCTCGTCGACTTCCAGGTCGGCTTCGACGACCCGGGCTGGGGCGAGCGAAACAACCCCGAGGCGGAGACGGTCGCCGCCGCCCTCTTAGCGCGGTGGCGCGAAACCGGCCGCCCGGTCGCACACGTCCGACACGCGTCGACGGACCCCGACTCACCCCTCCGACCGGACTCGCCGGGGTTCGCGTGGAAACCCGAGACGGCACCCCGGGAGGACGAGGCGACCTTCGAGAAATCCGTCAACGGCGCGTTTCTCGATTCCGGGCTCGGCGACTGGCTGCGGGAGCGGGGATACGACACGCTCGTCGTCTGCGGGCTCACTACCGACCACTGCGTCTCGACGACCGTCCGGACGGCGGAGAACCGCGGATACGACGTCTCCGTCGTTGCGGACGCGACCGCCGCCCACGCGCGGACCGCCCACGACGGGGGTGTAGTCGACCCGGAGACGTCACATCGGGTCGCGCTCGCACAGCTGAACGGCGAGTTCGCGACGGTCGTCGATGCGGCCGACCTCGGGTAACCGTCTCAGTCGTCGTCGGCGGCGGTCGACGCGCCGTCCGTCTCTCCGGACCCGCCGCCCTCCCCGCTCGATTCGTCGTCTTCCTCGACCGACCTGTCGTCTTCCTCGACCGACCTGTCGCTTTCTCCGGCCGATCCATCGCTTTCTCCGGCCGACGCGTCCTCGGCAGCCGCCTCGAACATGCCCCGTTTCGTCGCGTATATGAAGTACGCGCCCAGCCCGAGGAACCCGACGGCGTTCGATATCGCGACCGCCCAGAACACCGCCTCGACGCCCCAGCCGAGCCCCGGCGTGATCGCGACCCCGAACGCGCCGAACGTCGCGGTCGTCGGAACGGCGGCGACGGCGATGGGGAACCGGATCCCCCAGTACTTGATCGCGTCGGCAACGAACGAGGTCCGCGTCCGGGAGGCTCCGTTGAACCCCGCGAGCAGCGTGTAGGTGCCACCGAGCCCCCAGTAGGTCACCGCCAAGAGCTGTAAGTAGAGCACGGAGAGATCGCGGCCGGTCGCGCTCAGGTCCGGTGCGAAGAGGTCGGTGATCGCGCCCGCGAAGAAGAACTGCACCGCTCCTAGCGCGAGGAACGCGGCGACGACGATCCCGGTTCCGACGGTCGTCGTCCGGCGGGCCCGGTCGGGCTCGTCGGCCCCGAGGTTCTGTCCGATCATCGACTGGGCGGCCTGTTGCATCCCGAGCGCCGGAACGATCGCCAGCGTCGCGACCCGCGCGCCGACGGTGTAGGCGGCGACACCCGCGGCA
>NZ_JBHSWW010000081.1:0-8943 GCF_042661865.1 Halorubrum tibetense
TCTTCGGGCCGACGCCCTCGATCGCGGTCAGCGCGACCGCCTCCTTGGCGACCCCGTGTTCCACCCGCGCCTCGACCCGGCACGCGAGGTTCGCCGCTCGGGAACCGGCGAACCGGTCGAGGAACTCCGAGAGCGCGGCCAGGAGTCGGAGCGCGTTCTGCCGGATCACCCACGCGTCCGACCGGAGATCAGAGGGCGTCGCGTCCGCCATGCTCGCGAGCAGGATGGCGAACACCTTTCGATGGCCGTCCTCGAGCGTGGTGTCGCGGCCGTCGAGGACCCGGTCGATCGCGTCGGACTCGGCCGAACGCGCGGAGACGGAGTCGAACTCCCCGGCGGCGGCCACCGTTTCGAGGACGGCGTCCGCGGTGAGCCGCTCGCTGTCGGCGAGCGCCCGGAACTCACGGGCGGTGTCGAGCCGAAGGTAGTACTTCGAGGCGAGCCGTCCGAGCGCGGTCGGCTCGACCGCGAGGTCGTCGCCGGCGGCCACGAACCCGTCCGCGATCAGCGAGTCGAGCGTGTCGCGGACGCGGTCCCGAAGCCCCTCGAACCCGTACTCCTCCGGCTTCGACCGCGCGCGGACGTAGTAGAAGGTCGTCTCCAGCCAGTCCATCACGTCACCCAATCCACGGATCGTCCCCATCGACACCTCCGCGTTGAGGTGGGATTCGAGGTCGCCCGCCAGCCGTGACTCGATCTCTTTCCCCTCGCGGAGCAGCCGCCGGTACTTATCTGCGTCCGAGCGGTCACAGACGACCCAGCCGTATCCCACGTCGTCGTAGCCGGGCCGTCCAGCCCGTCCGAGCATCTGGAGCACGTCGAGCGGGGAGATGTCCGTCTCCCCCTCTAGCGGGTCGTGGTACTTCGTATCGCGGATCACGACACACCGCGCCGGGAGGTTCACCCCCCACGCCAGCGTCGAGGTGGAAAAGAGCAACTTGATCTTCCCTTCTTTGAACCACGCCTCGACGCGGTCGCGGTCTTCCTTGCCGAGCCCCGCGTGGTGGAAGCCGACCCCGTCGAGCACCGATTGCCGGAGCGTGTCGTTCGACAGCGATTTCGCCTCGTTGTGGAACTCGTAGTCGCCGCGCGAGTCGATCGGGATGTCCCGCTCCGTGATCTCGTCGCGCGCCTTCTTCGCCGCCTGTACCGTGTCCTGTCGCGAGGAGACGAACACGAGCGCCTGACCGTCCTCGCGGACGTGTGGCTCGGCCAGGTCGAGTGCGCGGTAGAGCCGTCGGTACTTGTCCGCGAACGCGTTCGACCCGTGACTGTACGTTTTTACGCCGGTCTCCAGCTCGACGGGTCGGTACTCGTCGCCGAACTCGTACGTCGTCTCCGGCGGCGCGTCGAGCCACTCCGCCACGTCCCCGATGTTCGGCATCGTCGCCGACAGCGCGACCACTCGAGGGTCTTGGAGGCGCCGGAGCCGCGAGACGGTGACTTCGAGCACCGCGCCGCGCTTCTCGCTGTCGAGGAGGTGGACCTCGTCGATGACGATACAGTCTATGTCGGTGATAAACGAGTAGCGCGCGGAGTCGTGTTTCCGGGTCGCGCTGTCTGCCTTCTCGGGAGTCGTCACCAGCACGTCCGCGCGCTCGGCGCGGCGGGGGTTGAGGTCGCGCTCGCCGGAGACGACGTACACGGAGTAGCCCAGCTCCTCGAACCGCTCCCACTCGCTCTCCTTCTCGTTGGTGAGCGCGCGGAGCGGCGCGATAAAGAGGGCCGTGCCGCCCTCCGAGAGGGTCTTACAGATCGCGAGCTCGGCCAGCGCGGTCTTCCCCGAGGCGGTCGGCGCGGACGCGACGACGTTGTGGTCCGATTCGAAGATCCCGGGCAGCGCCTCCCGCTGCATCCGGTTGAACTCCTCGAACCCGAAGGCGTCGGCGAACTCCGGCACCGCGTCCGCGACCTTCACGCCACACCACACCCGTGGACGAGTCGACGGTCACCGCGGCTGGTTCGCATTGGATCGAGTCGGGGGCTTCGAGGGCAAAGGCGTTTCTCATGCCGACGGACCCGACCGTTTACGTACCGGCGCGTCGACCCACCGGTATGATCCCGTCGTCGCCGATCGTCTATGGGGCCGGTGTGGCAGCCGTGCTCTTCGTCCTGTTCGTCGTCGTTCGCCGACTTCGTGCCCCCTCCTCGGACGCACGCGAGTCGAAACGGGCCCACGAGGCCGCACAGGAGCGCGACCCGCCGGTCGAGATCGGCGAGACGTACGAGTTCGGCGTGACCGAGCTCACCGACCATCACTCCGGCAACGAGGTCGCCGTCGGCAAGGTCGAGGGGTTCGTCGTCTTCACCGCGGACATCCCTCGGGACCTCCAGCCTGGAGACGTGATCCGTGCGAAGGTGCTCTCGTTCAATCAGGGACGAACGTCCGCCGACGCGACGTTCGTAACGAAAGCATGACCGGACCCGGTAGGCACGCCGCGGCCACCTCCGCTTCGAACATGAGGTTCATACGTAATGCCGACGAAGGTGTGCCGTAATGGCTCAGGCCGGGAATCAGGACCTCACAGAGCGGTTCATTCAGTTCTACCGCAACTACTATCGCGAGGAGATCGGCACCCTCGCACAGAACTACCCCAACGAACAGCGCTCGTTGTACGTCGACTACGACGACCTCTTCCAGTTCGACCGGGACCTCGCCGAGGACTTCCGCAGCAAGCCGGACCAGATGCGCGAGTACGCCGAGGAGGCGCTGCGACTGTACGACCTCCCTGCCGACGTCAGCCTCGGCCGTGCCCACGTCCGAATCGAGAACCTCCCCGAGAGCATCGACATCCGCGGGATCCGCGTTCACGACGACCACATCGGGAAGCTCGTCTCCGTACAAGGGATCGTCCGTAAGGCGACCGACGTCCGCCCGAAAGTGACCGAGGCCGCCTTCGAGTGCCAGCGCTGTGGCACGATGACGTACATTCCCCAGAGCGACGGCGGTTTCCAAGAACCCCACGAGTGTCAAGGGTGTGAACGGCAGGGCCCGTTCCGCGTCAACTTCGACCAGTCGGAGTTCATCGACTCCCAGAAGCTGCGAATCCAGGAGTCGCCCGAGGGACTGCGCGGCGGCGAGACCCCCCAGTCGCTCGACGTCGACATCGTCGACGACGTCACCGGAAAGGTGAGTCCTGGCGACCACGTCACCTGCGTCGGTGTCCTCCACATCGAACAGGTCGAGCAGGGCAACGAGAAGTCCGCCATCTTCGATCTGTACATGGACGGGGTTTCGATCGCTATCGAGGACGAGGAGTTCGAGGACATGGACATCACGGAGGCGGACAAACGCGAGATCATCGAACTCTCCAATCGCGACGACATCTACGAGGCGATGGTCGATTCCATCGCGCCCGCTATCTACGGTTACGAGGAGGAGAAGCTCGCGATGATCCTCCAGCTGTTCTCGGGCGTCACCAAACACCTCCCCGACGGCTCGCGGATCCGCGGCGACCTCCATATGCTCCTTATCGGCGACCCTGGTACTGGCAAATCTCAAATGATTTCGTATGTAGAAAACATCGCACCTCGCTCCGTCTATACGTCCGGTAAAGGCAGCTCTGCAGCAGGCCTTACCGCTGCAGCCGTCCGCGACGACTTCGGCGACGGCCAGCAGTGGTCGCTCGAAGCCGGTGCGCTCGTCCTCGCAGACAAGGGAATTGCCGCAGTCGACGAGCTGGATAAGATGGACTGTGTCACCGGTGACACGCTGGTCTCGTTGGCGGACGGACGCGTGGAGCGCATCGACGAACTGGCGCGAGAGGTCGCCGAGGACGGCGAGATCGAGGAACTCTCGAACGGTCGACGCATCCGCAACATCGACCTCGACGTCTGGACGATGGACGGGAGTGGGCAGCTGGTCGAACGGTCCGTCTCCGCAGTCCACGAGTACGACGCACCGTCGGAGCTGACACGGGTCACGATGGAGACGGGTGAGTCGCTGACGGCGACGGCCGATCACCCGTTCTTCGTCCTCGATGACGGGGAGCGCATCGAGCGCGAGGCGGCCGCGATCGACGACGGCGACTGGGTGTACGTCCCCCGCGAGGTTCCGACGAAGGCTGCCGATGGTGCCGGGACGGCGGTAATGGCGGGCGGCGACGAAAGCGTCGAACTGCTTGACGACGACGGAATCGACGCCGCCATGGCGAGCGTCCTCGGATACCTCTCCGGCGACGGGAACGTCTACTACGACCGCGAGGAGGGCGTCTACGGCGTCCGGTTCACCAACACCGACGACGAACTGCTCGACGACTTCGAGCGAGCCGCACGGACGACGTTCGGCGTCGAGCCGGTCCGCCCGCCGAGCGAAAAGCGCGACGGCGGAGTCGAGACGGTTCGCGTCACTGGGAAAGAATACGCCGACGCCGTCCTCGACGCAGGGATGAACCTCGGTCGATACGACGAGAAGTGCTTCCCGACGGCCGTCTCGGCCGGGAGCCGCGCGGCCAAGGCCGCGTTCGTCCGTGCGCTGGCAGACAGCGAGGGCCACGTCGACGAGTCGGCGGGCAACGTTCGGATAGCCTCGGCGAGCCGGGAGCTCCTCCGAGGCGCTCGGAACCTCCTCTTACAGTTCGGTGTGTCGAGCCAGCTCCAGCACCGCGAACGAGACGGTGGTCGCGACGTGTTCTACCTCACGGTGACCGACGCGGATTCGCTCACATCATTCCGGGATCTCGTCGGATTCACGGCCACGCGAAAGGCCGAGGCCCTCGACCGCGTCGTTGATTCAGCCGACGGTGATCGCACGATTCTCGACGTGATTCCGGATATCGGCGACGCGCTCGCGCGGTCTCGCGATTCGCTCCGGCTTCATCAAAGCGAGTGCGGTCTCGACGCGGTCACGTATCACGACTTCGAGAGAGGGGATGTGAACGTCTCGCTCCACCGCGCCGGCCGGGTCCTCTCGGCGTTCGAAGATCGACGAGAGACAGCCGTCGAGGACCGGTGTCGACTCAACGAGAAACCGACGTGGGAGACGATTTCAGACCTCCGACACCGGTACCACGTCTCGCAGTCCGAACTCGCGGACGGAACCGCGTTGTCCCAACAGCAGATCTCTCGTGAGTGGGGCGAACGCGACGAGGTCCGTCGGACGGTGGCCGAGCGGCTCCGTGCGATCCTCACCGAAGTCGCGGAGACCGACTTGGACGACCTTCGTGATCTCGTCCAGGGAGACGTGAAGTGGCGTCGGGTGGGATCGGTCGAAACCGTTCCGCCCGAGTCGACCGAACACCGTGGCGAGGTGCTCCGACAGCGTCTCGCAGACCTCATCGGGGGGCCGGTGGAGAGGGTCGAAGAGCGCGCTCGCGAGCTGCTCGACCGCGGTCCGATCGGCGAAACACGGGCGGAACTCTCGACGGCGCTCGACGACTACGGAGTCAGTCAGGCGGACGTAGCGTCGGGGCTCGACGTGAATCAGGCGACGGTGTCGCGGTGGCTGTCCGGCACCGTCGAAACGGACTGTCTTGACGACCTGCGCGATGCTATCGCCGAGGAGGCCGACGCCATGAAAGCGGAACTGCGGTCAATACTGGCGCGGATCGAGGATGGGCGGCGACCGAAGGTGTACGATCTGACCGTCGAGGAGACACACAACTTCGTCGCGAACGGAATCGTCGTTCACAACTCCTCCGACCGCTCTGCGATGCACGAGGGGCTCGAACAGCAGCAGATCTCCGTCTCGAAGGCGGGGATCAACGCGACGCTGAAGGCCCGGTGTTCCCTGTTGGGCGCAGCCAACCCCAAGTACGGCCGGTTCGACCAGTACGAGCCGATCGGCGAGCAGATCGACCTGGAGCCCGCGCTCATCTCCCGGTTCGATCTCATCTTCACGGTGACGGACAGCCCGGACCCCGAACACGACTCCCGGCTGGCGAAACACATCATCAAGACGAACTACGCGGGCGAACTCAACACCCAGCGCACGGAGCTGGCGAGCTCGGAGTTCACCTCCGACCAGGTCGCGGAGGTGACACAGGAGGTCGCCCCGGAGATCGACGCCGAGCTGCTCCGGAAGTACATCGCGCACGCGAAACGGTCGTGTTACCCGACGATGACCGAGGAGGCGAAAGAGCTGATAGAGGAGTTCTACGTCGACCTCCGGTCGAAAGGGGCCGACGAGGACGCGCCCGTGCCGGTCACCGCGCGGAAGCTGGAGGCGATGGTACGGCTCTCGGAGGCGAGCGCGCGCGTCCGGCTCTCGGACACGGTCGAACGCGAGGACGCGGACCGCGCGACCGACATCGTCGAGTCGTGTCTCAAAGACATCGGCGTCGACCCCGAGACGGGCCAGTTCGACGCGGACGTCGTCGAGACCGGGACCTCGAAGAGCCAGCGCGACCGCATCAAGAACATCAAAGGGCTCATCGCCGACATCGAGGAGGAGTACGAAGAAGGCGCACCCGTGGAAGAGGTGCTTGACCGCGCCGGCGAGATCGGGATGGACCCCGGGAAAGCCGAGCAGGAGATCGAGAAGCTCCGCACGAAAGGCGAAGTGTACGAGCCGAAGCAGGGCCACCTGCGGACGACGTAGATGGACCGGATCTCTGCGCTGCGGAACGTCGAGGACGCGCTTCGTGCCTTCGAGGAAGGGGATGTCGACCTCACGGAGGCGGAGCGTCGGGTCGCCGCGACGCTGCGGACGTACGCCTCCGAGCTCGACGGCGAGGACGACGTGTTCCGCGCGGTTGGGGACCCCGCGGTCGACGGGCGGGTCGTCGTCGCTGCATCGGCCCCGGCGGCGCGGGAACGGGTACTCGCGGCCGCGGGGATCGATCCGGACCGGATCGACGACGAGGGCGACGTGCCGGAGTTCGACGTTGAACGGGTCTGAAACGTTCGGCGTCGTCGTTTCAGATACCGACTACGACACCGTTCGGAAGCGATTTATTCGGGACCCGAGCAGTGACGCTCGTGTTGTTGGTCGTGACGTATTCGTCGGCTGCCCGGACCGGGCTCCGTAACGCCTGTCGTCGCCACGACGATCAGGTCGCTCGACGGTTCGGCCGAGCGGCACTGTTCGAACCGACCGCGTACGGCGCGTTCCTCGCATTGCGTCTCAGGGAGACGCACGGTGACGACGTCCAGATCGAACGGACCGAACCATTCAACGAGTTCCTTGCCGTGGACGAGGCGGTCCGTGACGCGGCAACCGCGTACGCGAACCGCGAAACGCGGTCGACACCGTACGCGTCGTTCGCCGCGGGGACGGACTACCCCGACCCGGACTCCCTACGAGGGCGCGAGCTGTGAGCCGGTCGGATTCCGGGGGTAATGCGGGCGGCGGGACTCCCGGACTCGGTATCCCGTCACCGGAGGCGGTGCTGGGGACGGTTCCAACCGATCGCTCCGTGCGTGTCTCTCTAGCGGCCGCCGCCCGATCTCGGGGGCGGACCGCTTCGCTCGCGTCCGAGATCGCCCAGCTTCGAGAGGAGATCGCGTCGATCACGGTCCCGACGGTTGACCTCCAGAGCGCCCGTCGCCAGCTGGCCGATGCGACCGGGGAGGAGGGTCGGCTGAAAGAGCGCGTCGCGACCATCCGTGGGGACGTCCGGGCCCGACGGGCAGTCGACGCCGACACGGCGGCGTCGATCGCGGAGTTACAGGACGCGGCCGCGGCCCTGTCCGTCGCACAGACGGATCGCATCGCGGCCGAACAAGGGCTCGAACAGGCACGCAGGCGGGCGAAGCAGGCGCGCGACGAGCGTGAGCGCCGCCTCCGTCTCACCGACCGGCTTCGAAACCGCCGGCGGGACGCCCGAACCGAGCTCGCGAACTCGATATATCCGGCGTTTCGGGAGGCTCTCCCTGCCGTGCCGGAAGGCGATCTCGCGACGCCCGGACGCGACGCGAGCGAGTACGAGGGGTCGCGGGTCGCCGCGTCGCTCGCGGCGGTTCGGATCGCTTCGATCGATGGACCAGTCTCGCTCAGTCCCGCGGTCGTGAGCGCCTTCGAGTCGTGGGACGGGCCGCCGGCGGAGCGAGTCCTCGGTGTCCGGACAACGCGCCCGGAGCTTTAGATACCATGCCGAGCCAGCCACCGCATGAGCGTCGATCTCTCGTGTACCGTCGACACCGTCGATGGCGTCTGCTTCGTCGCCTGTCGAGTCCGAAACGACGCCGACGTCCCCCGGCGCGTTCGGATCGATAGCCGGCTCAACGGACCGGTTCTACCACCGCGCCGCTCCGGCGTCCCGGAGGCCGGGTGGGACCGTGACGGCGTCACCCTTCGGCTCGAATCCCGGGAAACCCGCGGTGTCGGGTTCGCATCGCCGGCTACGCCGGTCGACCCGCCCGCCACGGTCGTCGGGGTCGATACGCTGGACGCGGTAGACCCGCCGGATGCGACGGACGTGACGCACGAAGACGGAGAGTTGGAGGTCGCGGAGGCGATCCGGACGCTCGGGACACATCGTCCGCCGCGTGCCGCCGTCCGAGCTGGTGGTCCGGCCGTCCGAGTTGGTGGTCCGGCCGTCCGAGCTGGTGGTCCGGCCGACTCGGAGCCCGCAACCGCGATACAACACGACGATTCCGTCGGTTCTACCGACCAAGAGAACCCGGAGTCCGTCTCGGTGAGACGTGTCGCCGAGGGGGACGGCGACAGTGCGTCCGAATACCCCTCCGTGAGGCCCCATGCTGACGAGAACGAGAACGGACCCGGTGTCGACGCGAACGAGGAAGGCCCTCGAATAGGAGGCCCCCGTACCGACGAGGAGGAGGGGGGCTCTGACGTCGACGACGATGGTGGTTTCTCGCCGATCGGACCCGTCCGTCTCGACCAGTGGTTCGCGGCGGTGGAGCGACGGGTCGACCGCGCGGAGCGACTCGCGGACGCCGATCTTGACGCTGCGACGGAGCACGTCGCCGCCATCGGTGGTGTCGACGCGGTCGCGGCCCTCGACGAGCGGGTCGATGCCGACGCGGCGTTGCTCCGCCGGG
>NZ_JBHSWW010000082.1:0-8918 GCF_042661865.1 Halorubrum tibetense
CGGCGGCCGCCGCGGTGCCGACCCCGCCGAGGTCGCCGGAGAGGACCGACTCGTCGAACAGCGTCGCGTCCTCCGCGTGGACGGTCACGGGGACGTCGCGGGCGGCGGCTTCGGCGAGCGCTTCAGAGAACAGATCGAGGTCGATCCCCATCTCGCCGGTCGAGTCCGCGAGGAACACCTCTCCGAGCGCGAACAGCGGCCGGTCGAACAGCGTGTCCGGGTCCCAGTCGGCGACGACCCCGCCGTTGATCCCGTAGTCGACGAGCGAGGCGTCCGCGGCGAGCGCCGCCTTCCGGTCGAACGCGTCGCCGTCGACGGTCGGTGGCGAGGTGTTCGGCTGGTCGACGACGGTCGTGACGCCGCCGGCGGCCGCGCTCTTCGACCCGGTCTCCCACGTCTCCTTGTGGCTCCCGCCCGGCTCCCGGAAGTGGACGTGGATGTCGATGGCTCCGGGGAGCAGGTGCCGACCGCGTCCGTCGACGACGCGCTCGCCGGCGACCGGGTCGAGTCCCTCCTCGACCGCGTCGATGACTCCGTCCCGGACCCGCACGTCGCGGACCCGACCGTCGGCGAGCGCCGCGCCTGTGATGAGCATGCCTACGCGCTCGCGTCGCGTCGGTTAAACCGTGGTGGTCCCACCCGACCGCGACGCGTGCTGGTCCCGCCCGACCGCGACGGCGATCCGATCGACCACCATTTGATACGGCCGCGCTGCCCGGCGGTAACTGAGAGTGGGTTGCGCGTTCCCCCACGTCCGACAGGGAAACGCTCACAACCGGTCGATAACGGTCTCCTAACTAAGCGGATGGAAACGGAGGGCCGAGTATGGGTCTCTCCCAGGTGGTTCACGACGGAACGCTGCTCGCACCCCTTCAGTTCGGCGGAAACCTGATCGAACTGGCGATCCTCTTTCTCGTCTTCGCGATCGTCGCGGCGGTCGCCGGTGCCAGGGGGGTCGCCGGGATGAGTATGCGGATCGCGAAATGGCTCGTCATAATCTTCATCGTGCTTGCCATCGTCGCGTTCGTTCTCTGAGGCGAACCGGCCGACGCCCCGTCCGTCATGGCGTTTCAGCGTTACTCCGCCGTGGGGGGATCCGAGGCACCCTCGTCCCTCTCGGTATCGCTCGGCTTCGTTTCGGCTTCCGACGCCGACCCGGCCGGTCCGAGCGTATCCGGCGTTCCGGGTCCGCTGATGAACCGTTTCGTCCGTTCGTGTTCGGGGTTCTCGAAGAACGATCGTACGTCGTTCGCCTCGACGACCTCCCCCAAGTACAAGAAGACGACCTCGTCGGCGAGCCGACGAGCTTGGTCCATGCTGTGTGTCACCATGACTATCGTGTACTCCTCGGCGAGTCCGGCGAGCGTCTCCTCGACGTTTTCGGCCGACACCGGGTCGAGCGCCGACGTGACCTCGTCACAGAGTAGCACGTCGGGCTCGACCGCGAGCGACCGCGCGAGACAGAGCCGCTGGATCTGCCCGGTCGAGAGCCCCGCTGCCGGCGCGTCCAGCCGGTCGGCGACCTCGTCCCAGAGGTCGACCTGCCGGAGATACCGCTCGACGCGGTCGTCGAGGTCATCTTTCGAGTCGTGGAGGTCGTGGATCCGGAGCCCGTACGCGACGTTCTCGTAGATCGACAGCGGCAGCGGGGTCGGGTCCTGGGGGACGTAGCCGATCCGCCGCCGGAGCTCGGGCGCTGGCACGTCGGTGTCGTAGACGGGTTCGCCGCGCAGATACACCTCTCCGGTGACCTCCACGTTCGGCTGGATGTCGTGGAGCCGGTCGAGGGCCTTGAGGTACGTCGATTTCCCGCAGCCCGACGGCCCGATGATCGCTGTCAGTCGGTTCTCCGGGAACGATAGGTCGACGCCTTTCACGGCTTCGACCCGACGGTCTCCGGTGTACGTTACGGCCAGGTTCCGTGTTTCGAGGACGGTGTCGGTCATGAGTGTCTCCCACCCGGAGCGAACCGGGCGTAGCGTCCGGCGAGCAGTTTCGAGGCGAGGATCAGTCCCAACACGACGACGATGAGGACGAACGACGCGGCGTACGCGTGCGATCGGACCTCGGCGTTGAACGACGTCGCTTGGTCGAATATCAACACGGGTAGCGTCGTCGCCGGCTCGAAGAGGCCTCGGGGCATCCGGGTGCTTCGACCGGCCGTGAAGAGGACGGTCGCGGCGTCCCCGACCCCACGGGCGAACCCCATGATCACCCCGGCGACGATGCCAGGAAGCGCGGCGCGAGCGGTCATTATCGCGCTCTCGAAGCGGGTCGCCCCGAGCCCGTACGTCGCCTCCCGTACCGTGTCGGGCGCGGACCGCAACGCCTCGTCCGTGTATCGGGTCATGATCGGGTACTGGAACACCGCGATGGCGACGATACCGAAAAAGAGGCTGGTCCGCGCGCCGACGGCGATGACGACGGTCAGCACGAACACGCCGTAGACGATCGGCGGGGTCGCCCACAGCACGTTTAAGAAGGTGTTCACCGCGTCGGAGAAGCGCTCGCTGGAATAGTCGCTCTGGAGGTACGCCGCGGTCGACACGGCGAGCACCATCGCGACGACCGTCGCGGGGCCGACGATGAGCACGCTCCCCAGCATCGCGTGGAGGAACCCGCCGTTCGCTTCCAGCATGTAGCGTGACCCGGGCGGGGTGACCGCGATGGTCGGGTCGGTGAGGAGCACGCGGCCACCGCGTGCGAGCGTCACCCCGATCACGATCGCCATCACGGCGAGGACGACCGCGGTCGCCGCCCGGACCGCGAACCCGAACGCGCGCTGTTTCGCGTATCGGTCCATCAGTACTGCCACCTCCGTTTCAGCCGACGGCGAACGAGCATCGCGCTGAAGTTGAACAGCCAGACGACGATAACGAGCAGCAGTCCGACGAAGATCAACGCCGACTGCGTGAGCGGTAGCGACATGAGTTCGCCGAAATCGTTGACGATCAGCGTCGGGAGCGTCTGTCCCGTCGAGAAGACGGAATCGGGCAGCTGTGTCTGTCCGCCGATCAGCATCGCGGGAACGATCGTCGCGCCGAACACGCGGCCGAAGCCCAGCAGAACCGCGGAGAAGATCCCCGGTCCCGCCGCCCGCAACAACACCGATCGGATCGTCTCCAGCCGGGTCGCGCCGACACCCAGCGACGACTCACGGAGCTCGTCCGGGAGCGCCTCCAGCGACTCGACAGAGAGGGAGATCATGAACGGCGTGACGACGATCGCCATCACGAGACTGACGGTCAGGATCCCGAGCCCCGTCGCGTCGGCCCCGACTGCCGGCGCGAGGTAGTTCCCGACGAACGGCACGACGACGACGAGCGCGACCAGTCCGAAGATGACGCTCGGGATCGCGGCGAGAACGTCGATAAACGTCGATACGAGCGTCTTCGTTCGACCGGTCGCGTATTCCGCGATGTACACCGCCACGAGGATCGCCAGCGGTGCACCCATCGCCATCGACAGCGCGGTGACGTACAGGGTGCCGACGATCGCGGGGAGGAAGCCGAACTCGTGCGACGCCGGGTCCCAGTTCGACGACAACAGCAGCTCAGAGAGGGGGTACTCCGCCAGGATCGGGAGCGACTGGTACGTGAGTACCGCGACGATGACGACGAAGAGCCCGACAGCGAAGTACCCCGCACCCCCGAGCAAGTAGCTGCTCACCCGCTCGGTGCGAAGCCGGCGGCGGAGACCCGGAGACAGCTCGCCGGCGGACGGATCGTCGTGCCGGTTCCCCCCGAGTGAGTCCTCGCTCATCCCGCTAGGAACCTCCCGGAAGCGCGTCGAGCGCCTCGTCGAGCCGGTCCTGTTCGAGCGGGACGTACCCGTTCTCGCGGACGTACTGTTGGCCCTCGGTGAGAACCCACTCGACGAACGACGCGGCTTCGCCCTCGAAGCCGTCGTCGGCCGCGAGGAACATCTCGCGGGCCGGCGGGGCCGGATAGTCGCCGGCCTCGACGGCCGAGAGGAACTCGTCACGGGTCTCGTAGAAGTCCTCGGCGGGGTCGAGTCCCGTGCCGTCCCGGTCGAGCGGGACGGGGGTGATATCCCCTTCCAGCTCCCCGCTGGAGAGGTCGTACACGTAGTTGATGTTGTTCAGGGAGATGGCGTTCGGCTCGCTGGCGATCGCCTCCGCGACCGGCTGGTCACCGTTGTAGTTCGCGTCGGCGACGCTCTGGAGGTCGTTTTGTGTGTACGCATCGGCCTCGCCGGCGAGGAAGTCGCCCCACTGTTTGTACGCCGCGGAGGCGTCCGAGCGCCCGTACACGACGATCTCCTCGTCGACATCGGCGTCGACGAGCTCACCCCAGTTGGTGGTCTCCCGCAGGAACACCGACTCGAGCTGCTCGCGTGTCAGTCCGTCCGACTGTAGCTCGTCGAGGACCGGGTTCTCGACGTTGACCGTTCCGACGACCGTGTCGATCAGCATCGGCACCGCGAACAGCCCCTGCTCTTCCTCTTCGGACTCCGGCTCTCGGCCCATCATCGCGATGTCGACCTGATCGTTGAGGACGTCCGAAACCCCGACACCGGTCCCGCCGCCGGAGACGTCGAACCTCGCGTCCGTCTGTTCCTCGTAGAGATCGACCCACACCTCGACCATCGGGAGGGGACCGACGCCACCGGAGACCCTGACCGTTTCCTCGCCGTCACCGCCCAAACAACCCGCCACGGACGCTACTGCAGCACTTCCGAGAATACCCAACGCCGCTCGCCGAGACTGTGTTCGGTTCATTCAGTCCGGGCTACGGAACCAGCACGAGTTTATTCCACGGCCTCTTCAAATTTCGTTGGGAGTTCCTGAGAACGGCAATTGTTGCAGATACCGCGTTCGTCCAGACGCCAGCGGAGCAGCACACGTGCGGACAGCCATACCAGGCGGGAACGACGATCTCGGCCAGCGGACGGCCAGACAGACGTCACCACGGTCGGTACTCGTGTGTCACCCGATACCGACGCTCCGATACGGTTTTGGGCCGTCCGCCGGAACCCCCGGTAAATGCTATCCCGCCAGTTCGTCCGGGAGAACCCCGAGACGGTCCGCGAGGCGCTCGACAACAAAGGCGTCGACGTGGACCTCGACCGGATACTCGACGTCGACGAGGAGTGGCGCGAGCTGAAAAGTCGCGGCGACGACCTGCGTCACGAGCGCAACGAGGTCTCCTCGCGGATCGGCGACCTCAAACAGGCCGGCGAGGAGGCGGCGGCCCAGGAGGCGATCGAACGCTCACAGGCGCTCAAATCGGAGCTGCAGGAGATCGAGGAGCGCGCCGACGAGCTGGAGGCCGATCTGGAGGCGGCCCTCCTCGAGCTCCCCGGGATCCCCCACGAGTCGGTGCCCGTCGGCGCGGACGAGTCGGAGAACGTGGAGCGCCGCCGGGAGGGGTTCGACGACCTGCGGACGCTCCCCGACGACGTGACCCCGCACTACGACCTGGGCGAGGAGCTGGAGATCCTGGACTTCGAGCGTGGCGCGAAGGTCGCCGGTGGCGGCTTCTACGTCGCGAAGGGCGACGGCGCGCGCTTGGAACACGCGCTGATCCAGTTCATGCTCGACGTTCACCGCGAGCAGGGGTATCACGACGTGTTCCCCCCGATACCCGTGAACTCCGCGTCGATGCGGGGCACCGGCCAGCTCCCGAAGTTCACCGAGGACGCCTACCGCGTCGAGGGGACGAACGAAGAGTCGTACGACGACGACGACCTGTGGCTGCTGCCGACCGCCGAGGTACCCGTCACGAACCTCCATCGCGACGAGATCCTGCTCGGCGAGGACCTCCCGATCAAGTATCAGGCGTACACGCCGAACTTCCGCCAGGAAGCGGGCGAACACGGCACCGAAACACGCGGGATCGTCCGCGTCCATCAGTTCAACAAGGTGGAGATGGTGAACTTCGTTCGCCCGGAGAACAGCTACGACCGGTTCGAGGCGCTCGTCGACGAGGCCGAGGCGGTGCTCCGTCGCCTCGAGCTCCCGTACCGCATCCTGGAGATGTGTACGGGCGACCTCGGCTTTACCCAGGCGAAGAAGTACGACATCGAGGTGTGGGCCCCGGGAGACGACATGGAGGAGGGCCCCGACGAGGGTGGCCGATGGCTGGAGGTGTCGTCGGTCTCGAACTTCGAGGACTTCCAGGCGCGCCGCGCCGGTATCCGATACCGTGAGGAGCACCACGAGTCGGCCGACTTCCTCCACACTCTCAACGGCTCCGGGCTCGCGGTCCCCCGGATCGTCGTCGCGATACTCGAGTACTACCAGAACGACGACGGGACCGTGACCGTGCCCGAGGCGCTCCGGCCGTACATGGGTGGGACGGAGCGCATCGACGGGCACGACCCGGTCGGCGAGACGAAACTCGGCGGGGAGTGAGCTCGGTCTCGGCCGTGGACGGACGGCTCCCGTGATCTTTTGCGGGGTGCTCCGCCGGGCGCGTCTCAGCGAGGCAGCTCGATCACGATGGCATTCCCCGACTCGTCGATGTCGGAAAAAGAGAGCGAGCCGTTCGAGCGGCGAACGACCCAGTAGACGAACCAGAGGTCGAGCCCGGTGCCGTGGTTGAGCGCGTCGATATCCTCGGTGTCGAGGAGGATGTCCCGGTCCGTCTCGGGGATCGGGTTCTCGGCGTCGGCGATCCGGATCGTGACCCGGTCGGTGGTGGTCGTGACCGTGACGTCGACGTGGGGCGTACTCGATTCCGCGTGGCCGAGCAGAAACTCGACGGTCTCCGTGATCGCGTCCGAAACGTTTTCGGTCGCGATCGCTTCGGTGTCGGTCGGGCAGTCGACCCGGAAGTCGAGCGTGGCGTCCGGGTGCGACTCGCGGGCCTCCCCCAGCGCCGCTCGGAGGGTCGGCACGATCTCGACCGCGACGCGTTGCGGGCGCTCCAACAACATCCGGTTGATCTCGCGCCCGCGGTCCGCGATGGCGAGCAGATCGTCGATCGCCTCCGAGATCGCGTCCGCATGTTCGGCTGTAGAGTCGTCGACCGCCGCCCCTTGGATCGCCTCAGTGTGGCCCATCACGACGTTGAGCCGGTTCCGAAGGTCGTGTCTGAGCACCCGATCCAGCGTGGCGAGGTGGCGTTCGTGCTCCTTCTGTACCGTGACGTCGGTTTGGATCGCGACGAGTTCCTCGACCGAACCGTCGCCGTCAAACACCGGGGTGATCGTCTGAATCGCGTGATACGTCCCCCCGTTCGCGTGGCTGTTGACGACCTCCTCCGTCCACGTTTCGCCGCTTAGCACCGTCTCCCACATCCGCGCGTAGTACGCCTCGTTGTGTCGGCCGGACTGGAGTATTCGCGGGGTTTCACCGATGACCTCGTCCGCGTCGTGGCCGGTTATCTCCTCGAACGCGGGGTTGGCGTACGTGACCGTCCCGTCGGCGGTCGTGGTGAAGATCGCTTGGCCCGCCGCCTCGACCGCCCGTTCGAGCCGACGACGGTCGTGTCGGGCGTCGACCCACGCCGTGACGTCCTCCTGAAACCCGACGAAATGGGTGACTTCGTCGTTCTCGTCGTGGATCGGGGCGACCGTGAGTCGGTTCCAGAACTCGCTTCCGTCCGCGCGGTAGTTGCGGAGCTCGACGGTCACCGACTCGCGTGCGGCGATCGCCTCACGAATCGCTTGGACGGGCTCCTCCGCGGTGTCCTCGCCCTGGAGGAACCGACAGTTATGGCCGAGTATCGTCGATCGGTCGTAGCCGGTCAGCTCCTCGAACCGGTCGTTCGCGTACACGAGCGGCAGGTCATCGGCATCGGCGTCCGCCAGGGTGATGCCGATCGGCGCGTCGTCCATCGCCCGGCTCTTGACGGCGAGCTCGTGCTCCAGCCGCTGTCGGTCCGAGACGTCGGCGAAGACGTACACGATCGCCCCCTCGTCCCGCCAGTCGGCGCGTGCGACGGTCACGTCGACGGGGACGTAGCCGCGGTCCGGCGAGAACAGGTCGAGGGTGACCTCGTCGAACGCCCGATCGCCTGCGCGGATGCGTTCGACGACCGCCTCGATCGAACCGGTCTCCCGCGGGCGAAGCCACTCGGACACCGGGCTCCCGCGGTCGCCGAACGCCCTGGGGACTGCTCGCTCCCCCTCGGGGTCGAGGAGCGTCCGGGCGTTCTCGTTCGCGAACACGACCAGGTCGTCGATAGCGACGATGACGCCGTCGGGGATCGCGTTCAACACCGCCTCGGTCCGTGTCGTCCGGTCGACCAGGTCCTCGCGACCCCGTCGGTACGCGACCGCGTCGCGTACCAGCGACGCCAGCCGGTCCCACTGGTTGCCGAACCGTTCTTTGATCAGATAGTCGGTGACGTCGGCGGCGATCGCGTCGCTGGCGATCTCTTCGGTGCCGTCGGTGGTGAACAGGACGAACGGGAGCGTCGGCGCGGCCGCGCGGACGACCTGAAGGAAGCGCACGCCGTTCGAATCCGGGAGGTCGTAGTCGCTGACGACACAGTCGATCCCGTTCGAGTCCCCGTCGCTCACGCCGTGGGCGGCGAGCGTCGCGACCGCCGCGTCGACGGAGCTCGCGGTGAGGACGCGTATCCGCTCGCGTCCCTCGAGCGCCGTCACGAACTCGTCGAGGTACGCGTCGTCGGCGCTGACGACGAGCACGGCGGTAGGATCGCCCATCGGTTTTCCGAACCTACGGACCCGTCCGGGTTAGACCTACTGACTCACCGAGCGCGTCACCCGCCACCTTTTATCGCCGCGGCGATACTACCCCCGATATGCCGAAGTATTCGACGGGCGGCGGTGGCGGTGGCGATGACGGCGACGCCTGTGAGCTCTGCGGACGCGAGACGACGAACCTGCAGCGGGCGAACGTCGCCGGCGCGCAGCTCCTCGTCTGCTCGAACTGTCGCCCCCACGACGACGCGACCCGAACCACCGGCAGGGGGCGTGGCGGGGGA
>NZ_JBHSWW010000083.1:0-8855 GCF_042661865.1 Halorubrum tibetense
CACTCCGTGTCGGCGTCGGCTCCGACTCCGCCGGGCTCCGACGTGTCGTCTACGGGGACGAACTCGGGATCGTCGTCGACGACCGCGACTCGGAGCCCGTTCCCGGTCGCGACGCCCACGAGGTCGGGATCGGACGCGCCGGCCCCCGGGCGGACGGCCACGTCGCGGGCGGGTTCCCGGGCGACCATGTCGAACGCGCCGACCTTGTCGGCCGAGAGCGCGACGCGGACGACGCCGGTCCCGGTGGCCACGTACGCGTCGGTGCGGCCGGCGCTCCCGGCGTACACGCGCTTCTCCTCGATCGAGATGTCGTCCTCCGCGGGTGCCATCGGCGGGGCTTCGGCGGCGCTCCACATAAGCCCCGCGTGCGGAGAATGGTGGCTGGTACGGGCTCAGGGGATGCGGGGATGACCGGGCTCCGTTCGTCCCGCCGTGTCCCGCCGGGGCCCGCGTCGTCGACTCCGATGCGCATTAGGCCGCCCGCCGCGTAGCGACGGTAGTGCAATCGGTGCTCCCCGAGCTCGTCGCGCTGCTGTCCGACGTCGTCCCCCGTCTGGCGCGGATCATCGTGTTCATCGCGGTCGGCGTGTTCGCGGCCAACGTCGCGGTCGCGTTCGGCCTGATCCGGTACGTCGCCGGTCTCGCCGGCTGGCTCACGCGTCCCGCCAACCTCCCCGACGAGGTCGGCACCGCGATCCTCACCACCGCGGCGTCGACGACGGCCGGATACGCCACGCTCGCCGAGTACCGCGAGTCGGGGCTGCTCGACGACCGGGCGACGCTCGTCGCCGTCACCATCAACACGTTCTTCGGGTTCGTCCAACACGTGTTCACCTTCTACATCCCGGTGTTGATCCCCATCCTCGGGACGACGACCGGGGTGGTGTACGTCTCCGCACGCGCCGGGATCGCGCTCGCGATCACGGTCACCGGCGTCCTCGCCGGCGGCCTGCTCCTCTCCGAGCGCAACGTGGATCGATCCGCGCTCGCCGATGTCGACGCGTCCGGACCCGACGCCGACGACCGGACCCGACGGGAACGGGTGCGTGACGCCGCCGAGAAATCCCGGTCGACGCTTCGACGGATCGTGCCGCGGCTCGCCGCCGTGTACACGCTCGTGATCGCGCTCGTCACCTACTACGACGTGGAAGGCCTGACGAGTGCCGCCGAGCCGATCACCGGGGTTCTCGGGCTTCCGGGCGCCGCGGTCCCCGTTATCGCCGTGTACACGCTCGATACGGTCGCCGGGGCCGTCACGCTCGCCGGCACCGAGGCCGGCGTGTTCACCACGCGGACCGCCGTCGCGAGCCTCCTGATCGGTGGGATCCTCTCGTTTGCGGTGTCGACGTTCCGGCGATCGATCCCGTTCCAGTACGGGATCTGGGGCGCGGAGTTCGGCACGAAGGTGATCGCCGTCAACACGGCGCTGAAAATCGTCTTCATCTCGCTCACCGTCGCCCTGCTCCTCGCGCCCGTGTGGTGACTCCCGCTCGGAAGCGGCCCGTTCTTCTCCCCCGGACGCAACTCCCTCGCTCAGACGTAGCCTTCCTCGACGAGCAGTTCGCCATTGAGCAGCGACGCGCCGGCCGCGCCACGGATCGTGTTGTGTGCGAGACAGTTGTACTTCGCGCCGGTGGCGGTTTCCTGAACGCCGCCGGCGACGATCCCCATCCCGCCCGCGTACGTGCGGTCGAGTCGGGGCTGCGGTCGGTCCGGCTCGTCGTCGCCGAACACCTTTATTAACTGGTCGGGCGAGCTCGGCAGGTCCGCGCTCTCGAACGAGCGCATCGCCTCCCGGAGCGCTGCGGGCGAGGGCTCGTCGGCGAATTCGACGAACACGTTCTCCAGGTGCCCGTCCAGCGTCGGGATGCGGTTACACGAGGCGGCGACGTCGGCTCCGTGCAGTCGCACTTCCGCGCCGGTGAACTCGCCGAGTAGCTTCCGTGACTCCGTTTCCATCTTCGCCTCCTCGCCGCCGATGTGGGGGATCGCGTTGTCGATGATCTCCATCGAGGTGACACCGGAATACCCCGCACCCGACACCGCTTGGAGGGTGGTGACGTGGACCCGTTCGAGCCCGAACTCGTCGAGCGCCGCGAGCGTCGGCACCATCGTGATCGTCGAGCAGTTCGGGTTCTTCACCAGGGCCCCGTCCCAGCCCCGTTCGTCGCGCTGGACCTCGATCAGTTGGAGGTGCTCCGGGTTGATCTCCGGGATCGTGAGCGGCACGTCGGTCGCCATCCGGTCGTTCGAGGAGTTCGAGGAGACGACGTACCCCGCCTCCAGAAACGCGGGTTCGACCTCGCTCGCGACGCCGGACGGTAACGAGGAGAAGAGGAGGTCGACGTCCGCGTCGGCGATCCCCGCCGGCGACGTCTCGACGACTTCCATTTCCGCGACGTCGTCCGGGATCGGGGTGTCGACGCGCCACTTGGCGGCCTCGCGATACGTCTTTCCCGCGCTGTCCGCGCTCGCGGTGACGGCCGCGAGCTCGAAGGTTGGGTGGTCGTCGAGCAGCTGGATGAACCGCTGGCCCACGGCGCCCGTCGCACCGAGGATACCGACTCGTACAGACATTGCGCGTGGATGAGTCACAGACGCGTAAGTGGCTTCGGATAGCTGCCGATTCCGCCGTCCGCCGAGGGCTCCGCGACGGTATCGGTTCGATGCCGACGATCCGTCGGTGCTTCGAGCGACATCCCGACGACCTCTCGGCGATGCCGTCTAGAACCGCCGGGCCGACGGGCCGCCTCGCTCCGATTGACGGCTTGGATCCGACGGGCCGCCTCGCTCCAACGGAAGGCGGCCGGCCGCCAGCTCGGGCCGTAAGCCGGGTTTAAGTCCCCTCCCCCGAGTGTGTCACGTTATGTCATCGTTCGGTGTCCTCTCGATCGTCCCGCCGCTGCTCGCCATCGTGCTGGCGATCGTCACTCGGAAGGCGATCCTCTCGCTGTTCCTCGGCGTGTGGGCCGGGGCCGTCATCTACACCGGCGGGCTGGGGATCGTCCAGACGTTCGACTGGATCATCGACGCGGTCGTCGCCGACGGCGGGTTCCACGCCACGATCATCGTCTTCACCCTGCTTTTGGGCTCCGGCGTCGCGATGATCTGGAACCTCGGCGGCTCCTACGCCGTCCGCGACTGGGGATTGTCGCGACTCGACAGCCGGCGTGACGCGGGGCTCGTCACGTGGCTTTTAGGGATCGTGTTGTTCTTCGACGACTACGCAAACACCGCCATCGTCGGGTCGTCGATGAAGGACGTCTCCGACGGGCTGCGTGTCTCCCGCGAGAAGCTCTCCTACATCGTCGACTCGACGGCTGCGCCCGTGGCGACGCTCGGGATCTCCTCGTGGGTCGCGTTCCAGCTCGGGCTGATCAACGACGCCTACGACAACCTCGGGATCGCGGATGCCCCCTCTCCATTCGAGGTGTTCCTCTCGTCGATCCCGTTCAACGCCTACTCGATCCTCGCCATCGCCATGGTCGGCATCATCGTTCTCACCGGGCGTGACTACGGAGAGATGCTGACCGCCGAACACCGCTCCGCGTCGACCGGTAAGGTGACGCGCGACGACGCGGTCCCGATGCAGGACGTGGAGGCCGAGCTCGGCGACCCGAGCGCGGCCGAGCCGCGCCTCGTCAACTTCTTCGCGCCCGTCGCCGTGCTCGTCGCCGTCACCGTCGGCTCCGCGCTGTGGACCGGCTACGAGCCCGGCGCGTCCCTGTACGACATGGTGATCGACGCCGACTACGCCGCCGCGCTCCTGTACGGCTCGTTCGCGATGGTCGCCTCCGGGTTCGCCCTCGGAAAGATCTACGGGATCTTCGGAGTCGGCGAGGCGACCGACACGACCGTCAACGGGTTCGGGATCATGCTCACGGCGGTCACCGTCCTCGTGTTGGCGTGGTCGATCGGCGAGGTCGTGGCCGCGCTGGAGACCGCGGACTTCATCGAAGGGTTCGTGAGTGAGGAGTTCCCGACGGCGGTCCTCCCCGTGGTGGTGTTGCTCCTCTCGGCGTTCGTCGCGTTCTCGACCGGTACTTCCTGGGGCGCGATGGGGATCCTCACGCCCGTCGCGATCCCGGTCGCGTGGTCGCTGACGGGCGACCACACGATGGTCGCCGCCGTCGTCGGCGGGGTGTTCTCAGGGGCGATCTTCGGTGACCACACCTCACCGATCTCCGATACGTCCGTGTTGTCGGCGACGTTCACCGGCGCTGACCTCATCGACCACGTTCGGACCCAGCTGTACTACGCCGTCACCGTCGCCGTCGTCGCGATACTCCTCTTGCTCGTCTGGGGGGCCACCGGGATCTCCCCGGTTGTCCTCCTTCCTGTCGGGGTGATCGTCCTGATCGGACTCGTCTACGGGCTCTCCGAGTTCGACGCGAACCGCCGCGGGATCGACCCGGTCGCCGCCGATCCCCCCGAAGCCCGCGACTCCGGCGGGAGCGTCCCCGGCGAGGGCGGAGCCGACGGCACGCAGTGATGTCGGTGCGGTCACGACGCGGACTGGCGGTGCCGTCGCGTCGACCGACGGGGCCGCCCGTCGGGTGACGCTCCATCGGGTGACGGCCCGTCGCGGTGTTTAAGCCTACGCGGGGAGAATCACCGATGCGTGCCCTTAGTCCCCGCCCGAGTACTCCCTGATGGGAGCGATGACAGCGCGGAGAACCCAGGCGCGTGACATCCGGTCGCTGACGCGACCCGCCCGTCGCCGCGCAGGCGACCGCCCGCCACGAGGGTTTCCCGGTCGACGCGGCACGCCGCCGGAGATGAGACCGGTCGTTAGTGTTGCGGGCGTACATTTCGCGATACCGATAGAACGATCTGCCGTACGGAGGCGACCACGTACGAGGATCGACGGCCGGCACGCGGCGAACGCGCGCCCCCGGACCCGTGTCGCCGACGCAGCACCCGATTTACCGACGCGACTGAACGGTATCCACAGCGTTATACTCCGTTATAGATTACGTGCATCCATCGACTAATGACTCCGGGAGCGGTCGGACTCGCGATCGTGGTCGCTTCGTTCGCGGCCAGCGGCGGGGCGCTGTATCTCCTCCAGTACCTGTACCGTCAGCGCGGGAAGTCGGGCGCGAACTGGTTCATGGGGAACATGGCGTCGGTCGCCGTGTTCTGTCTCGCATACGGGGTCGCGTTGCTCGTGTTCGACCCGACGGTGCGGCTTGTGCTTGCGGTCGTCGCGTTCGTCTGCGTCTGTTTCATGGGTCCGTTCTTCCTCGCGTTCGGTCTCGATTACACCGGTCGGGGGAACCTCATCCGCACCCCGCTGTTCGGGATCGTTGCCGCGGTCCCGGTCCTGTCGGCGGTCCTCGCCGCGACGAACCGGGTTCACGGGCTCATCTGGACCGAGTTCCAGTTCGACCCGGTGTTCGGGCTCGCCACGGCCACGTACACCGTCCAACCGTGGGGGGCCTTCGCGTTCCTGTTCTCTATCGCGACCGCCGGCGTCGGTTCGCTGCTACTGATCGGCGCGATCCTGAGTTACGGGCCGCTGTACCGGCGTGAAGCGACGGCGGTGATCCTGAGTACCGTCCCGCCGTCGGTCGGCGTGTCGCTGTGGCTGTTCGGCGTCGGACCGGTCCCACAGCTGCATCTCACCGCGCCGCTGATGCTCGTCCACGTCGCACTCGACGCGTACGCGTTCGTCGGCACCCACATGTTCGAGACGAACCCGGCGACACAGCGGATGGCGGAGCAGACCGGGTTGGATTCGTTGTCGGACCCCGTGTTCGTCCTCGATACCAACGAACAGGTCGTCCGGGTGAACGGCCGGGCGGAAGAACGCTTCCTGTCCCCGTCGACGTCGCCCCCCGCCCCACTCGAGTCGGTTCTCGGTGTCACGTTAGGGACGCTCCGTGAGACGGGCGAACTCACGCTCGGGGCCGAGCGCGGCGGGACGTTCGCCGTGTCGTTTACCGATCTGACCGACCCGGTCGGTGAGTCGGTGGGGAGTATGGTCGTGCTGTACGACGTGACGGAGGAGCGCGAGCGCGGGCAACAGCTCGGAGTGTTGAACCGCGTGCTCAGGCACAACCTCCGGAACGAGACGATGGTCATCAGTGGATACGCGGAGCTGTTGGAAACGACCGTCGACGACCCCACACAGGCGATACAGGCCGGTACGATCGCGGCCGCAAGCGATCGACTACAGTCGATCGCTGAAAAGGCCGGCGAGTTCGACGACATCCGAGAACGGGGGGTCCAACCGGAACTACTCCCCGTGGAACACGTCGTCGCCCAGGTCGTCGAGACGCGTTCGGCCGCACACGACGATGCGACGATCACGTACACGGTCGAGCCGGCAGATCACCGGATCCGTGCCGATCGACGGATCCTGTCGGTGCTTCTGGACAACCTCGTCGAGAACGCGACCATCCACGCCGACGCCGCGGAGCCGACGGTTAGTATCGCCGTCACGGGAGCGGCTGAGGCGGATAGCGAGACGCGGATCGAGATCCGGGACAGCAACGACCGGATCCCCGAACACGAGATCGAGACGCTCCGAGCGGGCGAGGAAACGTCGCTCCAGCACGGGCAGGGGATCGGGTTGTGGATCGCCTACTGGTGTACGCGCAAGCTGCGCGGAGACATGCGCTTCGAGTACGACGACGGGAACGTGCTGACGCTCACGATCTAGCGTCGCTCTCGCCATCGCCTCCGACCGTGATGACTACTCCCCGATCGAGTCGGCGGTTCGATCCACGCTCGCCTTCCGGCTTTTCCACTCCTCCCTTCGGGCGTCGTGAAAAAGTCCGGGTGCGAGAATCGAACCACGGTCGTTCCGCTCGCTGCGCTCGCTTCACTCCCCGATTCGATTCACGGTCGGACTTTCGACTCCTCACATCCGTTCGTCGTCAGAAAGTCCGGGTGCGAGAATCGAACCCGCGTCTCAGCCTCCACAAGGCTGAAGGATAGTCCACTACCCTAACCCGGACACGCGTCGTCAACTACCCTGCTTTGATAAATAACGGTTACGACTCCCGGATGGGCGTGTGACATCGTGGCGTCCCGGGCCGTCTCCGTCCGTCGGCGACGAACCGATCGCGTGAGACGGGCCTTGGAGCCGCCCACACACCGGAGAAGCCGCCCACACACCGTCGGAGCCGACCACACGTCTTTTGCCGGTCGCTCGCGTACCACCGGTAACCCGTGGCGTTCACCGACAAGATCTACGTGAAGAATCACCGGCAGCTCGCCTCCCAGTTGGAGACGAACATCCCAAAGGGGGCGTTCGCCGGCGCGACCCTCGACATGCTGTTCACCGGCGACGGGCTCTCGAAGCTCGACTCGACGACCAGGGACCGGATCCTCGATTTCGCCGAGGACTTCCTCGATTGCGACTGCCAGGCGAACCCCTACTGCGGCTGTGCGGAGCGGAAGTTCATCCGATACGTCCTCGAACTTCGCGCCGAGGGGTTGGGCCCGCAGGCCATCGTCGACGTGATGACTGACGACTACATGGTGTACGCGTACACCGGCGACGTCCGCTCGTTCCTCGACGACGCCGTCCGCCAGCTGGAGGCCGTCGAGACGCTCGCCGACGTCGAGGGCAACGACGAGATGTCCGCGAAGGCCCGCCGAGCGAAACGCGAGCTGTCCGGCTGAGCGAGCCACGTTGCGTCGCCGGCCGGAGGCCCCTTTTATATCCCATTCGGCCGCTCCCGATCGCTCGGCGGATCGGGTGTCGGTAGTCGCGGGCGCGGTGGACGCCGCGGCGTCCGTGATCGCTTATAAGTGGGCGGCGGCGCGGCGATCTCCTTCACGGATCCGTCGGACACAGCCCCGTCGGACACAGCTCCGCACCGCACCTCACACCTCCCCAGCCTCGCCGGGTCGGTGCTTATAAGCACCGACCCGGCATCCCTCGCGGTCGGTTCGCGCCCTTATAAGGGCGCGAACCGGCACGCCACCGCTCGGCTGGAACGGTGCGATCGGCCGTTCGTTGGGGCGGTGCGATCGGCCGTTCGTTGGGACAGTGCGATCCCCCCTTCGCTTGGGGCCGATGCTGCTCCGGTCGGCGGGACGACCCGTCGGACCCCCTTATATACTCCCGTCGACCGGGTGCGGGTCGCGGACGGCGTTCGCGGGTCGTGTCCTCGTTCCCGCACGCGTGGACCGTCCGAACGGTCTAAGTACGCGGAAACCCGACCACTGACAATGAGTCTTCGGCCCGCGTGGATGACGTTCCGGCGGTACGCGGCGGCGACGACCGGGATGACGCTGACGTTGTTCGCGATCGGCGTGTACACGGCGGCGACCGGTTCCGGACTGGCCTGTGAGGCGCAGTGGCCGCTGTGTTCCGACCAGCTGATCCCCGCACTGACGATCAACCCCGACTTCATCGAGTGGTTCCACCGCGTCTGGGCGATGGTCACTGGCTTCCTCATCATCGGCGTCGCCGGCTGGGCGTGGCTCGGCCGGTTCGACCGCCGGACCCGACTGGCGGCGACGCTCGCGGTGGCGATCCTCCCGGTCCAGATCACCGTCGGGGCGATAACGGTGACTATCAGCGGGCTCGTTCCCGGGGGATACACCGTTTCGACGCACGCCGCACACCTGATCGTCGCGCTCACGATCTTCACCCTGCTCGGGCTCGTGACGATGTGGGGCGGGCGCGAGGACGGTCCCGGCGGCGGTTCGACCCGACTCCTCCGGATCGGCGTGACGGTCGCCGTCGGCGGCGTCGTCGCGAGCGCCGTCTTCTCCCGAGCCGTCCCCCTCCTCACCTACTCGCCGGGCGCACAGGCGACCTTCTACGTCGCCGGCTTGGCCGCGCATCTCGGGCTGGTGGCGGCCGTCGTGGCTGCGTCCGAGGGCGTTGACGG
>NZ_JBHSWW010000084.1:0-8837 GCF_042661865.1 Halorubrum tibetense
GAACGGGTTGCCGCCGCCACCGCCGCCCATGCCGGGCGGGCCGCCGCCGCCCATCATCTCCTCGGGATCCGGCCGGTCGCCCTCCTCGCGTTCCTGCTCGCGTCGCTCGCGGATCTCCTCGACGCGCTCGCGGAACGACTTCTCCTCGTCCGATCCGTCCGCCGCGTCCTCGGTGTCGGCTCCCGTATCCGTCTCGTCGGGTGTCTCGTCGTCCGTCATGGCCGTCGGTTCGGGACGGGGTCCGAAAAGGGTTGTTTCTCGTGGCGTTTGACCGGTAGCTTCGGACCGGACTAGATCGGACCGAATCAACCCGGCCCCGCCGTCACTCGTGTCCGGAGACGCGAACCGGCTCGTATGGCTCCTCCAGCCACTCGATGTCGGAATCCGACAGGTCGATGTCGAGCGCCTCGACGGCGTCCTCGAGATGTTCGACGCTAGTCGTGCCCACGATCGGCGCGTCTACCCACTCCTTGTGGAACTGCCAGGCGAGCGCGATCTGTGCCATCTTCACTCCCTTCTCCGCGGCCAGCTCCTCCACCCGGGCGTTGATCTCGGGGCCGCCACCCTCACGGTACGGGTGTCGATACAGGTGCTCTTCCGTCTCGCCCCGCGTCGTCGCCTCCACCTCGTCGTCGGGTCGGGCCAGATAGCCGCGGGCCAGCGGACTCCACGGAACGACGCCGATATCCTCCCTCTCACAGAGCGGGAGCATCTCGCGTTCCTCCTCGCGGTAGACGAGGTTGTAGTGGTTCTGCATGGTAACGAACCGGTCGTACCCCTCACGCTCGCTCGTGTGGAGCGCCTCGGCGAACTGGTGAGCCCACATCGAGGACGCGCCGACGTACCGCGTCTGTCCCCGGCGGACCGCGTCGTCGAGGGCGGCTAGCGTCTCCTCGATTGGGGTGTCGTCGTCCCACCGGTGGATCTGATAGAGGTCAACCGTCTCCATTCCCAGTCGGTCGAGGCTCGCCTGTAGTTCCTGTTCGATCGCCTTCCGCGAGAGCCCGCCGGAGTTCGGGTTCGACTCGTCCATCTGGAAGTACCCCTTGGTGGCGACGACCGCCTCCTCGCGGTGTCCCTCCAGCGCCTCCCCGAGGACTCGCTCCGACTCGCCGTTCGAGTACATGTTGGCGGTGTCGAAGAACGTCACCCCGAGCTCGAGGGCGCGCTCGACCAGCTCGGCCCCCGCCTCCTCGTCGAGCACCCAGTCGCGCCAGCCGGGGTCGCCGAAGCTCATACAGCCGAGACAGATCTTCGAGACCGTCATCCCCGTGTTGCCGAGCGTCGTGTACTCCATGACCTGTGCTCGTCGGCCGCCCTCAAAAAGATCGGTTCGGCGGACGGCGACGCCGGAACGAGCCCGGCCGCCGCCGCGGTGATATCCTCACTCGTCGCGGAACGAAGCGGTGTACACGAGGAACGCGCCGGTAAGCAGCACGAACGAGAGGAAGGTGACGAGCGCGAGCACGTTCGCAACCGGGTCGAGCGGGCTCAGGAACTCTTGGCCGGTCGTATCGAGCACTAACACGGCGAGGAGGGCGGCGATCAGGCCGAGCAACCAGTTCGTAAGCAGGTCGTCCATGCCCGACCGTCACTCGGACGGAGTAAAAACCCCGTGGGGAGCCACGCGGTTCCCCCCACGGACATTTATCCGAGGCGAGCGTACACTGAGCGTGAGCGATTCGACGACGCTGTGGCTGCTCGGCGACCAGCTCGACCCGACCCTCGACGCGCTCGCCGCCGCCGACGAGGTCCTCCTGATCGAGGCGAGCGGGTTCGCGGACCGAAAGCCGTACCACGCCCACAAACTGACGCTCGTCTTCTCGGCGATGCGCCACGCTCGTGACGACCTCCGCGAGCGCGGCCACGACGTGACGTACCTGCGGGCCGACTCCTTCGGCGACGGCGTCGCGGCGTTCCTCGCCGACCGTCCCGACGCGACGCTTCGGCTCATGCGTCCTCCGAGCCACGGGGCGGGCGAGCGGCTCCGTGAGATCGTGACCGCGCACGGCGGTACCCTCGAGCTCGTCGAGAACGAGCGGTTCTACACGACGCCTGCCGACTGGCACGCGTGGACCGGCGAGCACGACTCCGACCGGACGTACCGACAGGAACACTGGTACCGACACGTGCGCCGGGAGACCGGCGTGTTGATGGACGGCGACGCGCCGGTCGGCGGGGAGTGGAACTACGACGACCACAACCAGGAGACCCCGCCGGACGACTGGGAGCCGCCCGAGCCTCGGCGCTTCGAACCGGACGCGTTGACCCGCGAGACCCACGAGTGGGTCACCGAGCGGTTCGACACGTGGGGGAACGACTCGCTGGACGGGTTCGGCTGGCCGGTGACTCGCGAGGAGGCGCTGGCGGCGCTCGACGACTTCGTCGAGCGGCGGCTCCCGGCGTTCGGCCGGTATCAGGACGCGATGGTGGGAACCGAGCCGTTCCTCGCGCACTCGCTTTTGTCCCCCGCGATCAACCTCGGGCTGCTCGACCCCCGCGAGGCGGTGGACGCGGTCGAAACGGCGTACGAGGAGCGTGGGGTCGAACCCGGCGGGTACGATCCGTCGTCTGCTGAAACGACGCTGGAGGCGTTCCGCTCCGATGACGGACCGGACGGTGACGACACGACGGGCGGGAGCGACGACGCAACGGATGGGGACGGCGGCGCGACGGACGTGTACGGAGACGCGGCGTCGGTTCCGCTCAACGCCGCGGAGGGGTTCATCCGACAGGTCCTCGGCTGGCGGGAGTTCATGCGACACGTCTACCGCGAGGCGATGCCGGAGCTCGCGACGGCCAACCAGCTGGACCAGGAGCGTTCGCTTCCGCCGGCGTACTGGGACGGCGACACCGACATGACCTGCCTCTCGGAGGCGGTCGGAAACGTCCGCGAGTACGGCTACGCGCATCACATCGAGCGACTGATGGTGTTGTCCAACTTCGCGCTCGTCTACGGCGCGGACCCGCGCGAGCTCAACGACTGGTTCCACCTCGGCTTCGTCGACGCCTACCACTGGGTCACGACGCCCAACGTCGTCGCCATGGGATCGTTCGGCACGGACGTGCTCTCCTCGAAACCGTATGCCTCCTCGGGGAGCTACGTGAACCGCATGAGCGACCACTGCGCGTCGTGTCCGTACGCGGTGTCGCGTACGACGGGTGAGGGCGCGTGCCCGTTCAACGCGTTGTACTGGGACTTCTTGAAGGAAAACGAGGAACTCCTGCGGGGCACCGGCCGGATGGGACTGATGTACTCACACGTCGATAACAAGGACGACGCGGAGTGGGAGGCGATCCGCGATCGCGCAAAACGCGTCCGCGAGCTGGCGGCCGAGGGGGAGCTGTAACCAGGCCGTCGTCGGGACCGTCCGATCTACGCCTGGTTCACGTCACGAGCGCTCGCGCTCGCGGGAGCACCTGCTCGTAGCCGAGCGCGACGACACCCGCGTACAGCGCGACCGTCCCCATGACCAGCGCCCACGCACCCACCGCGAGCTCCCCGCCGCTCACCGCTTCGATCCCGGTGAGCTCCAAGGCGACGCCGATCCCCGACACGGCGACGGAGCCGATCAGGAGCGCGAGCAGCTCGAACAGTTCGACGACGGTCGCCGGTATCCGTACCATAGCTCTTCGGCCGTGCTCGTCGGATATAACCGTTTCTCCCGCGTTACTTCGCGTTCGCCCGCCCTCTGTTCTCTTTTCCTGCGTCACTTCACCGCGTTATGTCCTCTTTTCCTGCGTCACTTCATCCCGAACGCGCGCATCGTCGAGTCGGCGATCCCTTTCGCGATCAGCGCGAGCCCGGCGACGAACAGCATCATTCCGCCGCCGATAACCGGGTCCTGAAGCGTGACGATCGCGATCGCGAGGAACACGATCAGGGCACCGGCGATCCCCTCGAGTCCGAGCGTCTTTCGCATGTCTCCGTCCTACTCCGTCCGCGGTTTAAAGAGGCCGGGATCGTCGGTCCCGTTCCGCGTCCGCGTCGACACGTCGGCTCGGAGGGTTGGGCTTTTATCGCATGGGCCACGTATCCCCGACTACGCATGACCGACGGAGACGGGGACGGGCGGCGTGACCTCCGAATGCCCGAAGACGACGAGGTGTTCGCCGAGGTCGTCGAGATGCTCGGCGCGAACCGCGTCACGGTACGATGTGCCGACGGAACCGAACGGACGGCTCGGATCCCGGGCCGGATGCAAAAGCGCGTCTGGATCCGCGAGGACGATATCGTGCTCGTCGATCCGTGGGACTGGCAGGACGAGAAAGCCGACATCACGTGGCGCTACGAGAAGAGCGAGGCCGAACAGCTCCGCGAGGAAGGGCACCTCCGGTGACTCGGTTCGTTTCGTCGTCGCATCGACCAGTGACCTCCCGACCGCGTGACTTCGACCGGTAACCCCGCGATGTCCGACACCGTTCGTCTCGCGATGACCACTCGTGCCGAGACGTTCGAGCGGGTGCGGGAGCCGCTCGCGGACCGAGGGATCGAGGTCGGCCACGTCCGCGCGAAAGAGCGATCGATCCGGGTCGCTGGCGGGCACGACACCGCCGATCGGACCGCACCCGCCGACTTCGACGTGGGGTTCGTGTACCCCTCCCGGCTCATGGAGGGGGCCGTCGTCGACACCCGGCTCTCGGTCCCGTGGGTGAACGGGCGGGACGCGGTCCTCGCCTCGCGGAACAAGGCGGGCGTGCTCGCGAGGCTCGAGGCGGCCGGGCTCCCCGTGCCACGGACGACGCTCGTCTCGAACCCGGTCGACGAGTCGGTCGTCGTCGACGCCGTCGCCGGGTTCGAATTTCCGGTGGTGGTGAAGCCGAACTCCGCGACCCGCGGCGTCGGCGTCGCGAAGGCGACGGACCTGGACTCGCTTTTGGGGGTCGTCGACTACCTGAACCTGGTCCACGACTACCGGGCGACCGGCGATAAGTCCTACCTGATACAGGAGTTCCTCCCGGACGCTCGGGACTACCGTGCGATGGTCGTCGACGGCGAGTACGCGGGCGCGGTCCGGCGGACCCTCCCGGCCGAGGCGCTGGCGGCGGGACGGTGGAAACACAACGTCCATCGGGGGGCCGAGGCGAACGGCGTCGACCTCCACGCCAGGGGTCGTGCGCTGGCCGAACGGGCAGCCGCCGCGCTCGATATCGACTACCTCGGCGTCGACCTCCTCGAAACGGACGACCGGCTCGTCGTCAACGAGACGAACGCGCGCCCGACCGTCGACGCGGCGACGAAGTACGAACCCGGCTTCTACGACCGGCTCGCAGGGCTTATCGAGCGGGTTGCGGAGGCGTAAGGGGACCGGCTGGCTGAGACGCCGTTGTGTAGGCCGGCGGCTCAGATAACGTCGATGGAGGCGGAGTCGTCGTCGCGGTCGAACTCGACTTCGAGCACGCCGTTGTTGAACGTCGCATCGCCGGAGCGCTCGTCGACGGCCGCGGGGAGCTCGACCGTCTCGTCGTACTCCCGGCGGTCCGACGCCGCGGAGATGGTGAGCGCCTCGCCGTCACACTGCAGGGAGAGCTCTTCCTTCGAGACGGCTGGAAGGTCGGCGACGAGTCGGACGGTATCCTCGGTGGCGTACGCGTCCACGTGCGTCTCCGACCCGAACCCGGCGTTGTCGGCCCCGGTCGCGGCTCCGGTTCCGGCCATCTCGTTCATCATCCGTTCGATCTCCTCGAAGAAGTCCCCGAACGGATCGTCACGGTCGTCTCTGTCCATATCTCACGTGACGACGGTCATCCCGATAAGCCTTCTGTCGACCGCCGTATCGGCCGGAACCGATCGTCGAAGATCTCTTTTTCAGGGTCTCTACACCGTGATAACCGGGAGTCGGGTGTGACTGGTCGGATTTAAGTATCTGCGTCCCACTTTTTCGCTTATGAGTAAATCGTACTTGACTGCTGGCGCGGACATCGCGGACGACGAGGTCGTCCGAGTGGGGTTAAACGGGTTCGGTCGGATCGGACGCAACGTGTTCCGGGCCGTGCTCGAGAACCCTCGCATCGAGCTCGCCGGTATCAACGACGTGATGGACTTCGAGGACATGGCGTACCTCGCGAAGTACGACACGACGATGGGTCGGCTCGACGGCGTTGCCCTCGGCGACGACGGTGACGAGCTGACGATCGGCGGCACGTCGGTCCCGCTGTTCAACGTCCAGGATCCCGCGGATCTGCCGTGGGACGACCTCGACGTCGACGTCGCGTTGGAGTGTACGGGTGTCTTCCGGACGAAGGACGACGCGAGCGCTCACCTCGACGGCGGCGCGGACACCGTCCTCATCTCCGCGCCCCCGAAAGGCGAGAAACCCGTCAAACAGCTCGTGTACGGCGTCAACCACGACGAGTACGAGGGCGAGGACGTGATCTCGAACGCCTCGTGTACGACGAACTCCATCACGCCCGTCGCGAAGGTGCTCGATGAGGCGTTCGGTATCGAGGCCGGTACGCTCACCACGGTTCACGCCTACACCGGTTCGCAGGCGCTCATCGACGGTCCGAAGGCGAAGACCCGACGTGGTCGAGCGGCCGCCGAGAACATCGTCCCGACGTCGACCGGCGCCGCGGGCGCGGCCCAGGAGGTCCTCCCGCAGCTGGACGGAAAGATAGACGGGATGGCGATGCGCGTCCCCGTCCCCAACGGCTCCATCACGGAGTTCGTCGTCAGCCTCGACGAGCCCGCCGACGCCGAAGCCGTCAACGACGCCTTCCGTGACGCGGCCGACTCCGGCCCGCTGGCGGGCGTGCTCGGGTACACCGACGACGAAGTGGTTTCCAGCGACATCGTTGGACTCCCGTTCTCCAGCTACGTCGACCTGCAGTCGACGAACACCATCGCGGGCGGGAAGCTCCTGAAGATCCTCACCTGGTACGACAACGAGTACGGCTTCTCGAACCGGATGCTCGACATGGCCGCGTTCGTCCACGACGAGGCGTAATCCGCGTATCTCTGCCGGAGAACAGTTTCCCCGAGACAATCGACGCCCTCACACGCCGCAGTCGAAGTCTTCACGACGCTCGCCGACACACCTCGGTACACTTCGACACCATCCCAGACATGTCCACGTTCAACACACTCGACGATCTGCCGACCGACGCACGGGTGCTCGTTCGCCTCGACCTCAATTCCCCGATCGAGGACGGCGAGCCGCAGGACAACCGCCGGTTCGAACGCCACGCGCGAACCGTCCGCGAGCTGGCCGAGGCGGGCCATCGGGTCGTCTGTATGGCTCACCAGGGCCGTCCCGGTCGCGACGACTTCACGTCGCTCGCGGGACACGCCTCGATCCTCGCGGAGCACGTCGGCCGCGACGTCGCCTTCGTCGCGGACACGTACGGCGACGAGGCGGTCGCCGCCATCGAGGGGCTCGATGCGGGCGAGGTGCTCCTCTTGGAGAACACGCGGATGTGCGACGACGAGCTCCCCGAGGCCGCACCGGAGGAAAAGGCGGAGACGGCGTTCGTTCGAACGCTCGCGCCGCTTTTCGACGCGTACGTCAACGACGCGTACTCCGCGGCCCACCGGAACCACGCCTCGCTCGTCGGCTTCCCGCTCGTGTTGCCCGCGTACGCCGGCCGCGTGATGGAATCGGAGTACGAGGCGAACACCGCCATCGCCCGTCGCGAGTTCGACGGGCCGGTGACGATGGTGGTCGGCGGGACGAAAGCAACCGACGTGATCGGCGTGATGGACGCCCTCGAGGGGACGGTCGACCGCTTCCTGCTCGGTGGCGTCGCCGGCGAGCTGTTCTTGCGCGCCGCGGGCTATCCGGTCGGGCACGACCTCGAAGGCATGGACCTGTTCGACGAACAGTGGGCGGCGAACCGCGAGGCGGTGGCGTCGATCCTCGACGAGCGCGGTGACGCGATCCACCTCGCGAGCGACCTTGCGTACGAGGACTCGGAGGGGGAGCGCGCGGAGCACACGCTCGCCGAGATCGACGAGAAGACGGATGCCTACCTCGATGTCGGCTCGGGCACCGTCGAGGAGTACGAGCCGCTGATCCACGAGTCCGACGCGGTGTTCGTGAAGGGGGCACTCGGCGTGTTCGAGGACGAGCGGTTCTCCGTCGGCACCGTCGGCGTGCTGGAAGCGATCGCGGAGACGGACTGTTTCTCCGTCGTCGGTGGCGGCGACACCTCGCGGGCGATCGGGATGTACGGGCTCGACGAGGCCGACTTCTCGCACGTCTCCATCGCGGGCGGCGCGTATATCCGCGCGCTCACCGGAGAATCGCTGCCCGCGATCGAGCTGCTCGAGGCGGCCGCGACGTAATTCGTCTCCGGCGGTCGACCTACTCGCTCTGCGGTCCCGCCGACCGCCTCCCGCCACCTTGCTATCCCACCACCCTGTCGTCCCGTCAGCGGCCTCCCGCCGCGCGACTCTTTATATACGAAGCCGGAACGATCCCGGCGCGTGACCCCGTTCAGCGACCTCGCCGCCGCCGCGTACTGCCCCCGACAGCTCTACTATCGACGTCGGGAGGACGACCGACGTGTTCCCGACGAGGTCCGTGAACGGATCGACCTCGCGTTCCGGTACCCCGAGCTGGTCGACGCGTCCGATGCCGTTCTCCGGCGGCTCCCGATCCGTCGGTCGCCGGCCGCCTATCGGCGGAACCTCGTCCGACTGCGCGAGCGCGACGTGTACGACCGGCTGGTCGCCCCCGCCGCGGAGCGGGCGTTCCACGCCGGACGCGACTGTCACGGGATCGTTCACAAAGTCCTCGCAGGTGTCGACGACGGCCCGCCGGTCCCCGTGATCTGTTCGCCCGGCGAGCCCCCGGAACGCGGGGTCTGGGAACACCAGTCCGTCCGGGCGGTCGCCG
>NZ_JBHSWW010000085.1:0-8829 GCF_042661865.1 Halorubrum tibetense
GTACGCCCGTTCGGCGATCCGCCGCCGTTTCCGGGCCTTCGAGGCCGGGGAAACGACCGCGACGTCGGTGCGTGAGGCCCGTTCCTCGCGGATCTCGACGCCCGCCGTCCCGGGATCGAGCCGCGTCGGTTCGCGGACCACCTCCCGCTCACTGCTCGTCGGGTCGAACCGCCACACCCCCACCGCGTCGGGGATCCGGTTGAGGTGTGCGCGGGTGACGTACGAGCCGGTCGCGAGCACGACCTCGTCGAACAGTCCGAGCGCGACGTCGTACCGGAGCTGCGCCTCCAAGTCGCCCGGTTCGCCGAGATCCGGCTTGTTCTCGATCGCCGTGAGCGACCCGATCCAGTCGTCCGGGTAGCGGGCGGTCGCCCGTACCGTCGAACGGCCGTCGTGGCGCTCGCGTTCCAGGTATCCCGCCTCGACGGCGGCGTCGACGACGTCTCGCGCACGGTCCATCGGGCGATCGAACGCCTCGTTGACGGGCACCGCCTTACCCGGTCCGACAGACGCGTCGATCGCGGGGTCGGGGATCCGTTCGGGAGTGATCGCCGCCCGGTCGTCGAACGCCGGACCGGGAGCGAGGACACAGACGTCGACGATCCGGTTCCCGGGGACGGTCACGCCGGATCCGAGCTGGCGGGCGACGACCCTGTCGGGCGACTCCAGGGCCGCACACAGCGCCAACTCGAACCGGGCTTCCATACCTGATCCACGGCCGGTGCCGAGTAAAACGCGTCGCCCGACCCACTCCCTCGGCCGTCGACTCGGACTCAACCCTGATACTCGCGGCGTCAGGTTCAAACGGCGCAACGCCGGACATCGGCGCATGAACGGGAATCGCTCCACGAACGGGCGTCGCTTCATGGACGGGCGTCGCTCCACGAACAGGCGTCGCTTCCTCGGCTCCGTGGTCGGCGTCGGTGCGCTCGGTGCCGCCGGCTGTCTCGCGAGCGCCTCCCCGAGCCCGCCGATCGTCCCCGAGGACGCGCTCGACGACGGCGGTTGGGAGCTCGACGAAACGGTCCAGGAGGAAGCGTTCAGCGAGACGTACGCCGGACAGGAGCTCACCGCGACCGCGACGACCGAACTGTACACGAACGTCGCCCTCCGCGAGGAGCTCGCGGAGAAGACGCTCGGCGAAGTGGCGGACGCACCGGCCGTCTTCTTCGCCAGTCGGGTCACCTTCGACCCCGACCTGACGAACCTTCCCGGCGGCGTCGGCCGCGATCAGGTCGTCGACGAGGTGGAGGCGAACGCCCGTTCCACCCTCGAAGATCGGATGGCGGCCAACGGCGTCGAGGGGACCGACACCGTCGCGGAGGGCGAGCTCACGGTCGACACGGGCGAGACGGCGCGCCGAACCGACCTGGCCGGGACGCTCCCGTTCGCGCCGATCGCGGTCCCCGTCACCGACGACCGGACGGTCGAGCTCGACACCGACGCGGTTCCGGTTGCGGGCCGACTGGGGGTCTGGCATGCCGGGGAGAGCGTTCTCGTCGGCGGCGGCGCGTTCCCGTCCGAGAACGTCGCCGAACACTTCGAGGAGGAGCTCTCGTCGGCCATCTCGGTCTCCATCGATGTCGACCTCGGGCTGGAGCCCGACGCGTACGAGACGGCGCTCCTCGACCTCGTTCGCGCGCTGGAGTGAGCCGGTCTGCCCCGGGGCGAAACCGGTATTCGGCACGGCCCCGTACGACCGATATGCGCCCGGTCACCCGGAACCTCCTCATCGCAATCGCGCTGGTGATCGTCGCCCTGCTCGCGCTGGGCGCGCTCCCGAGCTACCTCGGGAGCGGCGATCCCTACTATTTGACCGCCGAGGGGATCGAGACCGATGAACCGGCGGTCGACGTCAACGACGTCGACGAGCGGCGCTACCCGTTCCTGACGGGGGCACTCGAGAGCGCCGACGGTCGCTCCGAAGGGTATCAGCTCGGCCCCTACGGGGTAAAAGAGTGGTTCACACACACGCCGTTTGACGAGGTCGACGCGCTCACGCAGCGGGTCCCCGAGGCGGCCGTCGACGACGGGGTTCGTGTCGAGCGCGACGGGCAAACGTATTACGTCGAGGTCACGCAGGATCCCGCATGAGCGACGACTCAGCCGACGAGCGGCCGGGGCGGACCGACGAGCGGCCGACCGGAGACGCGCCACGTCCCGCGGCCGACCTCCGCGATCTCCCAGCGTTCTCCGACGGACGGCTCCATTCGCTGCCCGGCGAGCCCGAGTGGCCGGTTCGGGAGGTCGCCGTCGAGTACGACCCCGGCTGGTTCGTCGGCGGGTACGACCGCGTCGAACAGCCCGACGGCACCGAGAAGGCGTACTACTGGGCGGAGCTCCCGCCCGCGACGGTCGTCATCGCGATCGCCGACGACTCGGTGCTGTTCGTCGAGCAGTATCGGCCGACCGTCCGCACCACCCAGATGGAGCTGCCCGCGGGGATCGTCGAGCCGGGGGAGTCGTACACCGAGGCAGGGGCGCGCGAGCTCGCCGAGGAGACCGGCTTCGACCCCGCATCGACCGCGCTGTTACAGGAAGTGTGGTGTTCGACGGGCGTGCTTCGGCACAAACGCGGGTACGTGTTCGCCGAGGGGCTCGAACCGGTCGACGTCGAGGCCGACAGCAACGAGTTCCTCGTCCCGCATGCGGTCCCGATCGACGAGGCGCTCGAAACGGCGCGCGAGCCCCCGACGAACGACGCGACGCTTGAGGGGCTGCTGCTGGCGGACGCCGACGGGCTACTATAGCGAGACGTGGTAGTTAACAACCTATGGCAATGTACTTATCCTCAATAGTAACAAACGTTTATATATGTTTGCGCCTAAGTTAATAACACAATGGCGATCACATGCGCGGACTGTGACACGGAGTTCAAGACGGCGGCCGCCCTGACCCAGCACCTCCCGCTTCACCACGACACGTGCGGGGTCTGTAACGAACGGTTCGACGGCACGGACGCGCTCCGCGAGCACGTCCACGAAGCGCACTGAGATCGGCGGTCTCACCGCCGACCTTCCGAACGGGCTGTCCGAGACGCCGATACCGAAACGTCAGCCCACCTTCTACGAACGCTTTTGACGGCTCCACGCGTCGTGACGGCAATGGCGGATGTACTTTCGACGACCACCCGTTCGCGGATCGACGAGCTCGTGTACGAGTGGCTGACCGATACGGCTGCACCCGGTGCGAGCGTGACGATCGTCGACGAGACCGAAACGCTCTACCGATCCGGATACGGGGCTCGGCACCTCGAAACGAACGACCCTGCAACGCCGGAAACGCTGTACGGCTTTGCCTCCGTCACGAAGTCGTTCACTGCACTTGCGGTACTACAGTGTGTCGACCGAAACGAACTCGAACTCGACGACCCGATCGAGAAGCACACTGACGCCGAGTTCGAGGGTGCTGACGAGGTCACGATCCACGAGCTACTGAGCCACAGCTCCGGGATCCCGTCTTTGAGCACGTCGGCCGTCCTGCTTGCTCGACAGGCGGGCATGGACGATGTCGGCGTTCCGCTGGGTGACACCGACGATCTCTATTACCACGTCGACGGTGTCGGTGACGAACGGGACGAACACTCCGCTGGCCGGTTTATGTACAACAATACGGGGTACATTCTCCTCTCACATGCAGTCGAATCGGCTACCGGCCAGCCGTTCGAGGAGTACGTCACGGACGAGATCCTCACGCCGCTGTCGATGGATCGCTCGACGTTCGATGCTGATGCGTACGACTCCTTCGACGATCGCGCAACGCCGTACCTGCTCGATGACGGCGAGTACGTAGCGACATCGTTTCCCGCACGCGAGCTCTCGTACGGCCCCGGTGGGTTGATCACCGCTACGACTGACCTCGGAAACTACCTACAGTTCAATCTCGCCGGTGGTGTGTTCGCGGATACCCGGCTCGTAAGCGAGGACCTCCTCGCACGAGCGCACGAATCCCATATCGACCCGCTCCCACGCTACGGGGAGGGGTACGGCTACGGGTGGTCGATTCACGATATCGCCGGGACGACCCTCATCGGACACGGCGGATCGCTGCTTACGTCTTCGTCCGCGATCGGATTTCTTCCCGAACACGGCCTCGGGTTCGCGCTCGGCTGTGCCGCACAGCCCGAGGTTCACCCAACCGAGATCGGTCAGGGTATCGTTGCCTTGCTGCTCGGTGAAGAGCCGGCAGACGTGGTTCCGTCGATCGGATACCGTAGGCGGGTATCCGAACTCACTGGCGAGTACGAAGCGTATCGCGGGGTCACGACGGCGACCGTTTCCGAAGAGGGCGGGATGCTCTCGCTCGAACTCTCGGTCGGTCCGATCGAGGACACGTACACGCTCGTTCCGGACGACCCCTCGCTTGCAACGCTTACGTTCACGACGCCCGCACCGGGGCAGCCGGCACCGGTCGAGTTCGTTCGTCACGGTGGGGGTGTAGAGCTCTTCATCGATCGACATCGGCTCCACAAGCAGTAGCAGCCGATGCCGTTCAAGTAATTGTCGTCTCACTATCACTCAACACCGATAACTGATCGCTCCTACTGGACACCGACGACTTGATCGTCGTTGCAACCACGCTGCTGAACACTTCCTCCGTCCATCGCGAAACACACGAAACCAGCCACTGCTCGCTGATATCGGCGGTTCCGATGGGGTTCAGACGGATCAAGCCGCTCGATCGACTCGGAACTCGACATGCGTCCAACTTCCTGTGCTGACGGGGAGGTATTAGTCGTCTCAGCCCTTCTCCCCTCGTATGAGCCAGACCTCGCAAGGGTCGGTGTTGCTGTCGGACGACCCGCCGATCGACCTCCGCATGTCGGAGTCGGAGCTGGAAACGACCCGCGATCGCATCGTCTCATTTATTACGGACCTCGTCGCCGACGCCGGTACTGAGGGGGCTGTCCTCGGCCTCTCGGGCGGGATCGACTCGACGCTCACGGCGTACCTCGCGGTCGAGGCGCTCGGGCCGGAGGGCCTCCACGGGATCACGATGCCCGCGGCGGTGAACGACCCCGAGGTCATGAGTGACGCCGAGCGGGTCGCCGACGAGCTCGGGATCGACTACGACGTGATCGAGATCCAGCCGATCGCGGAGGCGTTCTTCGACGCGATGCCCGAAGCGGCCGACGATCGCATGGCGACGGGGAACGTGTACGTCCGGACCCGCGCGGTGTTGAACTACTTCGTCGCCAACGCGGAGAACCGGATCGTGCTCGGGACCGGCAACCGGGCGGAGGCGATGACGGGGTATTTCACGAAGTACGGCGACCAAGCGGTCGACTGTAACCCGATCGGGAACCTCTACAAGATGCAGGTCCGCCAGCTGGCCGCCCACGTCGGCGTCCCTCGCGACCTGGTGATGCAGGAACCGACCGCCGGGATGTGGGACGGACAGACCGACGCTGCGGAGATGGGTCTCGATTACGACACGGTCGACGCCATCCTCGCAGTCCACGTCGACGGCGGACTCTCGCGCTCGGCGACGATCCGCGAGCTCGGCGTCCCCACCGAGGCCGTTGACCGCGTCGTCGAGCTGTACGAGCGGAGTGCGCACAAGCGGTCGATGCCGCCCGCTCCGGAGAGATAAGGCGTTTTTACAGTCCGATCACGATCGGGCGTCGTGGGCCCGTTCTTTCGCGACCTCCGCGATCCCGGCGTTCGCGGAGCAGTTCGGACACGCGTGGATCCGTCCCCGCTTGTCGGCGAACACCCGGGCGAACCGCTCCGAAACGTGCGCCTGACAGTGTTCACACGTCGGCATATTGTGGTGCGTTATCGTGGATCATGATCTGTACAGCTGAGCTAGGGGTTCCGCACTCAAGACCCCTTTCCAAACTCAGTCCAAAATTCGTCCGGAGTTCGTCCCGCTCGGTATCGATATCCCGGCTTTCGGCCGGGCTCCCCGGGAATCGCGGCGTTTGCCCGGTGTCGCTACCGGTGTCAGACGAGGCCCCCGCCGTCGCCGACCGCTCAGAACTCGCGGAGGTCCTCGAGCACGCTGAGCGCGGAGCCGTCCGCGATGGCTTCGCGGGCCGCTTCCAGTCCGGCCTCGATGGAGTCTACGTCCCCGCGGGCGTAGATCCGAAGCGCGGCGTTGACGGCGACTGCATCGGCGAAGGGCCCGTCGCGCTCGCCGGCAAGGACCGCCTCGGTGATCGCCGCCGACTCGACGGCGACCTCGTCCACTGCGAGGTCTTCTTCCTCGAGATCCATCCCGTACTCGGCGGTCTCGATCTCGAAGTCGTCGAAGACGGGCTCGCCGTCGTCGCCTGCGGCGTCCCACTCCGCAACCTTCGTGTAGCCGGGGCGGACATCGTCGTACCCCTCCATCCCTTGGAACATCAACACGCGGTCGAGGTCGTGGAACTCGCTCTCGCCGAACGTGTCGACGACTTTCTTCGCGAACGCGAGGTGGTAGAAGGAGCCGAGGTGGACCGACGCGCCCGCCGGGTTCGCCAGCGTTTCGATCGTGTTGACGAACGTCCGAACCCCCATCATATCCCGCCGCTCGAACAGGTCGTCGATCGCGGGGTTGAACGCCGGCTGATAGTAGAAGCCGAAGCCGGTCTCGTCGACCATCTCGGCGGAGTCGCGGGGCGTCAGCTCCGTTCCCACGCCCAGCTCGTCGAGGACGTGCTTGTACGCGTCCTGTTTCTGCGTGGGGACGCGGTCGCCGGAGTGGACGACGACCGGCGTGCCGGCGGCGGCCGCCACGGCCCCGGCGGCCACCCCCAGGATCGCGGTCCGACCCTTCCCGTCGTAGTTCGCGCCGCAGTCGACGGGATCACAGTCGGGTTCCGCGTACTCGACGCGCTCGCACATCACGTCGACGTACGCCCCGAGCTCCTCGGCGGTGTTCCGCTTCCACCGGTTCGCGAGCCAGAACGCGCCGAGCGTCGTCGGGTCGGGTTCGTCCGCGAGAACCCGCTCGAACGCCTCGGTCGCCTGTGCGCGCGTGAGGTCGTCGGCCGACTTGTGGCCGGAACCACAGACCTCGGTCATCAACCGTTTGAGGGGCCACTCGCCGAACTCCTGTGTCGCCTGAGCCATACGCTTCGTTCGGGTTTGTGAACGAAAAGCCTCCCGCTCGGCTCCCGTCCCTTGGGAACGGTCACCGTGCCGTCTCCTCGGGCACGACCCGCTGCGACCCCAAACACGACCCACCATGACCCGAGACACGACGCGTTACGACTCCAACACGAGCCGAACATCCGCCTAACGGCCGAGCGCGAGCGACGACGCGCGGGACAGCCACCCGGATGCGGCACCGACCTTGGTACTATGTGACGTACAATTTCTGATCGATACAGGTAATTTCTGGAAAATAAGCACACAAATGTTTCTTTCTACGAGATAGTAGTTCTACTGTAGTATGCTTACGGCGTTAGAGTTATATACATGTCCATCTAGATCGTACTCGTACCCGATGACGTCCAAATCCGTGGCGACCGCGCTAACGCTGTATCGTTCCCGCACGCTGACGCTCGAACAGGCCGCGACCGTCGGCGGCTGTTCGACGGCGGAGCTCGAAGCGAGCGCGCGGGCGTTCTCGCCACTGCCGGGCCACGCTTCCGGCGACGACTGAACGGGGCCGTGCACCCCGCTGACGCCTCGTCCTCCGAAACCGGTAGATAGCTCCGTCCCCTGATCGCGATAATGAGTCTCGACGCCGACTGGCGGGCCGGGATCGACGCGGTCGACGCCGCGCTCATCGACGAGTACCAGAGCGGATTCCCCGTCGAGGAACGGCCGTTCGAGCGGGTCGCGGCCGAGATCGCCGCCGAGACGGGCACTGAGGTCGACGCCACCGAACTCCTCGACCGCGTCCGTGACCTCCGGGAACAAGGCGTCTTTCGTCGGTTCGGTGCGGTGTTGAACCCACCCGTGATCGGCTCCTCGACGCTGGCGGCCGTTCGGGCCCCGTCGGAGCGGTTCGACGAGATCGCCGACGTGATCAACGGCTACCGTCAGGTGAACCACAACTACCGCCGGGAGCACGAGTGGAACCAGTGGTTCGTCGTTACTGCGGGCTCCCGGGAGAAGCGTGACGAGATACTCGCCGAGATCGCGGAGCGAACCGGCTGTGACGTGTTGAACCTCCCGATGTTGACCGACTACTACATCGATCTGGAGTTCCCCGTGGTCAACCGGGACCGGTTCGCGAGGGAGTCGATCGATCGGACGGACGTCTCCGCCACCCGTATCTCCGAGGACGCCCGCGGCGACCTGAGCCCGCTGGAGGCCGACCTGCTCTTAGCGATCCAGGACGGCTTCCCGCTGTCGGCGACCCCGTACGCCGACGTCGCGGCCGAGATCGATTCCCCGGTCGACGACGTGCTCGCGGCGGTCGAGCGTCTGCTTGCCGACGGCTGTATCAAGCGGATCGGCTGTGTCGTCAACCACATCGTCACCGGGTTCACGAACAACTGCATGGTCGTCTGGGACGTGCCGGACGACGAGCTCGACGACCGCGGTGAGGCGGTCGGGAGCCTCCCGTACGTCACCTTGTGTTATCACCGCCCCAGGCGTCCGGATCAGGACTGGGAGTACAACATGTTCACGATGATCCACGGTCGCGAGGCCGAGGCAGTCGACGCGAAGATCGACGAGCTGGCGTCCGAACACCTCCCGTTCGACCACGAGCGGCTCTACTCGACGGAGACGCTGAAACAGACGGGGGCGCGCTACGACGACCTCGTCGCCGAGGACGCGGACCGCGACTGATCGGCCCACGTTACCCCGTCGACGGCGTCGACGAACGCCCATCCGAACGCCCCCGCGGGGGTCGTGAACCCCGCCGGCGCGTCGCCCGCGAGCGTCCGCT
>NZ_JBHSWW010000086.1:0-8767 GCF_042661865.1 Halorubrum tibetense
CGCCCCGCGGCCGAAGCCGCCGGACTCGGTCAGCACGTCGGCTTCGACGGTCGGGTTGCCGCGCGAGTCGAGCACCCGGCGCAGCGACACGTTCGTGATCCGGGTCATCAGCTCGACTCCCTCCGGACGGTAAAGGGGAGCGCGCCCGCGTCGTACTCCTCGGCGGCGACAAGGATCGGCTCCGTCTGGTTCGTCTCGATGAGCACGGGTGCCCCGTACGACACCTGTAAGGCGCGTGCCCCGAGGATCCGGGCCTTCTCGTATCGATTGTAGCGTTGTTCTGACATGGTTACTGGTACGGAGAGACGACGTCGACGAGGTCGCGGTGGCTCACCATCATCCGCCGGCAGCAGTGGCGGTCGACGCCGAGGTCGTCGAGCACCTCGCCCGGATCCTCGTCGCCCTCGCGAGCGCGCTCCTTGAACTCCTCCCAGTGTTCACCCACGACGTTGCCGCACGTGAAACACCGGACGGGGATCATCATGACTGGATCACCTCAGCGGTAGGACTTCTGGTAGCGGGCACGCGCGCCCGGTCCGCCCCACTTCTTGGGTTCGGACTGGCGAACGTCGTTGACCAGCAGCGTGCGGTCGAAGCTCATGTACGCGTCGCGCAGCTCGGCGTCGCCGAGGTGCTGGACGAGCCCGCGGGCGATGGCGGTCCGCGCCGCGTCCGCCTGGCCGCTGAACCCGCCGCCGGCGACATCGATGTCGATATCGACGCCGTCGCGCAGGTCGTCGCCGGCGATACGGAACGGCTCCAGCATCTTCAAGCGTGCCTGCTCCGGTTCGACCAGCTCGACTGGCTGGGAGTTGATACGAACGCGGCCTTCGCCGTCACGCACGGTGGCGCGGGCGACTGCCGTCTTCTTCTTGCCTGAGGTGTTAGTTACCATGTGACGTTGGCTCCCAAGGACTCGGAGACCGCCCCGAGCGTGGTGAACTTGATGTTCGACAGTCGGTCCAGCGAGGTGCCCTCCAGAACGACGCTCTCGACGTCCTCGTCGCGCTCGTAGGGGTTACCCACGTACACGCGGACGTTCGAGAACGCCTCCTGGCCCGCCTCCGTCTTGTACGGAAGCATACCACGGATCGCACGTTTGAAGATGCGATCCGGGCGCTTCGGGTAGTAGGGGCCGCTGTCGGAGCCGAGGTCGGCGCGTGTCTGGTACGTCTCCATCGTCGCCTCCTCGTTACCCGTGATGACCGCGTGCTCCGCGTTGACGACCGCGACCGTCTCGCCGTCGAGGACGCGCTGTGCGACCTTCGAGGAGACGCGACCGAGGATGCAGTCGCGAGCGTCGACGACGACGTCCGCGTCGATCTTCGCGAGACTCATCGGATCACCCGGACGTTGCTTCCTTCGGGATTCTGTTCGACGAACTGTGCGAGCGACACCGCTTCGCCGGCCTGATCGATCTTCGTGCGGGCGGTGCCCGAGAAGTCGACGGCGGCGACGGTGACGTTCTTGTTCAGGACGCCGCTTCCCAGCACCTTGCCGGGGACGACGACCGTCTCGTCTTCGTTCGCGTACCGTTCGATGCGACCTAGATTGACCTCGGCGTGGGTACGCCGTGGCTTCTCCAGTCGGTCGGCGACGTCCTGCCACACGGCGGCATCGGAGTCACGCGAGACCGACTTCAGATCGGCGATGAGGTTCTGTAAGTTCGGATTCGTCTTGCTACTCATAGCTGTTCCTCCCCATTTGTGGGTTGGTGAAAAACGGAGTGCAGGGAGCAGGATTTGAACCTGCGGACCTCTACAGGACAGCGCCCTGAACGCTGCGCCGTTGGCCTGACTTGGCTATCCCTGCGTGCACTCCTGGATACTCCGGCTCCCTTCAAACCACTTTCGGTCCCGACGCCCGGGACGGCGGCGTCGCTTTCGACAGGGGCGAGCGCCGTGCGGGTGGTTCGAAGGACGGACATATCTTATACCGCGACTTTCGTTCGTAGTTCGTCCGCGCGCTCCTCGATGGAGTCGATCGCGCGAAGCAGCAGTTCGTCGACGGTAAACGAGCCGTCGGTCTCGATGTGGAAGACGAACGCACCGGGGACGTCCTCGACGCGCACGTCCTTCCCGGGGAACCGCTCCGAGAGGTCGTTGTCGAACTCGTCGGTGACGACGATCTCGCCGTCCGGCGTCTCGATCACGCCGCGGAGGATCCGCGGCTCCTCGTCGTCGAACTCGCCGAGGTCGTCCTCGACGGTGACTCGCTGGAGATGTCGGTAGCCGACGGAGACGCCGCCCTGGTGTTTGGCGTGCTCCTTTCCGGTGTTCAACACCGCGTCGGCCTCGAACTCCAGCCGCTGGCCTTCCTTCAGCTCGATGATCGGGACGTTCTCGTCGGCGACTTCGACGAGCGGCTCCGCGGACTCGATATCCCCGGAGTACGCGGTGGCCGGCCCCTCGACGTCGAGTGCGAGGGTGACCGTATCGCCGACCTCGAACTCGTCGAGCGGCGTCGTCAGGGGAATGAGCCCCAGCCGTAGCCCGATCATCTCATCGAACATCACGGAGGAATTCTCGACGAACCGCACGGTGTCGATCGAGAAGGTAGGGACGTCGGCGATCATCGCACGGCGGATACCGTTCGCGAACGCCGGCGTGAGCCCGCGGATCAGCACCCGCGCGCTGCGATCGTCCCGTTCGACGAACTCCACGTCGAAATCGGCTCCCGTCATATCAGACTCGCTTGTTCTTGGGGGCCTTCGTCCCGTCGTGCGGGATGGGCGTGACGTCCTCGATGCGGCCGATCTCGACGCCGGCTCGCGACAGCGCACGGATCGTCGCCTGTGCGCCCGGGCCGGTCGACTTGTTGAGGTTACCGCCGGGGCCGCGCACGCGAACGTGAACGCCCTCCAGTCCGGCTTCCTTGACGCGCTCGGCGACGACCTCCGCCATCTGCATCGCGGCGTACGGCGACGCCTCGTCGCGGTTCTGCTTCACCACGGTCCCGCCGGACGACTTGGCGATCGTCTCGGCGCCCGTCTCGTCGGTGACGGTGATGAGCGTGTTGTTGAACGATGCGTACACGTGGGCGATGCCCCACTTTCCGTCCTCGGATTCACTCATGATGGGTTACTCCTGTGACTCCGCGCGCTCGGGGTGGAGATCGTCCGCGAGCGGGCTGTTCTCGTCGAAGGCGATGGCACCTTCACTGCTCACGTCGACTTTCACCGATGGGCGCGTGACGCGTGCGCCGTCGACGGTGATGTGACCGTGAACGATGAACTGGCGGGCCTGACTCGTCGAGGAGGCGAACCCCTGACGGTACGCGACCGTCTGGAGCCGACGCTCGAGCAGGTCCGTCACGTCGAGCGACAGGACCGTCGAGATGTCGTCGTTGTCGCCGAGGATCCCGATCCGTCGGAGTCGGGTGACGAACTCCGCACCCGCGTCTTGGGCCGCCTCGACATCGCCCTGCGCCTCGCCGAGGAGGCGTCGGGCCTCACGACGCATGCGACGCAGTTCGGACTGGGCACGCCAGAGCTCCTCTTTGTTCTTCAGGCCGTACCGGGAGAGGAGATCGGACTCCTCGGCGATGCGCTCGCCCTGGTACGGGTGGTTCGGCGTCTCGTAGCCCTTGGTGTTCTTGCCGGTGCTCATTCGTCGTCACCCGCTTCGTCTTCCGCCATCTCCTCGCGGATCTCCTCGACGTTGACACCGATCGTGCCCTCGGTCCGGCCCGTGGACTTCGTGCGCTGTCCGCGGACCTTCTGGCCGCGCTTGTGTCGAACGCCTTTGTACGATTCGATCTGCTTCATCCGGTTGATGTCGTGACGACGCTTCTCGCTCACGTCCGTGCCAACGATGTGGGTCGTCTCCCCGGTGAAGAAGTCGTTCTGTCGGTTAGTCATCCACGACGGGACGTGGTCCTCGAGGTTCTCGGTGATGTCGACCACCGTCTCGATCTCCTCCTCGTCGAGGAGACCGAACGTGGCGGTTCGGTCCACACCGGCTTCCTCGGCAACCAGTCGCGCCATGCGCGTGCCGATGCCGCTGAGTTCAGATAGGCTTCGCTCGACCGTCTTCGTCCCGTCGAGGTCCGCATCCCCGATCCGAACGAAGTACTGGAGGTTCTCCGCCTCCTCCGGCGAGTCGTCCTGTGATTCTTCCGTGCTCATGTGTTGATCGCAGTGAGTCCTACCGGCGCGAATCCGGCGGTACTCGGTCGGTTCGAGCGTTGCGGCGGGGATTCGAACCCCGGAGGCAGTGACGCCACAGAGTTAGCAACCCTGCGCCTTGGGCCAGGCTTGGCTACCGCAACCCGCGTTGTATCATCGCCCTTCCGGACTCGGGGCCCGACACCCCTGCAGTTCGTGCGTTCGTACAGTCCACCGTTCCGTACTTAAACATCACGAAAGCCGTGGGGGGTTGTGTGGCGTTCGCATCCTGCTAGCCGGCGGATGCGTGCGGACCCGAGTCGACGTCGGTTCGCGTGTAGCCGGAGTCGTATGTACCCGGAGTTGCATGTGACCGGAGTCGTGCGCAACCGAGGTCGTGCTCAGCCGAATCGTGAGGCCCGGGTTTCCGTTTGCCGTACTGTTTAGTGGGTACCGAGGGTGGATACGTCTATGAAGGCTGTCCAGTTCGACGCCCACGGCGACCGCGACGTGATCGAGTACGGTGAATTCCCCGATCCCGAACCCGGCCGCGACGAGGTCCTCGTGGACGTGAAGGCGGGCGCGTTGAACCACCTCGACGTCTGGACCCGTCGCGGTCTCCCCGGTATCGACGTGGAGATGCCACACATCCCCGGTAGCGACGCTGCCGGTGTTGTCGAGGCCGTCGGCGACGGCGTAACTCGGTTCGAACCCGGTGACCGCGTGGCCGTGAGCGCCGGCGTCGCCTGTGGCGAGTGCGAGTTCTGCCGTGCCGGCGAGCCGTCGCTGTGCGTCTCGTTCCACATCATCGGTGAACACGTCCGCGGCGTCCACGCCGAGCGCGCGGCCGTTCCCGCCGAGAACCTCGTCCCCGTTCCCGATGGCGTCGACTGGGAGGTCGCGGGCTCCGTCTCGCTCGTCTTCCAGACCGCGTGGCGCATGCTCCAGACCAGGGCGGACATCGAAGCGGGCGAGAACGTGCTCGTACTCGGCGCGTCGGGCGGTGTCGGCCACGCCGCCGTCCAGATCGCCGACCACGCCGGCTGTGAGGTGTTCGCGACCGCCTCCACCGAGGAGAAGCTCCGCCACGCCGAGGACTGCGGGGCCGACCACGTCATCGACTACGAGGCGAACGACTTCGCCGACGAGATCGCCGAGCTGACCGGAAACCGCGGCGTCGACGTCGTCGTCGATCACGTCGGCGCGGCCACGTACCCCGACTCGTTGAAGTCGCTGGCGAAGGGTGGCCGACTCGTCACCTGTGGGGCGACTACCGGCCCGAACCCGGACGCGGGGCTCAACCGGATCTTCTGGAACCAGCTGTCCGTGATCGGGTCGACGATGGCGACACCCGGCGAGGTCGACGACGTCCTCGAGCTCGTCTGGGACGGCACGTTCGAGCCGCGGATCCGCGAGACGCTCCCGATGAGTGAGGCGGCCCGCGCCCACGAACTGATCGAGAACCGAGAGGGCTTTGGGAAGGTAGTCGTAATACCCGACAGTGAGCTCTGAGGCCGACGGCGACAGCGGGTACGTCCACACCCCGGGAGCGGACTCCGAGAGCGACACCGAGGGGAGCCCCGGCGGCGGTGACCCCGACCAGGAGGGGGCCGACCGCGCAGGCCACGATCCCGAGTCACAAGCGACCGGGCCCGACGGGTTCGGTCGGAAGGGATGGGCCCTGACCGGCGTGTTGTTGACCTGCGTGCTCGTGATCCCCGGTGTTATCTACGCGTACCCGTACGTGGCCGGCTCGTTCGGTCTCACCTTCTTCGGGACGTATCTGGTGCTCCCGCTCATCCCCGCCGTCCTCCTCGGGCTCGTCGCGGTCTGGTCGATGAGCGCGGCGACCGCCGGGGAGTGAACGTCGACTGGAGCGGCCGCCTGTTCGCCGGCGAACGACAACGGTTTTGAACGACCCTACCGGATGTCGGATATGTTGATCACCGTCTCCGGCCCGCCGGGAAGCGGGAAGAGCACGAACGCCGCGGGGCTCGCCGGGGCGTTGGACTTGGAACACGTCTCCGGCGGCGACATCTTTCGACGGATGGCCGCCGACCACGGGATGACGCCCGTCGAGTTCAACGAACACGCGGAGGACGACGACGAGATCGACCGCGACCTCGACCGCCGGCTCCACGAGATCGCGACGACCCGCGACGGGCTCGTCCTCGAATCCCGCCTCGCCGGCTGGCTCGCCGGCGACCACGCGGACCTCCGCTTCTGGTTCGACGCCCCCGTCGGGGTCCGCGCGGAACGGATCGCGGACCGCGAAGGGAAATCGGTCGGCCGCGCCCGTGAAGAGACCGTCCGACGGGAGACCTCCGAGCGGAAACGCTACCTGGAGTACTACGACATCGACATCGACGACCTCTCGATCTACGACGCCGCGTACAACACCGCTCGGTGGCCGCCGGAGGAGTTCCTCGACGTGCTCGTGGCGACCATCGAGGCGTACGACGACGACTACGACGAAGGGAAAGCGCCGATCGAGGGCGTCTCTCACGGGTTCTAACCGGATCCGCGACCAAACCGAGAGACGTGGACGCGTGGATCGAACGACCGATAACGCACCGCCAACAGACCGCCGACAGACCGCCGACAGACCGCCGACAGACCACCGACAGACCGTCGATACACCGCTGACACGACGACACGATGACCACTGACCGAGACGCCGACCCCGACATGGACCCGCTCAGACCCGCGCCGAGCGAGCGCTCGGTCCCGGAGCTGTTGCGGTTCGGCGTCGTCAACGTGGACAAGCCCGCGGGGCCGTCTTCCCACCAGCTCTCCGCGTGGGTTCGCGACGCGATCAACGACACGTTGGAGACGCTGGAACCGGACGGCGCTCGGATCGACGGTGTCGCTCACGCCGGCACGCTCGATCCGAAGGTGACGGGCTGTCTCCCCACGCTCACCGGGACGGCCACCCGCGCCGCGCAGGTGTTCCTGGAGGGGTCGAAAGAGTACGTCTCGGTGCTCGAACTCCACGGTCCCGCCCCGGCCGACTTCCGGGAGGTCGCCGCCGAGTTCGAGGGGGAGATCTATCAGAAACCCCCGCGAAAGAGCGCCGTCACCAGACGGCTGCGAACCCGGACGGTCCACTCGCTCGACGTTCTCGAGCTCGCAGAGCGGCGTGCCCTCCTCCGGATCGGCTGTGAGTCGGGAACGTACGTCCGAAAACTGTGTCACGATCTGGGGCTCGCCGCGGGCGTCGGCGCACACATGGGTCACCTGCGGCGCACCGCGACGGACCCGTTCGACGACACGACGCTTCACACGCTCGAAGACCTCACGGACGCCCTCGCATGGGCGGCGGAGGGCGACGAGGCGCTCCTCCGAGAGGTCGTCCGCCCGGCCGAGGACGCCCTCGTTCACCTCCCCGCAGTGACGATCGCACCCTCCGCCGCGTGCTCCGTCGCGACCGGTGCGCCCGTGTACGCCCCCGGCGTGATCGACGTCGACGACCGGCTCGCGAGCGAGGACGAACCCGACGGCGACGACGACCCGCTCGTCGCCTGCTACACGCCGAACGGCACGGCGATCTGTCTGGGACGGTTCGTCGGCGACCCCGACGCGGAGTCGGGTACCGTCGTCGCGCTGGAGCGGGTTCTCGTATAAATTGACGGTGCTCCCCACCGCTGCCGTCCGCTGCCGTCCCGCTCGACCGCGCCGTCAGTTCACACCTGTCCGGTCCGTGCAGTCGAGAGACGCAACGGAACGTGCCGCCGCCGGCAACGTAGTATATAAGTAGTATCACGCGACAGCGAGCAGCACTTACACTCGGTTCGGTGGCGCGCGCTTCCGAGCGGCCGTCGACGACGGCCGCTCGGATCGCGTGCGAAGGATGCCGGGTCGGCGGGTTGTACCAGCCGACCCGGCGAGGCTGGGGAGGTGTGAGGTGCGGTCCCGCGAGCGACCGGAGGGAGCGAGTGAGGACACGGAAGCCGCAGCCCGCGCGGCGAAGCGAGCGGGACTGGGTCGAGACCGGCGGTCTCGCTTGCTTACGTGGTGAAACCCCGTGACCGCCTTCCGGCGGTCGCGGCGCGGGCGAGAGGGAAACGGGGTTCCGCCGTGTGCCCCGTCGATCTACGTTCGACTATTTATAAGCGAACAGCTGGGTTTTGTGCGGTTTCACTGTCGTCGCTCTATCAAACGAGATCGCCAACGACACCGTTCGATCACGCGTAATCGACGGTCCCAGCCGTCTTATTACACGCACTCCCGCTACCGATCGAGAAACGCCCCTCGTTCGCCGATCGGTCCGGACGATCCCATGTCCGGACGAACGGATCCGACTGATATCCTCACCCCGGATCCGACGACGGATCTGTCCCTCCCGACAGGACTGCCCTTTTATATCATCTCAACTGAACTCCGCGCATGGATCCGACCGACGCCCCGATCGAGCTCGGAACCGCGAGCGCTGCTCCCGGTGAGGTCGATCGCGGCTGGCTCGATGTCGCCGACCTGCCGACCGGAACGGCCGAACGACTCCCGGTGATCGTCGCCAACGGGGTCGACCCCGGGCCGACGCTCTGGCTGACCGGCGGCGTTCACGGCGACGAAGCGACCGGTGTCGCCGTCGTGCTGGACACGGTGGAGGCCCTGTCGACCGCTGCCGACGGTCCCCGTCCGCTGGACGACCTCGCCGGATGC
>NZ_JBHSWW010000087.1:0-8710 GCF_042661865.1 Halorubrum tibetense
GAACTGCTCCAACGATCGACCAAAACAGCAATGAGCTGTGAACTCTCAGTTGAGAGCACCAGAGGCAAACTCTAGACCGCTTTGCAACACGACCAATCAGGTGATGCGGTAACTGATTCAATATGCGACAAAAGCCACAGGCAACAGGCCACGACGGGACGTGTATCAACCATCAGATAGATGCTGTCAGTCTCGCCGACCGTTCGGCATTGTGGCTGCGTGGTGAGACCAATGTTTGAGACACTCCTCGCGCTCACACCGCTTTTGATCGTCGCGGTGTTGCTGGTCGGCCTGCTGTGGGAGGCCACGCGCGTGATGCCGATTGCGTGGCTTGCAGCGGCCGTCATCGCGTTTGTCGTCTGGGGGATGCCACTGGAGTACGTCGCCGCAGCCAGTTTGACAGGCGTGATGGCCGCCATCGAGATCCTCTGGATCGTCTTCGGCGCGCTCGTGCTCTTGTATACCCTGATGCGCTCGGGCGCGGTCGACCGGATCAACACCGGCTTTGCGACGATCAGCGACGACCGGCGGGTCCAGATTATCCTCCTCGGGTTTTTCCTGGCGACGTTTATGGAGGGTGTCGCCGGCTTCGGAACGCCCGCAGCGGTTGTCGCGCCGCTGTTGCTCGCGCTTGGCTTCCCCGCGCTGGCGGCGGTGATCGCCGCGCTGATCGGCCACGCAATCGCGACCGTATTCGGCGCGGTTGGCACACCGATTATTGTCGGCTATGAAACGCCGCTGGGAGCCGTCGAACAGCAGATCGCTGACGGCACCGGACTGACCGTCGCACAGTACTCGGCTGAGGCTGGCGTGTACGCTGCGATGTTCAACGGTATACTGGGCATACTGATGCCGCTTGTGGCGGTCGGGATGGTCGTCTACTTCTTCGGCGAAGAACGGACGATCAAACCCGTGATGAGTGTGGTGCCGCTGGCAGTGGTCTCCGGATTCGCCTTCGCGATTCCGTACGTGGCCACGGCGTATCTCATCGGCCCAGAGCTTCCGTCGCTGTTCGCGGCGATGATCGGCGGCGGCGTTGTTGTGGGCCTCCTCAAGGCGGGTTACCTCGAACCGAAAGACGACTGGGACTTCCCGCCACGCGACGAGTGGCCCGACCACTGGGTCGGCTCGATTGAACCCGGCGGCGAAGAGGCCAAATCCGAGGCCGGTGCCGGAACCGACACTGGGGTCGACTCGACGCCCTCGATGGGACTGCTGCGTGCGTGGTCGCCGTACATCATTCTGGCTGTGCTGCTGATCGCCACCCGGATGATCGAACCGCTTGCAGCGTTCCTCCAGGCAGGCCCGATTCTGGCAATCGGCTGGGACGTCTTCGGCACCGGACTAGAGGGCGCGATCCGGTGGGCCTACGTCCCCGGCACCTGGCTCCTCGTTAGCGCGCTGGTCGCCGTCCCGCTGTTCGGCATGGACCGCTCGGAGGTCACCGGCGCATGGAAAGAGGCCGGTGGCAAGATCGTCTCGCCGGCCATCGTGCTGTTCTTTGTCATCGCAATGGTCGAGATCATGCTGAACACGGACGCCCACGGCGGCGCGCTCGTCGACGGCAGCATGATCGTCGTGCTGGCGGATGGAACCGCCTCAACGTTCGGCGCGGCGTACCCGATGATCGCGCCCACCGTCGGAATGGTTGGGGCGTTCGTTGCCGGCTCGATCACGGTGAGCAACATCACGTTTGCGGCCTTCCAGTTCGAGGTCGGCCTCGCGCTCGATATGCCGACGACGATTCTGGTCGCCTCCCAGTCGATCGGAGCAGCTATCGGTAACATCATCGCCATCCACAACGTGATCGCCGCGCTGGCGACCGTCGGGATGGTCGGTGCGACTGGGCGGGTGATCCGACTGAACTTGATACCGCTTGCGTACTACCTGATCGGCGGTGGCATCCTCACTACACTTGCGGTGTACGTGGTGTTCCCGACCGTGTTCTAACCCACCAACCCACACATTCATTCATCCAGTACACCAACACACCCCTAGTCAATACATACCATGAGCAAAACTACCCAACCCGGCGAGGAACCGCGCCCGGATCCGGCGAGCGATCCGCGCAGTAACTACGACTACCGAAGCGACGATATCGAGGACCCGGAGCTCGTTGCGGATCTCGAAGCCCTCGTCGACGGCGACGTGCGGTTCGACAGCTACACGCGCAACCTGTTTGCGACCGACGCCAGCGCGTACCACCAGCTGCCGATCGGCGTCGTCGTCCCCGAGTCGACCGACGATGTCCAGGCGGTCATGGAGTACTGCTGGGAACACGAGATCCCCGTTCTGCCGCGCGGCGGCGGCACGAGCCTCGCCGGCCAGACAGTCAACGAGGCGGTCGTCCTCGACTTTAAAAAGCGGTTCAACGAGATCGTCGACGTCGACCCCGAGGCCGAAACGGCGACCGCCCAGCCGGGGATCACCCTTGGTCGACTCAACAACCGGCTCAGCGAGCACGGCCTCAAGTACGCCCCTGATCCCGCATGGGGCGACAAAAGCGTGCTTGGCGGCTGTATCGGTAACAACTCGACCGGCTCGCACTCGCTCAAATACGAGAAGGCCGACGGCTATCTCGAATCCGTGGAGGTCGTGCTGGCCGACGGCACCCTGACGACGTTCGACTGGATGGAGATCGAGGAACTCCACGAGCGCGCCGCCGAGGTCACCGACGACGACCCGATCAAACAGCAGGTCTACCGGGTTGTCTCCGACGTTCTGCAGAACAAGCGCGAGGCTATCGAGGACAAATACCCTGACCTGATGCGGAACGTCTCGGGGTACAACTTCGACAAACTGCTCGAAGACGTCGACGAGCGCGGCAAGGTCAACGTCGGTCGACTGCTCGCGGGCAGCGAGGGCAGCCTGGGTATTGTCACCGAGGCGACCGTTTCGCTGGAGCCCGTACCAAACGAGACGTCGGTCGTTTTGCTCACCTACGACGACGTGATCTCGGCAATGAAAGATGTCGCGCCGATTCTCGAACACGACCCCGCGGCCGTCGAGGTGATGGACGACATTCTGCTCGATTTGGCCCGCGATACCGCCGAGTTCGAGGCTGTCGTCGACATCCTCCCCGAGGGAACAGACTCGACGCTACTCGTCGAGCTCTACGCGGAAGACGTCGACGACGGCAAAGGGAAGGTCGCAAACCTGTTGGCCGACCGACTGCCGAGCTACGACCCCAAGGTCGAGGCCAGTTCCGAGGCGATCACGACCGACGAGCCGATCAACGCCACCGACGCCCTCGAAGCGTATGATCCGGACCGGCAGGCCAAGTTCTGGAAGATGCGGAAGGCTGGCCTTCCCATCCTGCTTTCGCGGACCGGCGACGACAAACACTGGCCCTTTGTCGAAGACACCGCGGTGCCCGCCGAGAATCTGCCGGAGTACGTCGCCGACATTCAGGAGTTGTTCGACGAGCACGACACCTTCGCTTCCTACTACGCCCACGCAGGACCTGGCGTGCTGCACATTCGACCCCTCTTAAACCTCAAAGCCGACGACGGCGTCGAGACGATGCTCGAAATCTCGGATGCAGTGACTGATCTCGTCATCGAGTACGGCGGGTCGGTCTCGGGCGAACACGGCGACGGCCGCGCTCGGACGACCTGGAACAGGAAGCTGTACGGCGATGAAATCTGGGGCGCGTTTAAAGAGCTGAAGGCTGCCTTCGATCCGAAAGGACTCCTTAACCCGGGCAACGTCAGCGGCGATTTCGATCCAACCGAGAACCTCCGGTACGATTCGGACTACGAGTTCGATGCCGGCTTCGAGCCGAGTCTCCAGTGGGCCAATGAAAACGGCTTCCAGGGAATGACCGAACTCTGTCACGGCTGTGCGGGCTGTGAGGGCCACCAAGATACCACCGGCTCGATTATGTGTCCAACCTACCGGGCAACCGAAAACGAGGAGATCACCTCAACGCGCGGGCGGGCGAACATGCTCCGGCGGTCGATGAGCGGCGATCTCCCCGACGACATTTTTGAGGATGAATTCGTTCACGAGGTGCTCGACCTCTGTATCGGCTGCAAGGGCTGCAAACGCGACTGCCCGAGCGGCGTCGACCTAGCCAAACTCAAAACCGAGGTTAAACACGAGTACCACCAGCGTGAGGGGATTCCGCTGCGTGACAAACTGTTCGCCAACGTCGAGACGCTCTATAGCTTGGGCAGTACGTTCGCACCCATCTCGAACGTCGCCACGAAGCTACCGGGCAGCGGCGTCGTGATGGAGAAAACGCTCGGCATCGCCCGCGAGCGCGAGCTGCCGACGTTCAAACGCAACACGCTCCAGAAGTGGGACAACTCGCGGACGCCCGCAGTCACCGAGGCGGAGGCCGACCGCAAGGCCCTGGTGATCGCCGATCCGTACACCAACTACACCCAACCCGCGGTCGGCAAAGCCGCCGTCCGCGCGCTGGAGGCCGCCGGCGTCTACGTCGAGGTCTCCGAGGAGGTCACCGACAGCGGCAGGCCGGCCCACTCGAAGGCAATGGTCGACCACTCGCGGGCGACCGCCGAGGACAACGTCGACGCGCTCGTCCCGAAAATCGAAGCCGGCTGGGATATCGTCAGCGTCGAACCCTCTGATGCGGTGATGTACCAAGAGGACTATCTCGACCTGCTGGCCGGCGACGATGTCGAAGCCGTCGCGGCCAACACCTACAGCATCATGGAGTACATCGACACCTTCCGACTCGACGAGCAGATGGACGCCGACGGCGGCGAGACGGTCTCGTACCACGGTCATTGCCATCAGACCGCCGCAAGTCGGGACCACCACGCGGTTGGTGTGCTCCGGCGGACGGGCTACGAGGTCGACGTGCTGGATACCACCTGCTGTGGAATGGCTGGCTCGTTTGGCTACGAGGCTGAACACTACTCGATGAGTCAGGCGATCGGACGCATGCTGTTCGATGCGGTCGAAGAATCTCCGGCCCAGGAAGTCGTCGCGCCCGGCACCTCGTGTCGCTCGCAGCTGGCTGACTACGAAAAGCAGTACGGCAAACCGCCACACCCAATCGAGAAAGTCGCCGCCGCGCTGGTCGACTGATCGCACCGAGGCCATCCGTCGCATCGCCGACCAAACAGGAGTTGCGTCGACCGTCTCTCCGGCTGCAACCGTTGGGGTACTCGCGCTCACACTCGTCGGTGCAGCATACGTCGTTGGCAGTAGCGCACTTGGCGGATACCTCGCCGACAGGGTATCCGCGGGTGAGAAATTGCCGTGGTCGACAGACGATTCGACAGTCTCAGAGACGCCAATCGACCGTCTGAAACATCAATACGTCGATGGCGAACTCACTGATGCGGAGTTTGAACGCCGACTCGAACGGTTAGTCGACGCCGATCGCGAACGCGAGCGCGCAGAAGCAGGGCCCGACCACGGACAGCAAAGCCGCTATAGGCCGACAGACCACGAACGCGAGTCGATTGACCGCAAACGCTGAATCTATTCTTTCCGAAGTGGATTTATTTATTCAGATCCCTCCCCAGGTGCGTACGTCACTGTGACCACGAACTCACCCTCAAAGTCTATGAACTGGTGGTCTGTTTCAGGCTCGAGATGAATGACGTCGCCTGGTTCAACTTCGATGGACTCCTCTTCTGTTACGAGCGTCGCCTTTCCTGTATCGACATGATAAATCTCATCGACGGAGTGGGCGTGCATCGAATCTTCGTCTCCAGGTTCAAACCGCATGACATGGAAGCTGAAGGAGTCTTTTCGCATCGCCTCGATCTCTATCTCATCGTCTTCGTCCAGTTGTTCTGCTGATTCGGCAATATTAATTTGATTCACACGCATAGTATCGTTTCGATAAGGTTATTTCCACCGGTTCCAGTTCAATGATGAAATACAAGAATGTGAAGACCTCATACATAATTATTATACAGTGTGGTTCCATGTACTGCACATGCGCTTGCCAGAGACCCGTGATCTCTTCGCGAGAAAACTAGAGTTCCCAGTACCACGGGAGACGGTCGTAGAGACTGTCGGGAGTACAGAACTGACACCTCCGGATGGCGAAAGCACAACGATCCAATCCGTAATCGAGAAATCTGAAGTAGAGGAGTTCGCTTCAGCCGATGATCTTTACGATACGCTGATGACGCGCGTCGGAGCTCAATTTGTCGGACGCAGGTATTACGACGACCGCGGATCGATGCCAAAACAGGACGACAAAAGCGAGGTGAGTTTCTAATGTCAGTCACGCTAGTCTCAGGTGTCACCGGTGTTGGGCTGTCGACCGTCTGCCAGACGCTTCGGCAGAAACTCGGAGACGGGTACAAACTGGTGAACTTCGGCGACGTAATGCTTGAACAGGCCGCGACGAGAGGCCTGGCGACCGAACGAGGAGAACTTGCCACACTTTCGCAACAAGAGACACGCCGTCTACAGCGTCGTGCGGGCGAGTTCGTCGCCGATGAAGCCGAAGACACGAATATCATCCTCTCGACTCATCTGGCAGTAGAGACCCAGGCCGGCTACATAGAGGGACTCCCTGAGGAGGTACTCCGCGATGTCTCGCCGACAACGTTCGCTCTCGTTGAAGCGAGTCCAGCAACGATTCTCGAACGCCGAAGAAATAGGGGCCGTAAAGTCCAGGATGTGACCGAACACAAAATTGATTTCGAGCAGGATCTTAATCGGTCTGCCGCGCTCCAGTACGCACGTGATCAAAACGCGCCCGTTCAGTTCATCGAAAACGAAGGCAGCGTCGAGGAGGCCGCCGAGCGTCTCGCAGATGCGCTCTGAGTAAGCTACTATTCGCAATTTGCCAAGGCCGAATACCAGACAATCATCGAATTGAAGAATACCTCAGCTACAATTAACAGTCTTGCACACCATTAACTGAGTGATCTATCAACGTTACTTCGAGGCCTACAGGTAACGTTGTTGGGCGTATTCGAAATACCCCGGTTTCTCGAATGAAGATTAACCATCACCAGTGCTATACTTAGAGCGTGAAATCAGCAGTCGGCAACCATTGATTTCACACCGATTCTGATAAATTAGCCGGCCAGTCTCGATTTTAACACACCATCGTCAGTGTGACAGCAAGGGTTGTATCTCCGTGGACCTGACTGATGGATAGGAGATGCTCCTTGGTTATTAATACAGCTGAGCCAATTTGGTTTTCATGGGACTTTTCGGTGGCAGTGATAAATCTGTGAATAAACCAACAAAATCACAAAAGCGTGCCGACAAAATTGCCGAAGAACTTCAAGCCGGTCAACTCCAGCCCGGAGATGTTAAACAGCGCCTCCGTGGACCTCACCGTCCCGCCGCAGCCCGAGGCCTCGTCCTGGCGACTCTGCAAAATAAGGCAGTAATTGAAAGCTCTGTTGACACGTCAATAGACGAACTCGCAACGCGAGAACTGGCACGGCCAATCGCCGATAGTCTGCTTGTCAACGCTGAAAGATTCCGAACTTTAGATTTTGAATATACGACTGTGGTGGAAGAATCGCTTGTTGCACTTGAACAGGCTCTCCGTGAGATTGATTCGGTACGGACAGGGCATACTACAGAGGTCCTCGGTGGTGGTTCGAGCGAACTGGCGCTCGCTGCTGAACTTCGGGATTATGCTGATTCGGTGGAAGGTAGGCAGCAACTTGTCGCTGAAGCGACTGCTGATGCGTTCGAAGCTGTACCACAGAGGCTTGCGCTAGAGGCTGGGCTTGACCCGCTTGAAACGCTAGTTGAAATGCGGTCGGAGCACGCAAACGGTGGGGCGGTTAGTATCCATGTAGAAGAAAAGGAACTGCGGAATGCCAAGAATGCCAGCGAGCTGGCGATTGAGGCAGAGGAACTCCGAAAGCGGTTGACTGATGGGGTAGCACTTGCTGGGGTTGTTGCCCTTACTAGGGGAACGGTCACCCAGCTTGGTGTACTCACCGATTATGATCCGTATGACGGTTGGTCGGCGGGAATCTAACTGACGCGCATGTGTCGTCGGTACTTTCTGGAGGTGAGAGCGATATTAGAGGGTTAGTGTAATGAACTGAGACCGAGGCTTGTAGATCGTATCTGATTATTGCGTGTCTTTCATCGATTGTCTGGTAGTCTCGTTATACAGCTTGTATCTCAGTCTATATTAGCGGTCAAGAACAAAGTGATTGCTGTCGCTCTGGCTGTATTCTAAACACCGGTGAGGAAAGAGACCTGATCAAATCTCATACTCTATCAGTCATGCAAGATCGGGGCCGCGCGTCTTGCAGCAGATCTCCTATCATATGCAGATTGTGTTGAGTGGCCTCTGCAGAATATAGAGCGTGAAGTCAGCAATAAAGCACGCTGGGAAGAAGGGCACATAGAACGCATGTATCCACTAACTGCTAATACACCGGTTCTCAAGATATATACTTATCTCCAAGGTAAGGTGTACAGAGGAGACAATAATAATCTCTACTCTTCACTATGTCCAATCGCAGGATATGAGCGAGGATACATTCGTTTGTGACGACTGCGGTGAGGAATTCCACGTCTCTGAGGAAGCAGATGATGGGGTTTGTGACTGGTGCTGGATGGTTTCGGGAGCGTAGGTCTCTGTGAACAGCTTCGCTCCCCAAGGAGAACAGCAGACTGTGTGGACGATTAGGTTAATTGTACGTGTTTAGCCCGGGCTGATTTCGTCACTGTCTCGTAGATAGAGACACGCGGGGGACACATGGTCCGTCAGCAGGAATCGGGAATGCCTTCT
>NZ_JBHSWW010000088.1:0-8659 GCF_042661865.1 Halorubrum tibetense
CGGGTGTCCCGCCTGCTCCTCGCGGCTCACTGGCCGCCGCCCTCGCGTCGTATCCGCGCGGCCCGCTCCACGGTGGCGGCCTCGTCCGCCCGGAGGTCCGCGAGGAACTCGAACAGCTCGTCGAAGTCGTCGATCCCGTCACGGACGAGGTACTCGACGTATCGGCGCTTGGCGGCGAACTCGGCTTCGACCGCCTCGACGTCGCGGTCCGTTCGCTCCGCGAGTCGAGCCAGCGCGTGGATCCGGCGGCCCTCACCGGCGTCGACGGTGGGTTCGGTACTTCCCGCGTCCGGAACCCCGTCCATTCGGAACGTCCCGTCGGCGGTCCGCCACGCGACGGTGTTGTAGTGGACGGCGGTCCCGCCCTTCTCCACGACGCCCGCTCCGCCGTGTCTGGGGTCCCCGGTTCGGCTTCGACGGGCTGCAGGGTCGAGCGACTCGTACTCGTCGGGCGAGAGCGGCTCGACGGCTTGCGTGACGTACCGATCGCCGCCGACCTGTCGCGGGAACACGACGAGGTCGACCTCCCGGAGCAGGTACGGCGGCACGCCGCGCTCGATGACGCGGTTGACGAGAGTCTCGATGTCCGCGGCGTGTGTCGTCCCCACGATGCCGTGACCGGTATAAAGCGAATAAGTATTAGTAAGAGGGGACGCAACCCTCTTACATACCATGACAGGCGACGACACACAACCGGCCATGACCTACCCGGCGACGGACCAATACGAGGATTGGAAAGCCGACGCCGCGGACATGGATATGTCTGTGTCCGAATGGATACAGGCGATGGTCGAAGCCGGTCGCAAGAAGTTTGACGCGAGTGTTGAACCGGACGAAACGGTCCGTGAACTACGCGAGCAACGCAACGACCTGAAAGCCGAACTGGAACACGCCCGCGACCGGATCGACAAGCTCGAAAACCAGTTACACCGTGGCGAGCGTGAGACGATCCGCCGGTTCGTGGAACAAAACCCCGGAGCGACCCGCGCGGAGATCGGCCAACGGCTCGCGGACACGGTGCCCGAGCGGTTGAACCCCCACCTTGACGCGCTCGAAGGTGTGGACCTCGAAAAGAAGGGTGGCGAATACTACCCGACGGGAGGTGGGACATGAGCCGCGCAGAACCGCCGTATGACCGCCTTGGTGTGTTCAAGGAACTGTCGGACGTGCCGGACGGGCGACGGCTCTACAACCTTGCTCCGGCCTATGAGGGGCGCGACACATGGGCGGACTATCGGGCGACCGTTGAGCTATCGGATCGAATGAGTGAGGAATGGGATCTATTCGCCCGGCGGTGGAAAGAGCACATGGACGATCGCGGCCGACACCATGCCCTTGCCCGCCCTGACGACGTGGAAGCGTGGTCCGCGGAGTTGGTGCGACGGTTCAGTATCGATCGGGCCTATCAGCACTGGAACGTGATTGAAGGCTTCTACGACTGGTTGCTATGGCACACGGAGCACCAACACACCTACAACCCGTTCCACATGGCCGTGGTCGACGCGGAGAATAGCGCGCGTGAGATATGGAACCGGAAACTGGAGAAAGCAAATGAGTGACAACGACGCCCGCCGACAATTGGCCGACGCGTTCGGCCGTGAGTTAGACCCGCTTGCACAGTACGCGAGCACCTTCGAGGAAACTGGGATCGACCCATTCGAGGTGTACGTTGAGGAACGACTGTCGACCAAGGACATATCGGATTCCGCGGTCGGGGAGTACCACCGGACGTTTCGGGAGTGGAAAAAGCACATGAGCACCGTGGATCGGCATCCCGCGTGCCCGAATGAGGACCACGTTAAGGGCTTCATAGACTACTTGCGTGACGACCGTGGCAACGCGCCGGGGACGGTCAAGAACCGCCTCATGTACCTGAACGCGCCGTATCAGTATTGGCAGGACGATGCCGCCTTTCCCCACCCAACGGATTACAACCCGATCGAATTAGCAAAGGATACGGTCAACCTGAACGGTGGCGGTCCGAAAGAGCCGCCACGGCTGACGCTTGACGAACTACAGGATGTAGTGTCCGACATTACCCACATCCGCGACCGGGCGATCGTGGTCTTACAGCTCAAGCTCGGCCTTCGAGCGACCGAAGTGTGTAACATCAAACTCTCCGAGTTACACATCCAGAACAGCGACGTGCTGGACCACTATGACGACATGGGGACCGCGAGCGGTCTACAAGGACGCAAGAACGCCCTGTATATCCCTCACAACCGCAAGGGCAACAAGTCGCGCCGGCCGCGCCTACTCCCGCTTGACGACGAACTCCGGGCGGTGTTGGTCCGTTACCTACTCATTCGGCCTGATAACGGTGAGCCGTGGCTATTCCTCTCGAAAAACGGTCGGGTACAAATGCGTAAGACCGCGATCAACAGGGACGTGTGGAAACCGAATTTCCACCCCGAGTATGCCGAAACCGAAGACCACCGGGCGATTACCTCACACTTCGGCCGGCACTACTTCACGACTTACTGGCGCGTGAAAGAGGATCTGAACCAAGAGTTAGTGAAGTATATGCGTGGGGACACGGTTGGCGGGACGCAACTAAGCGATCAGGGTGCGATTCGCCACTACCTCCACACGTACTACGAAGACATTGAGGAGGAGTACCGGGAACGGATCTTCAAACTGAACGTGTAGTTAGTCGTCTACAAGATGCTGTTCAATTAGATCATCCATTTCGTTCACCTGAATTTCCCGATCCAACTTGTCTGAAAGTCGATCATGTAGTTCCTGATATTCAGATCTGGATAGTGGCATGTCTTTTTGCCACTTCTCTAATGGATCGGTGTGTACCTCAATATCTTCCGTTAGTTCCAACTCGGCAGAAACATCTTGAATGCGGACGCCGTGGTGATCAGCTTCCGCCTTCCGGATCGCATTCTCTAAAATAGACTTGACAAACTCATCGGAGTCCATTCCATTCAGTTTGTAGCCGCGGTATGCCATTCCGATAATAGCTTCAATTTCACTCGTTTCCTTCGGCATCTTCATTTGGTATGCTGACTCATCGGGTGCGGATTCAGGGAGCCGAGTGTAATCTTCAAATAGTGTTTCTAACATTCCGTCCTCGGCGGCCTCATTGAACACCTTCAATTCAAATAGCGCTCCCTTGATTCGTGCCCGAATTTGTGATTCTGTAGCATATTTTGAGTTTCGCGTGCTGGGCTCATGGTTGCCGTGGAGGTACGACCGTTGCAAATCGGCTAGGAACCGCCCCTTTGATCGCTCGGAAGTCATCTTAACGTATTCTCATTAAGGTACTTACGCCCTTTATGTGTTACGTTCTATACGAATGTGAACATGCCCAAGGTGGATACACGACTCCCGTGTTCAACTGAAACTCGGGATGAGATTCTATACCCGCTCAAAGAGCCGGGTGAGAGTTACGACGATTTGATCCGACGGCTTGCTGCGGATGCTGGTCACTACGAGGGTGACGCCTAACGATGAGTAGAAAGAAGGCACCCGCGTGGGGGCGCGGGCACGGCGGAAGTGGGCTTAACGACGGGTGGTCGTCATGAGCAAGTACGCGCTCCGGGCTAATTACGCTTGCCCCGGTTGTGAGCGTGACACACTTGCGGAAACGCCGGATGAGGTGGTTGCCTACAAGTGCGCCGTCTGTGGCGAGCGCGTCCGTGAGGGTCAACTATGAGCCGGGAAGCGAAAGTGAGCAACGCCGGGTGTGGGATTTTTCTCACCGCGGCCGACCTTCACACGCTCGGCGTTGATCCCGAAGCCATTGACGCTGTAGAGTACGACGTTACGGAGTCCGGCTTGGTTGTGACCGATCCCGGTGGGGGTGGGGAATGAGCCGGGCGGAAAGTCCCAACCGTACGGACACGGACCCGTACGAAAACGTCCCCGATGAGCTGAAAGAACGCGATCAATGGCTCTTGTGGGACGCGGGTGCAGACACTCCCCGTCGCCCGCACTGGAAGGGTGACTTTCAGATTAGTTGGTCTGAACCGGACGCATGGCGCTCCTTTGAGGAAGCCGTTCAAGCCGCCCGCTCACGCGAGACGTGGGGGATCGGCTACGTGACGGCCGCGGATAACGACGACTACCCTGCAGGTGCGTTCGGTGTGATTGACATTGACGGCGGCGTTACCGATAGTGGCGACCTGAAAGAGTGGGTGCCGAGCTTGGATCGGTTCAGCAAAGCGGCGACCTACATCGAGCGGTCGCCGAGCGGCACGGGGATCCACATCCCGATTGACGGGAGTAAGGTGCCTGATTGGTGGTCGGATAGCCAAATCGGCGATCATGAAGGCGTTGACGTGTTGACTAACAAGTTCTGCACCTTCACTGGTAATTCCGTGCCGGAATCGGGGAGTGCGATCGCCGCGATCGACCCTACCCCGTGGTTGTTTGACGCCTATGAGGAACTACGCGGTGAGCCGCCGCGACTGAACGACGCCGCCGGCGCGCCCGATGAGTACGACGGGGACGAATGGCTTGATGAGTCCGACGTTGAGGAAGCTCTAAGCCATATTGATCCGGACGTTGGACATTCGGAATGGGTCCGCCTTGCCTATGCGGTTCACGACTACGATAGTGGAAGCCGCGGGCGGTCGCTCTTTGAGTCGTGGTCGCAACGCGGATCCAAGTACGACGCCGCCGCCGAGAACCAGATTGAATCGATTTGGTCCGACGCGTCCGCCGGCGCGGGTGTGAGCGTTGCGACGCTCGTACACAACGCGAAAGAAGCCGGTTGGTCGCCGCCGTCGTCAACGCGTCCGGACCCATCGAAGCGGGACGCGCCGCGATCGGTAACGTTGCGTCCGGACGACCTGCAGGCGTACGCCGGCCTTGGTGAAGACGGGGAGATCTCCGACCTCAACGACCGGCAGAAAGCGGCGTACACTTGGGAGTTGATCAAAGCGTCCGAGGAGTGTTACGTCCGCGTGAGCCGCGAGAACGGCGCGCTATGGGCCTACGATTCGGAACGTGGCACATGGAACGCGGACGGCGAGCGGGTCTTAGCACAAGCCGCACGGAAGACGCTCGACGCGGTGAACTACGGCGGCAACGTGCTTGAGGAGTTAAAGAATCAAGCCGCGGCCGATCCCACCGTTGAGGTTTCAACGGATACGTTCGGCCTTGACCCCGGAACGCTCGCCGTCAAAAACGGGTTGCTGAATTTGGAAAAAGCGGCTCGGGACGATCCGAACGCGCTCCGGGAGTTGCGGCCGGACGATTACGCACAGACGCGGCTCCCGGTTGACTACAATCCCGATGCGGACGGGGAGTGGAAACCGTTCGTTGGTGAGGTAGTTGAGAATGAAATGATTGACGCTGTTCAGGAATACATCGGCTACTGCTTACACCGGGATGCCACGTTCGAGCGTGCGCTTCTCCTTGTCGGTGGCGGAGCCAACGGTAAGAGCACGTTCCTTGAGACGATCGGCGCGCTCCTCGGCGACGACAACACGACGAACATTAGTCCATACGACTTTGGGGACAAGCCGAGCAAAGCCGAGTTGCACGGTGGGTTAGCCAACATAGCGGCCGACCTATCCAGTGGCTCGATTACTGGCCGGAGCCTTGGTGAGTTTAAGAAGCTCACCGGCGGCGACGCCGTGACGGCAAAGCGGTTGTATAAGGATCCGTTCAAGTTCACGTACACCGGCGGGATGCTGTTTGCGGCGAATGAAGTGCCGGACGTGCCCGTGAGCGACGACGACACCGCCTTTTGGCGGCGTTGGATTATCGTTCAGTTTGATAACTACTTCCCCGAGGGTTCGGACCGGCGCGACCCCATGCTTGGCGACCGCCTGCAGGAACCCGAGAACTTGTCCGCTGTTCTCAACTGGGCGATTGAAGGATGGACGCGCCTTATGGAACGCGGCGAGTTCACGAACGTGCCGGGGTCGCCCGACGACACACGACGCAAGTGGCAAACGTGGGGTGACAGTCTCGATTACTTCTTGTCCAACGTTGCCGAGCACGATCCGGACCCGCCGAATATCACAACGGGTGAGGCGTGGGACGTGTACCGTCGTTGGTGCCGCGAGAACGGTGAGGATCCGGTCGGGCAAAACAAGTTCACGAACGCCGCACGGGATTCGGGTGCCGACCTTGGGTATGTTAGTAGCGTCCGAACCGATCGGCACGCAACGCCCCGCCGTGGGTACAAGAACTTTGGAACCGTTGAGGGCGAAACCGATCCAATCGATGTAATCTCGGCGTCGGACGGCAGTGACGACGACGACGATGACACCGAACCCCGCTCGATTGACGATTACGACGATGGAAGCGCGCCGACCGAAAAAACGGCCGACAAGAGCGGTTCAGACACACCCGACCCCAAGGGTGAAGACACGGAAGATCCGGCTCCAGCACCCGATAGTTCGGGCGTTGGCTACCCGTCGCTTCTTGCGGACGTGCAAGCGGCATACACCGACGGCGACACGCTCACACCGGACGCCGTTGCCGAACAGCTCGGCAAGTCGGAACGCTACGCCGAGTTAGGGCTGGCGTGGTTGTGCGACGAATTTGACGGCCATGTATTGACCCGCGAATCCGAGGGGGTGTACCAGTACCATGAGTAGGGACCCGTGGCGGATGCGGTGCCCGCGCGGGCACACTGGATACACACACCGGCACACTAAGAACGAGATCCGGTGCCGCACTTGTGGGGAGGAGTACGCCCGCAAGTGGGACGCGAAACGCGAGGTGTTCGTGCCCGTATGAGCGGGCTGCCGATGACCCGGGGCTTGGCAACTCACGGTGAGGCATACCGCCCGGTGGCTTCGAGAAATCCAAGTCCCTTAATGTCGATCTCAAGGTTTGGGGACGCGGCTGCCTTCACTTCGGACATCAGGCGCGGGAACAATCACACCGAAGCTACCGATCCGCGCGCGGTTTTCCGTACGGGTGATTTGCGTGATTAAGATCACCATTGACGACGAACCGGCGAGCGAACACATTAGCAAACTAAAACAAAAAATGAGCGACTATATGACCCAAGGTAACGACGTATCAGATCCCGACATAATCGAGGAATCGCCGTTCGAGCGCGTTTACGTACTCCCCCCGAACCGCGACGACGTGAACGTAGAACGCGCGCTTGAAGGTGCGGAGAAGATTCGTAACACCGTGTTGAATCGGGGTGGAATTGAGAACGATAGTGCCGTAGAAGACGCGTGTCCGTGGCCAAACGAAAACACAAGCCGATCGTGGGTGTACTACCGGATCGCTGGACCATTAGCCGTGACTGCGGAAGATATCCGGTGGAATACCGCATATCGGCTTAGTGACGACGCGCCCCATCCGGGATCAGACGCGTTCAAAGCCGAAGCCTCGAAGCTTGAAATCCCAGAAAGCTTTGAATGGACTTCCCGGCTCGTGTCTGACTACTACACCCACCTGTACGACATTAAGCAAAAAGACGATCGGCCATGTCACCCACAAGAGTTGTTTGGGGAATCGACCGTTCAAGCCAAAGATCGGACGTACGAGCGCGCGCTTTCCTACTTGGATAACCTCTCCTTTGTGATCGAACCCGAACGAAACGTGCCGGCTTGGGAAGCGGTCGATCAACAATCAGTTGAGGAAACGGCTACGGGTGAGGTTAATGTCTAAACTGTTCCCGTCGATCCTGCCGACTCAAGAGAACGACGACGAAGAGGAGGACGAAGAGATAAGCGGCGCTTACGATCAGGATAACACGAACGAATCCGGCGAAAACACGGGGTAAAAGCATGAGCGACGAACTTCAAGATAAAATCCAATCCGAGCGCGAAGAGGCGTTAGCGACATTAAGCGAAGTAGTGGATCACGCCCGATACAAGAGTCTGGGTGACGGAAGGATTAGAAATCCTGAGGCTGAACGTGTCAGATTGAAATTCCTCCGGGTGATTGTATCGGCTGAATCTGAACGGCGGAAGATACTGGCCGACAAAGAGCTTGAAGAGCTTGAAGAACGCCTCGAAGCGATTGAAGAGCGACAAAACAGCCACCGAATCAAATGAGTAAGAAAAAGATTGAACGGCGGCTTGAAGAACTTGAGCCGCGCGACGACGACGACGGACCGCCTATTATGATCCAAATGACCCACTTCGATCACGAGGGTCAATACCCGACCGTGGATGAAAGTCCACACCCGGAACTAACGGTTCAACAATTCCCAGAACAGCGACCGAAAAGCCTCGTGATCGCTGTGCCGAATATGCTCGCGGAACCCTACTGTAATCAACCACACCTCACGGTTGCGACGTGCGACACAGTAGGCAAACACACCCCGGAAGGAATCCCCGAAGAGAACGCGCCAGTACCGGCGTGTGAGCTGTGGGAAGCCTTAGACGAAGCCGACCTCGAACGTGAAAAAGAAATTCGCGAGGAGAACGGCGAGCCGATCCCGGAGTTGCTGGCTGAATACTAACCTTTGCGGTGAGCGTAAGCAAATAGGATACATAGGCTCTGTTGAAATCCTTCACAACTGATACGAACTGCGTGCTGAATACAGGGCGCGTATCGCTCAGTGACGTTTCGACGGTACAACCGGATTCAAGACTGCTCAGGTACAGTACGACTGCTCAACCCTCAGTTCGTCTTCTCCAATTACCACTCTCAGTCGGATGTTCGGGCAGCTGCCGACGTTCAGGCCGAACTCTTCTCGTCTTCCATCATCGAGAGCAACATCTAC
>NZ_JBHSWW010000089.1:0-8649 GCF_042661865.1 Halorubrum tibetense
CCGAGCTGGTCGGCGACGACACCGGTGTCGACGTCTCGCTGCCGGACCGGATCGCCGCCTTCGAGGAGACGCCGGGGCGGCTCGTCGTCCAGACGACCGACCCCGACGCGGTAGCCGACCGCGCCGGCGACCTCCCAGTCCTCCGGCTCGGGGACGTGACCACGGACGGGACGCTTTCACTGTCGGTCGGTGACGAGTCGATCGCGGCCGACGCCGACGCGATCCGCCAGCTCCGTGGCGTGATCGACCGTGAGCTGGCCTGAGATCACGGCGGTGCTCATCGGAGCGTCCGGGAACAGCCGTCGTCGTCCCGCTCCGGCATTCCCACGCCCCGAATTCGAACGACATGCTTTTAGGTACTCCTAAAATACATCGGGCAACAACGGGACGCCGGTTCGGTCGGTGCCCGACCACCGCATCATGGCCCATACCCAACGGACTGACGCGGACCGATCGACCGAGAGCGTGCGCCGATCGTCGACCGGCGTCGCCGGCGCGGACGACACGGGCGGCAGCGCTGACCCGGCAGCCACCACGTCGGGCGGTCGATCGACCGGGAACACCGCGTCCGCCGACCCCGTATTGACGCTCGACGAGGTCACCAAAGAGTTCGGCCCCGAATGCGCCGTCGAGGAGCTCTCGCTCGACGTTCGGGCGGGGGAGCTCCTCACGTTCCTCGGGCCGTCGGGCTGCGGGAAGACGACGATGCTCCGGATGATCGCCGGCTTAGAGGAGCCGACCAGCGGGTCGATCACCCTCGCGGGCGAGCGCGTCGCGGACGGCGAGTCGTTCGTTCCGCCGGAACGCCGCGACGTCGGGATCGTGTTCCAGAACTTCGCGCTGTTCCCCCACCTCACCGTCCGCGAGAACATCGCGTTCGGCCTCTCCGACGCCGACGATGCCGCGACTGCGGCGCGTGTCGACGAACTCCTCGAACTCGTCGATATGCCGAGCCACGGCGAGAAGACGCCGGACCAGCTGTCCGGCGGCCAGAAACAGCGCGTCGCGCTCGCGCGCTCGCTCGCACCGGAACCCGACCTGTTGCTGCTCGACGAGCCGTTCTCGAACCTCGACGTACGCCTACGCGTCGAGATGCGTGAAGAAGTCCGCCGGATCCTCAAACAGACGGGTGTCACCGCGGTGTCCGTCACGCACGATCAAGAGGAGGCGCTGTCCATCTCCGACCGCGTCGCCGTCATGAGCGAGGGGTCGATAGAGCAAGTGGGCGAGCCCGAGTCCGTCTTCGAGCGGCCGGAATCGAAGTTCGTCGCCTCCTTCCTCGGTCGGGCCTCGTTCCTCGAAGGCTGTCTGTGTGACGGGCAGGTCGAGACCGGGGTCGGCCGCTTCAACGCCGCCGCCCTCGAGGGATACGACACCACCTACGACGGCGCACCCGTCGACGTGCTCGTCCGGCCCGACGACCTGCGGGCGACGCCCGCGAACCCCGACGTCGCCGACGGGGTCGTCGTCGCGCGGCAGTACGTCGGCCCCTCGTTCATCTACCGGGTCGAGCTCGACTCCGGCGAGTCCGTTCACTGCCTCCACAACCACGTCGAGGAGTTCGGCCTCGACGAACCCGTCACGATCGACCTGATCGCCGACCATCCGCTGGCGTGGTACCCCCGCGGGCCGGCCGACGGTGCGGACGAGACCGATTTCTCCGCGATCGACATCGGTGACGGCTGTCGGACCCGGTGAGTGCCGTCGCTGGCGAGGGGAGGCGGTGTCGAACGAACGAGGGTCGGAACGAGGGTCGACGCGCGGGGCTCAGGCGAGGAGCGCCGGCAGAACGTACGCGAGCAGGATCCCGAGCAGGGTGACGGCCGCGCCGATGGCGACCTCGCGGCTCCCGAACTCCTGCATCGGGGCGGTCACGCGTGCGTCCGGGTCGGGCTCGTGGGAGTGATCGGCCATACCCGCGGATCCGTCCGGGGGATACATAAGGGCAGCTGAACCGCGTGGTCGGGGCGGTGAGCGCGGTTCGCCGTCAGATCGCTCCCAGCGGACCGACCCGCCGGGGATGTTTATATAATGCCGCACGGACGGACACGTATGTCCGGCGTCGAACTCACCGAGCGCGGGCTCGTCGTCGACCGCGAGCCGAACCGGCTCGACGAGCTCGCGATCGGCTTCTCCGAAACGCTGTCCGGGCTCGACATCGATCACGTCTTCGTCGCCGGCTACGTCGCCATCCTCGCCGGGCGGTCGCGGTCGACCGAGGACATCGACGTGTTCATCGAGCGCTGTTCGGCCGAGCGCATCGACGAGCTCGTCGCCGAACTACAGCGAGAGGGGTACTGGGGTCCCGCGATGCCGCTCTCCGAGATGTACGGCAACCTCGAAAACGAGACGAACATCTGGGTCGCTCCCGACGGCGAGATGACGCCACACCTCGAAGTGAAGTTCCCGAGCGACGAGTTCGATGACGCCTCTCTCGCGAACACGGTGGACGCACACGTCGGTGGTCACACGATCCCCATCGGTCCGCTTGAACTCCAGATCGCTTATAAGCTCTCGCTCGGGGGCCGAACCGATCTCGAGGACGCTGCGCACCTCTATACTCTCTTTGGAGAAACGCTTTCCCGCGCCCGGCTCGAAGAATGGGTCGAACGACTCGACGTCGAGAATCGCTATGAGCGACTCACAAACGCCTGAGGACGGCTCGGCCGAAGCCGACGACGACGCCGAGCGACCGCCCCGCTACGAGCAGGTGATGCGCTGGGTGGAGTATATAAATGAACACCCGCCCGAGGTGTGGGGCCCACAACAGAACGCGGTCGTGAACGGACAGATAGAGAGTGCCCGAGCGGTCGAGATGAGCGCGGAGGAGAGAGAGCGGATCCGGGCGTTTGCGGACGCGGAGCTGCGTCGAGACGGCGAGAAGGATGCGGACGAAGCGGACGGTGGCAGAACGGAGTGAGGTGTCGGACGACGCGGAGTGAAGAGTCGGACGACGCGGGAGCTACTCAAACGACTCCAGTTTCCGGACGAGCGTCGTATATAAATCGGGCGCGACGTACCAGCCCGCGTCGATCATCGCGTCGACCGTCTCGCGTCCCCGTTCAGGAGTCAGCATCCCCCGCTGTACGGCTGAGAGCACGACGTATGCGCTTCCGCGCGTCTCGATGTCCTCCACCTCGGCCGCGGAGCGTCCAGCGGACTCGTCCATCACGGCGACCCCGTCGCGGGCGTCGGCACAGGCGAGGACTGCCACGTCGGCGTCGCTGAGCCCGGGATGGCGACGGAACCGGGTCGCGGCAGAAGAATCGTCGGTGTCGACCGTAACGACGGCCTCGGTGAGCTGGTCGGTGAGCTCATTGAGGACGGCCGTGCCGGCAGGGACCGCGAGCGGCACGGCCACTAGAGCGCCAAACGCGAGTAGCGGGGTGGTCAATCTGCGAATCTACATCCGACTCATTTTATAGCCGCTATCCGCCGCTCGTTGCGTCGTAGAGATCTTTCACCTCATCTTCAGAGAGTGTACGGTCGTACACTCTCACATTACCAATCCGACCCCGGTGGCCATACCCTCCTCCGATATAACCACCTATCCGGGCAGGACCGGGAGAAACCCGGATGGGGCCTTGCGCGGTCTGGGTTCCGTCGTTTTCGCCATCGATGTAGATGCTCAGTTCGTTTCCGTCGTACGTCCCGACGATATGTGTCCACTCTTCTTCCGGTATATCTCCGCTCTCGGCGTTCAAAACGTGGAGTCCGCCGTTATCGTCAAAAACGCCTACCTGCGGGGTACTGGTCCTATCGTCGAGTTTTACGAAGTAGTTGTGATCACGGCCATCGAAGACGTATACCCGGTTCTTCGAACCAACTCGATAGATCCACGCCGATATACTGACGTTCGTGACACCAAGGCTCTGGTTATCGGAGATTTGAACGTAATCGTCGTCACCGTCAAATTCTGCTGCGCCACCAACCTGTCCGGATGCCGGCTCAACATTTCCATTAATTTGACCGTCGTTCTCTCCAACGATGTCCGGTGTCGTTCCATCGGAGAGATCGTCAAGCGGCCAGTAGCCCACGAGTCCGTCTGTCGGTCCTATCGGCGTCGGATCCGCGACGTCGCCGCCTTTCTCCGGAAGCGTACACTCCGCGTCGGCGTCGGCACGGATCGTCAGCTCCTCCCCCTCGAACAGATCCTCGGCGGAATCGAATCCGAACGCCCGAACTTCGAAGCCGATACACTCGGCGTTACCGTTATCGATCGGCAACCTGATCGCTCCATCACGGTCCGGGTCCAGTCGGTTGTTGACAACGAGTCGCTCGCGATCTGATCCCCGGTAGAACACCACAGCAGGGTCACCGGGGCCGAAGTCGTACCGGTCCGGCACCTCGGCATCATTGGATAGCTGCGGCACGTCAATTTCGAAATCGACACAGACGTTCTGCGTCCCTTGGTTTGCGATCTGGAAAACGTCGTCGAACCGCGTAATTCCATGGGGATTAACACCATCTCCACTCGGGTCGGAGTTACTGTTACTTCCCGAGAGGTTTATGTACAGAAGGCCGTCTTCATTGTCTACGTACTGTCCGTTCGGTGAGTCACAGGGTGCGAGTCTTAAAAAGCCGTCAGCGTCGTCGGCAACAGTCACTGACACGTCACGGTCAGCGCTGACGCTCGTAAACGCCCCGGTCCCCAGTATCGATGCCCCACCTAGTGTTGCCCCGCTTCCGAGCAGGAGTTGGCGTCGTTTCATTGCTGCTCCCTCGTTTGAGGCCCACCGGCGGAATCGAACCGCCGTGAACACCAGTGTGGGAAATATACTGAAATACGATTCCTATTCGATTGCCTCAGCCACGACGGTTACCGTCTCGTCGATTTCGGAGTTCGGGGTCGCACCTTCACCAGCGAAGACTTCGACATCGTACGGTATCGCCTCACCCGGGGAAGGTGTTTGATCTGTGGTTTCTACACTGGGAGAGATATTGACGGTGAGATCATCACCTACATCGGCCAGCCTTATCCTGGCCTTTGGGCCACCATTGGTACCGCCATTGAAGAGCACCTGAATCGACTGTGTTCCCTGGTTTTTGATCTCGAATGCGTCCCGGATGATCGTATCAGCATTCGCATTGACACCAGTCCCACCAGCCTCAGTTGGGTTACTCGGCGTAAGGTCCAATGTGAACGTTCCGTCGTCTCGAATCCTCGCATATTCGGTTGTTGGATTCAACGCGAGGAACGCGTCGCTATCATCGGCGACCTCAACGGTAACGGCTCGTTCTGCCTCGACCGACGTGAACGCCCCGGATCCGATTATCGCGGTTCCAGCTGTCGTGACCGCACCGAGTCCGAGAGCGAATTGTCGTCTCTTCATCTTATTTAACCGTCAGATCGATATTTACTCGCTGCCCTGGTATGGGTCGACGTCGTCGCGAACATCGCCGACGAAGTCACTGTCAGTGGGAGCGTCTTGTTGCGCGACGATCAGTTTGTTTGAGACGAACTCGCCGATCCGAGTTCCCTCACCAGTCTCGAATTGGAAGTCGATCGTGGTACTCTCACCAGTTCCCAGTGTGCGGGAGTTATGCGCGGGTGCGGTCAGATCATCACCATTGTCGTCAAACACATTCGTGCGGTCAGCACGGCCCGCGTCAACGTCCTCTTCATCCGTGACAAAGAAGAGTTCAACTTCTTCTGTGCCTTGGTTTTGGATACTGATAACCTCGTCAAAGCGAGTCGTCGCGTTCTTATTGATGCCGTCCCCATCTGCGCCACTGGCACTTGCACCAGTTGCGTCACCATCGAAAGCCAGTTCCACAATATCATTGTCAGTGACACCAGCGTGTTCGGGATCCTCAACGGTGATTGTGAGGAAGGCGGCCGCGTCGCCCGCGGTAGCGAGTGCGAAGTCACGCTCAGCCTCAACACTCGTGAACGCACCCGTACCCACTGCCGCCGCGCTACCTGTTGCCAATGCACCTGCGCCGATCATGAATTTGCGTCGTTCCATGGTTGGTCTACCTCTGTTACCGCACACGACCCGCGTCCAGGCACACGAGACATCCCGTGTCACCCCGGGTCGCTCTACTTCACCCATGGAACCCTACCCATATCGTTATGACACGCCGGAAGAACTTCTGCCCGCGTCTGAAGGATTTCTGGCCCGGTCTGTAGATGGTTCCGGCTCGGTCTGTACCGGTTCTGGATGGGCCTGAAACGGGTTTTGAGGCCGTTCGAAGGCGACGAGGTGGCCTCAGATCGCTGCCGACGGCAGCAGCAGCCGCCTACACGAACGCAGGTCCCGCCACCGACGCGTCCTCCGCGTCACGCCACGAGTGTGCGGGCTCCCAACCGAGCACGCGCGCCGCCTTCGAGCAGTCGAAGATCGACTCGGTCCCCTCGATCTCGCACGTCTCCGGCAACTCGCCGTGGACCGCCTCGATCGTCGCAGCCGTGTCGCGTCCGAGGAAGTTCTCCGCCGCGGCGACTAACACCGCCTCGTGACCGTCGATCTCGGCGTCGATCGCCGCCTCGATCGCGCTCACGAGGTCGCGCACGTCGATGTGACTCCAGCCGTTGCCGCTCAACGCGGCCGTCTCGGGGTCGAACCCCTCGCGCGCCTCGCGGATCCGTGTCTCGCCGGGATACGTCACCCACGACGACCGGAGCGACACCGCGCCGACGCCGTACCGCCGCGCGACGCGCGCGGCCACCTCCTCGCCGACGACCTTCGAGAGCGCGTAGGGATCCTCCGGCTCCGTCGACGTCTCCTCGTCGATCGGGAGCGCGTCCGGCAGCCAGTCCTCCTCGGCAAAGACGGTGCCGTAGAGACTCTCGCTCGACGCCTGGACGACCCGCGCGCCGACCGCGCCCGCGGCGTCGAGGACGTTGTACGTACTGGTGACGTTGGTCTCGAACACGCGCGAGCCCGCGTGGTCCTCGGGGTTCGGGATCGCCGCGAGGTGGACCACGGCGTCCGGCTCCGCCGCCTCGACGAGCTGCTTGGTCTCGCCGTAGTCGGTGAGGTCCGCGGCCTTGAAATCGACGTTTTTGCGGGTTTTCTCCGGCGTTCGGAGGTCGACACCGACGACGTCGTGACCCTCGCGGGCGAACTCTTCGACCGTCCAGCTGCCGACGCCGCCGCAGGCTCCCGTGACGAGAACGTTCACGATCCGGTTTCCGGCCGGGCAATAATACGCGTTGTGTGTCACGGACGCGGCGGAGCGTGGCGGGGACGCGGCGGAGAGACGACCCGAACTCAGTAGTCGTCGGGGAGACAGCCGCCGAATGCGTCTTCGGAGCCGCGTGTCTCCGTCACCGTGCTACCGGAGACCCCATTTCCGTTGTCGTTTCCGTTTCCGTTGTTCTCTCCGCCCCCACCGCCCGGTGTGACACCACAGTCATCGGCGTCGAACTGCGGGTGAACGAACACGCCGTCGATCCCCTTGACATGAACGCCGGCGATCGTCTTCCCGCCGAGGGACGTCTGCCCACGGAGGTTCTCCCCTACCGAGACGTTCTTGTCGTCGGTCACGGCGACCCCGCCGCCGTCGACATAGTAGATCTGTACGTCGACCTCGCCCTCGTCCGGAGAGGATATCTCGGCGTTACCGTTCCCCTTGAACTCGACGCCTTCGACGCCGACGCCGCCTGAAGCACTGTACGTGGTAACGTCGTAACAGACGATCTCGAAACGGCGCGTCTCCGTGTCGCCGAACAGCTCCGCGCTGACGCCCTCGCCCGCGACGCGAACGGTGAGCTCGACCGTCGCGCGCTCGCCGCTTCCGGCACACTCGATCGTGCCCTCGATCGTTTCACTGTCGCCCGATCCGAACGTCCCGTCGTCGTACGTGACCTCGGTTACCTTCGGGTACTCGCCGTCGTCGGGGATGACCTCGAGCGTGACGTCCTCGATCGAGAGCTCCGCACCGTCGGCGAACCGGTTCTCGACGGTGACCAAGTCGACCCGCTCGCCGTCAGTCACCGCCTTTCCGTCCGCCTCGTCGCTCGGGCTGTCGTACCCCACCAAGGCGTGATCGTCGTCAACGACGCTCACGCTCACCCCGCGTTCGGCCTGGGCGCTGCTGAACGCGCCCGAGCCGATCGTCATCGCGCCGGCACTGGCGCCGCCGAGTGTCAGGATGAGGTGTCGTCGTTTCATGACTGCGTGGGGACCGAGGTTCGGTTAGTCGATCTAACGTGTTCCATCCGTATGGTTACGCGGTGTCTGAAGACCCGTATGGAGTGCCTGAACTCGGGTATACGACTCATTGAACCGGCGTCCGGTGTCCGGTTTTCGGCGACAGTAGGCCCCTGGGTCGGACCGCCGTCGCCGAGTCGCTGTATCGGTACGGACCCGCGATGCGACTCGACGAGGTGGTACCGAAACGGGGGACGACCACTACAGCTCCGGTGGCTCGTCGGGTTTGCCGACTTCCATCTCCGTCGTGTAGTACTTGTGCGCCAGCGCGGAGAACGCGAACGCGACGACGATAGCGAGCGTCCACGCGAGCTCGGGCAGGAGCACGAACGGCCACGCGCCCATCCACACCGCGGCGACGAGCGCGGTTGCAACCCCCGATAACCCCAGATAGCATTCGTCTTTAGCTAAGACTCACACCTCGGTTGTGTAGCGGTAGCAAGTGTCTCTTGTAAGATCGGTCGTTGTTGATGGATCTTCTGAGCGTCCT
>NZ_JBHSWW010000090.1:0-8485 GCF_042661865.1 Halorubrum tibetense
TCCCGCTGGAGCCGGGAGGGGGAAGCGGCACGGAACACGACGCCTCGCTGTCCGGCGCGCTCGACCGCGCGGATCGGGGTGTCGACCCGCGGATCGGGCTCCTGACCGAGGTGGGCGAACGCGAGTCGTTCCCCATTCCGTACTACGTCGCCCGGCTGGCGGACACCGCCCCGTTCTCGGACGCACACGCCGCGGCGTTCGCGGGCGGGGCCGACGACGACTGGGATGCGGCGTTCATGAAGGCGCTCGGCGAGGGGTTAGAGCGGTACGCCGCCGGGGTGTACCGGTCGTCGTCGTTCACGACCGGCACCGCCGCAGACGTGCCGAACCCGATCACGCCGGACGCGTTCGTCCGCCCGGACTCGGCCGCCGCCTACAGCCCCGACGACACGCTCCCGTGGACGGCCGGCGAGCGGCTGGACACGGGCGAGCGCGTCGACCTCCCCGCGGAGTTCGTCCGGTTCCCGCCGCCGGAGAACCGATACCGTCCGGCAATCACCACCGGACTCGGTCTCGGGAACACGGGCGCTGAGGCGGCCCTCTCCGGGCTCTACGAGGTGATCGAGCGCGACGCGACGATGACGACGTGGTACTCGACGACGGAGCCGCTCGGGATCGAGGTCGACGACGGGACGTTCGACCGTCTGGTGAAGCGGGCGCGTGCCGAGTCGCTGTCGGTGACGCCGCTTCTCGTCACGACGGACATCGATGTTCCCGTCGTCGCCGTCGGCGTCCACCGGGACGAAGCGTGGCCGCGATTCGCCGCCGGATCGGGAGCGGCCCTCGATCCGGTCGCCGCGGCCCGAAGCGCGCTCTCGGAGGCGCTCCAGAACTGGACGGAGCTCCGGTCGATGGGCGAGGCGGCGGCCGCCGAGGAGAGCGCGGCGATCGGGCACCACGCCGAGTTCCCCGCGGCCACACGGGCGTTCTTCGACCCGGACGCGACCGTCACGACCGAAGGGCTCGGCGAGCCCGAGCTGTCGGGTGTCGACGAGCTCGAAGCGGCGACGGAGCGCGTCCGTGACGCGGGCGTAACCCCCGTTGTTTCCCGGACGACGACCCGTGACGTGGCCGCGCTCGGGTTCGAGGCGGTCCGCGTGTTGGTTCCCGAGGCACAGCCGCTGTTCACCGGCGATCCGTTCTTCGGCGAGCGTGCCCGCGAAGTCCCCCGATCGATGGGGTTCGATCCGGTACTCGACCGGGAGTACCACCCGTTCCCGTAGGCCCGGATGAGCTTCGACGACGAGGGGGAGAGGAGGCCGGAGGTCGGTGGGAAGGCGACCGAACGGGTCGCGGACCGGCAGACAGGCGGACCGGCGGACCGGCGGATCGACGGACCGGCAGCCGCGGGTTTAACTACTGCCGTCACGCCGATATCGACATGGAACTCGTACCCGACGAGTCGGTCGAGTCGACGGAGGCGGTCCCCGGCGTCCACCTGACGCAGGGGGCTGTCGGAGAGGAAGCCAGCATCCAACGGTTCTACATCGAGCCCGGCGCGGAGGTGCCCGAACACGAGCACCCCCACGAGCAGGTGGGAACCGTCACGAGCGGGACGCTCACGTTCGTCGTCGACGGGGAGACGCACGCGGTTCACGCGGGCGACACGTTCGTCGTTCCCGGCGGCGAACCCCACGCCGCGTACAACGACCGCGACGTTCCGGTCGAGGGGTTCGACGTGTTCGCACCACCCCGCCCGAACCCGGACTGGCAGGAGTGACCGACCACCAGCCGGAGCGTTCGAGCGCGGTCGAACGACGCGCATAAGCCGTCCGCGACGGTACGAGAGGGAAATGGGAGGAAAAGACGAGTACTACAACCGGTCCAAACAGCAGGGGTACCGTGCCCGGTCGGCGTACAAGCTGAAACAGCTCGACGAGGACGCAGACCTGTTCGACAGCGGCAACACCGTCGTCGACCTCGGGGCCGCGCCGGGCGGCTGGCTTCAGGTGGCGGCCGAGGCGGTCGGCGAGGGAGGGACCGTCGTCGGGGTCGACCTCCAGCGGATCGACGACCTGGAGGACCACGACGTCGAGACGATCCGCGGCGACATGACCGAGGAGCGCACCCGCCACTACCTCCGAGAGGCGGTGGGAGAGGGCGGCGCTGACGTCGTCGTCAGCGACATGGCACCGAACATGACCGGCGAGTACTCGCTGGACCACGCCCGTTCGGTCCACCTCGCCCGCCAGGCGTTCGACGTCGCCGAGGAGCTGCTCGCGCCCGGCGGCGACTTCGTCGTGAAGGTGTTCCAGGGCGAGGACCTCGACGCGTTCCGCGAGGACGTGGGCGAGGAGTTCGAGTACGTGCGGACCGTCTCGCCGCCCGCCTCGCGGGACAGTTCCTCGGAGGTGTACCTCGTCGCGAAGGGGCTCCTCACCGCGCCGGTCGAGGCGGGCGACCGGATCGAGGTGACGATTGAGGAGCGCGGCGAAGAGGGCGACGGGATCGCCTACGTCGAGGGGTACTCGCTGTTCGTCCCCGACACGGAACCGGGAGAAACCCTCACCGTCGTCGTCGACGACGTGAAACCGCGGTTCGGCTTCGCCGAACGGGCCGCCGAGCGCGACGAGTAGGGGGTCCCTCCAGCCCGACAGTAGTTATCACACCCGATACTCCCGTGCAGGGAGTTATATCCCCGAGTCGGGTTGGAACGGCGTATGAGCCACGAGCGGAGCTCGGGATCGACGGCTGGGTCGGGCGAGCGACACCGTCGAGCTGAACTCGCGTCGTGCGCGGAAGGAACGAGGACGGCATAACCCCTCCAAAGCGTGTCTTGGTCCAGGAACGCGGGATTGCCGAGTGTGGCCGTCGGATCGATGGTTGACGGGGCCACGTCGGGAGCGGGAACCGGGACCACGATCGGTGGCCGATACCGGGAGCCGGTACGTTTATTCTTGTATATCTATATGGTGGTATTGAGCGGTAATATACAGACTTTTGCCATGAGCAGACCCAACACGGATCACATGGATCCGACACGGGACGCCGAGGCGGACAGTCAGACGCGACGGTCGTTTCTCGTCGCCGCGGGCGGCGCAAGCATGGCGGCGATCGCGGGCTGTGCGGACGAGGACGACCTCGACGGGGGTGACCCGGCGGACGATGGAGCCGAGGACGGCGGCGGCTCCGACGACCAGAACGTTATCGAGGTGTCGATCGCGCCCACGGACTCGTTCGACAACATCCGAACGAAGGGCGACGGCTCGGAGGCGATCACCTACCAGATATACGCCGGGTTGATGACGTACGGGCTCGGCGAGTTCGAGCCGGTCGGCGAGCTCGCCGAGGACTACACCATCTCCGATGACGGGACCGTCTACGAGTTCGACCTCCGCGAGGGTCAGACGTTCCACGACGGCTCGGAGTTCACGGCCCACGACATCGTCTACTCGTGGGAACGGCTCGTCGGCTCCCCGAACACCCAGGAGGCGCGGCACATCACGACGGACGTTCCCGTCGATCACGATGTCGACGCCGAGAGCCCGGGCGACGCGGTGTACCCGGACGACTACGTCCCGGGATCGCTGGCGGTCAAAGCAGTCGACGACCACACGCTCCGAATGGAGCTACGCGCCCCGTGGCACTCCGTTCTGGAGAAGCTCACCATCGGCGAGGTCGAGCCGATCCCCGAGGGGCTCGTCGACGACGCCCCGGGGTACGACGGCGAAATGGGGTTCGAGGAGTTCGAGAGCAGCCCGCCGCCGGGACTGGGCCCGTTCGAGTTCGTCGAGTATCAAGAGGGCTCTCACGCCCGCTTGGAGGCGTTCGACGACTACTACGGCGAGGGGCCACACGTCGACGCGGTCGAGATGACGATCCTCGCGGACGACGACGGGCGGTACCAGCGCGCGCTCGGCGGCGACGTCGACATCTTCGAGATCCCCGAGACGCAGTACGACGACAGCGCCGTCGATATCGGCACCGAAACCGAGCTCGGCGTCCGAACCGGGACGTACGAGTTAGAGAACGGCGAGACGGTGAACTACGGGGAATGGCAGGACGTGTACACCGCCTACATCATCAACAACGCCGAGCGGGTGCCGAAACACGTCCGGCAGGCGATGGCGTACACGCTGAATCAACACCAGATCGTCGACGAGGCGTTCAACGGGCTCGGCGTGCCGTCGTACATGTACACCCCGCCGACGGTGTACCCCGGCGGGCCGGAAGCCTACATGGAGAAGGCCCGCGAGGAGTACCCGTACGGGTTCGACGAGCGGCTCCCGGGTGAGGCGAGAGACCTCATGGAATCGAACGGTCACGACGCCGATACCCCGTTCGAGCTCACGTTCACGACGTTCAGCGACAGACAGCCGAACGCGTACGACCGGCTCGCGAACCTGATGCGCGAACAGCTCGGCCCGGTCCACATCGACGTCTCGATCGAGCAGGTGCCGTTCAACACGATCATCGACCGGGCGATCGGCGGCGAGCTCGACTCGTTCTCGCTCGGGAACTCGATCGACTACCCCGAGGCACAGGACACGCTCCGATACGCCCGCGGGGACCCGAACGACTTCAGCCGCTGGTACGGCACGGAGCCCGCAGAGCGCGCCGCGGATATCTGGGAGAACCAGGTGCTCGCGAACCCCGGCCCCAGCGAGGAGACGGTCGAAGCGCGCGAGCAGGCGTACATCGAGATGGAGGAGGCGAACTGGGAGGAGGTGCCGGACGTCATGCTGTATCACCCGGTCGAGACGGAGTACTGGAGCGAGGACCTCGAGTACGAGCCACCGTCGACGGCGTTCCACCGCCAGCAGTACAACCACGCCCGGTTCGAGTGACACCACGGATGCGTGTCGCTCCCGCGTGCGCCGTGCCAGCCGACGACGTCGGGTCCCACGCCGCCCGGCGAGCACTGACATGACCGTCGAATGAGCCGGCTTCAGTACCTCGGGAAGCGGTTCCTGCTGTCGCTTCCCGTGGTCGTGTTCGGGACGAGCCTCACGTTTCTCATCATTCGGCTCGGGCCGATCGACCCCGCAGCGGCGATCCTCGGTCCGGACGCCGACCCGCAGAACGTCGAGCGATACGAGCGGATCCGCGAGCAGCTCGGACTCAACGATCCGCTGTGGGAGCAGTACCTGAACTTCATATGGGAGATGCTCACGTTCGATCTGGGCGCGTCGTGGGTCGTCCATCCCGGAGCGGACGTGAACGCGCTGCTTATGGTGTACATGCCGCGCACGCTGTGGCTCGGGTTCTGGTCGGTGCTCGTCGCGCTGTTCATCGGGATCCCGCTCGGCTTCTACGCCGGGTTGAACCCGAACACGCCCGCCGACTATCTGGCGTCGTTCGGCGGGATCGTGTGGCGAGCCATGCCCAACTTCTGGCTCGCGATCATCCTCGCCGCCCTCCTCGTGCAGAGCGAGCGCTTCCTGTTCGGGTTCGACTGGTCCGCGTGGCTGATCGAGACGAGCGTCATCGGGACGCCCGATCTCGAGAACCTCCATCGGCCGTCGAACTTCCTCGCGGCGACGAAACAGATCCTGCCGGCCGCGCTCGTGTTGGGGTCGGCGTCGATGGGCAACGAGATGCGCATCGGTCGCACGGCCGTTCTAGAGACGATCAACTCGAACTACGTCGACGCCGCCAGGGCGAAAGGGGTCTCCGGCGGACGCCTCGTGTGGAAACACGTGTTCCGGAACGCGCTCATTCCCCTGATCCCGGTGATCACGAGCGAGGCGTTCCTGCTCATCGGCGGCTCCGTCCTCGTCGAGGTGATCTTCGGGATCAACGGGCTCGGCTGGCTCTTCTTCGAGGCGACGATCCAAGGCGACATCCCGCTGGCCGGCTCGCTGATGTTCTTTTTCATCGTGCTGATCGTCGGCGTGAACATCCTGCAGGACGTGTTGTACACGGTGATCGATCCGCGTGTCGGCTACGAACGGACATGACAGGAAACGACCCGAGAGACACGGACCCATGACATGAAACGAACGCTGCTACGGCTGCTCGGTGGAACCGACCGGCCCGACTGGCCCGAGGACGACACCCTCGGCGACCGGCTCCGGACGCGCCCTGGGCCGGCGATCCGCTGGGCAGCCGTCCTGCTCGGACTGCTCGCCGTCCAGATCGGGATGCTGCTCGGCTGGATCGCGGGCTTCCTCCCGGCCGGTCCCGTCGCGGACGCGCTCGGGTCGATCCCCGCGGCGATCTCCCACGAGACGGTCCCGAACCGCGGCTACTTCCACCCGGAACACGGCTGGGTCGGCACGTTCATGGGGCTATCGCCGGCGTGGGCGTGGGCGCTGCGGACCGGACTCGTCTACCTGTACGCCGCGACGGTGACCTACTGGGTCTGGGTGGGCTACCTCCTCTTTCGACGGGTGTACCGCGCGGCCGACTGGACCCCACGTGACGACGTGGTCGACCGGCTTCGCGGGCACACGTGGGGCCTGTTCGGCGGGGTCGTCGTCTTCGCGTTCCTCGTGTACGCACTGTTCGCCCCCGTGGTGAGTCCGACGGACATCACGCAGAACCTCTATGACCCGTTCGCCCACGAGATCACCCACTTCGACGAGGAGGCGGGCGAGGTCCGCAGCGTCTTCATCGGCGACGCGAACATCGGCTCCCAATCGGGCGCACAAGAGGGGATCGGCCCCATGCAGTACGACCCATACGACCGGTTCCACCCGTTCGGAACGATGGACCGCGGCCAAGACCTGTTCACCTTCATGGCGTACGGCGCGCGGATCTCGCTGTTCATCGGTGTCGTCGCGATCGGCCTCAGCGTCGTCATCTCGGGCGGGCTCGCGGTGCTTTCGGCGTACTACAAGGGGCTACTCGACCTGGGCGTCGTGCTCGGAAGCGACTCGGTGCAGGCGATGCCCCAGCTCCTCGTTATCATCCTGTTATCGGTGGTGTTCGCGGACACGTGGCTCGCCGGGCTGTACGACGGCGGGTTCCTGCTCGCGCTCATCTTCGGGCTGACGGGGTGGCCGTCGCTGTGGCGCGCGGTTCGGGGGCCGGCGTTACAGGTCGCCGACCGCGAGTGGGTCGACGCGGCCCGGAGCATGGGTCAACGGCCGACGCGAACGATGCGACGCCACATGGCCCCGTATCTCACGGGGTATCTGCTGGTGTACGCGTCGATGAGCCTCGGCGGCGTGATCATCGGCGTCGCCGGGCTCTCGTTTCTGGGGCTCGGCGTCACCTCCCCGACGCCGGAGTGGGGTCGCGCCGTCGACGCCGGCCAGCCGTACGTCGCGACCGCCTCGTGGCACATCTCGCTCGTCCCGGGGGTGCTCGTCGTGCTCGTGGTGACGGCGTTCAACGCGCTCGGTGACGCGATCCGCGACGCGATCGACCCCGAGAGCGACACGGGCGCGAGCCAGGAGGGGGCGATGGCGACGGGAGGTGGCGGATGAGCCCGCCGCTGCTCGCCGTCGAGGACCTCACGACCGTCTTCCGCACCGACAAGGAGACGATCCGCGCCGTCGACGGCGTGAGCTTCAGCATCGAACGCGGCGAGACGCTCGGGATCGTCGGCGAGAGCGGCAGCGGCAAGAGCGTCACCGCCCGGTCGATCATGGGGCTCGTCGACTCGCCGGGACGGATCGCCGAGACGAGCAGCGTCCGGCTCGACGGCGAGGAGCTGAACACGCCGGACACCGACTGGACCGGGGTGCGCGGCGGGCGGATCGCGTTGGTGTTTCAGGACCCGATGACCAGCCTCAATCCGGTGTACACCGTCGGCAACCAGATCAAGGAGTCGCTGCTGTTACACCGGGGGCTCCGGGGCCGCGAGGCGACGGAGGAGGCGACCGAGCTGTTACGCGCGGTCGGGATCCCGGACCCCGCACGGCGGCTCGGGGAGTACCCACACCAGTTCTCCGGCGGGATGTTACAACGCGCGGTGATCGCGATGGCGCTGGCGTGTGACCCGGACCTGCTGATCTGTGACGAGCCGACGACCGCCCTCGACGTGACGATCCAGGCGCAGGTGCTCGAGCTGCTCGCCGACCTCCGCGCCGAACAGGACCTCGCCCTTCTGTTCATTACCCACGACATGCACGTGATCGCCGAGATCGCGGACCGCGTCGGCGTGATGTACGCCGGCGAGATCGTCGAGACCGGGCCCGTCGACGCGGTGTTCGACGATCCGGCCCACCCGTACGCGGAGGGGCTGTTGAGCTGTATCCCCTCCCGGAACGTCGGACGTGACCGGCTCGACACGATCGAAGGCGACGTACCGACGCCGACGGAGCCGCCCTCGGCGTGTCGGTTCGCGCCCCGCTGTCCGGCCGCGTTCGACGCCTGCGAGCGGGTTCATCCCCAACGGGTGCCGATCGGGAGCGAGGAGGACGACGGAGACGCGGACGGGAGCGGGAACAAGGCCGGCGGTCCCGCGGACGGAAGCGGTGCCGACAGGGACGTCGCGTGTCTGTTGTACCCGGAAAACGAGTCCCGATCCGATCGGGTCCGCCACCACGATCGCGACGGCGACGCGCCGGACGGCGGCGGCCACGCGTCGAACGCC
>NZ_JBHSWW010000091.1:0-8428 GCF_042661865.1 Halorubrum tibetense
CTCGACGGCGAGCTGCTCGCGACCGCCGACGGAGTCGGCGAAGTCACGGAGCTGTAGGGCGAGCTCGGTCTCGGGCGCACCGCCGCCGGGCAGCACCTGCCCGTCGAGCAGCGTCGTGCGGACGACGCCGAGCGAGTCCTCGATGGCGCGCTCGACCTCGTCGACGACGTGTTCGGTGCCGCCGCGGAGGATGAGCGTGACGGACTTGGCCTCCTCGACGTCCTCGACGAAGATGCGCTCGTCGCCGCCGACGTCCTTCTGGGCGACGGAGCCGGCGAAGCCGAGGTCGTCGCTCTCGATGTCCTCGAGGTTGGAGACGACGCGGCCGCCGGTCGCGCGGGCGAGGCGTTTCAGGTCGCCGGACTTCGCGCGGCGGACCGCGAGGATACCCTCCTGTGCGAGGTAGTGCTGGGCCATGTCGTCGATGCCGTCGCCGACGAAGACGACGTCGGCGCCGATGTCGACGAGGTGGTCGACCATCTCACGGAGCTGCTCCTCCTCCTGGTCGAGGAACTGCTGGAGCTGGTCGGGGTCGGTGACGTTGACCTCGGCGTCGATCTCGGTCTCTTTCACTTCGATGGCACCGTCGAACAGCGCGACGTCGGCGTCCTCGACCGCGTAGGGCATGTTCTCGTCGACGCGCTCCTTGTCGACGATGACACCCTCGACGAGCTCGGACTGGTCGATCGAGCTGCCGACGACCTTCTCGACGGAGACGTTCTCCGTGTCGATGTCGTCGTCGTCGGCGACCGCGATCACGGCGTCGACGACGAGCTCGGCGAGGAGCTCTTTCGCGTTCTCCGCGCCCTTGCCAGTCATCGCCGTGGAGGCGATCTCGACGAGCGTCTCGCGGTCGTCCGCGGAGACCTCGATGGCCTCCTCTTCGAGGATCTCCTTGGCCTTCTCGGCGGCCTGGCGGTACCCCTGTGCGAGGGTGGTCGCGTGGATGTCCTGGTCGAGGAGCTCCTCGGCCTGGTCGAGGAGTTCCCCGGCGACGACGACGGCGGAGGTGGTTCCGTCACCGACCTCCTCCTCCTGCGTCTCGGACACCTCGACGATCATGTTGGCCGCCGGGTGGTCGATGTCCATCTCTTTCAGGATGGTAACGCCGTCGTTCGTGACGACGACGGACCCGCCGGAGTCGACGAGCATCTTGTCCATCCCTTTCGGGCCGAGCGTGGTGCGGACGGACTCCGCGACCGCCTTGCCGGCCGTGATGTTCATGTTCTGCGCGTCCTTTCCGGAGGTCCGCTGCGACTCCTCGGAAAGTACGATCATCGGCTGATTGCCCATCCGCTGGCGCTGTGACATTACAACCATTGATTGATTGTGATTCTATATAAACCCATCGTTCAATCCGTGCGGAAACGCAACACGGGGCGGGGTAGACTGTTTTCATGTGGCTCGTTATCACGGGCCTTTATATAGATCCGGTGGTGGCCGCGTGTGCCGTGATGAACACGCCCACATGGGACGATTTCGTCCGCGTTGACTGGCGTTGAGTGCGGGTGTCTGTGCCGTCAGTACGCAGTCAGTGTGTAGCCTATGCGCAGTTAGTGTACGGTCAGTACGCAGTCGACACGCAAGCGGGTGAACACCGCCGCGTCGCCAGAGCGGCGTCAGCCGTCACTGCGGCGACTGGAAACTGACGTCGTCGTTCAGCTCGTTCGACTTCCGTTCGAGGTACGAGTACACCGCGCCGTGTGGCGCGCCGTCGAGCAGCATGCCGACCGCGCGGCGGACCACCTGTAGCTCCTCGGGTTGACCGACCGCACCGACCGTCGTCCCGTAGACGACGACGTTCGCGCCCGACAGCTCCTCTAACAGCTCGCGAGTCCGGCCGTTCTCGCCGATGATCCGGCCCTTCTTCCGCTGGAGGTCGTTGTCGTTACGGGTGTGTTCTGTCAGGTCGATCAGTTCGAGCGTCCGGAGGTCGTGATCGAGGATCGACAGCGCGGTCTCGGGTTTGAACCCCCTCCCGATCGCCTTGATCACGTCCGGCGCGACCATCGCGGCGACGGGGTCGCCCGCCTCCTCGATGGCGACGCTGCCGGACTCCGAGTCGACGTCGAGTCGCACGCCTGCGCGGTCTTCGATCTCCCGCATCGTCTCGCCACCGGCACCGATGACGACACCGATCCGGTCCTGCGGAACCGTCACGTGTTGCATACACCAAGATACCCGGCCGAGACTTTTAAACATGTTCCGGGAGCCGCGGTGTGAGGGGGTGTGACGCGCGGTTCCGTAGGCCCCGGATTCGTCGACCTCAAGACACGTCAGTCGGTTCCGGATTCGTCGACCTCAAGACACGTCAGTCGGTTCCGGCTTCGTCGCTCGGCTCCGGTTCCGTCACGTACTCCTGCAGCTCGTCGGGGTCGATGTCGATCCCTTGGCGCGTGAAGAACGTCGCCACGTTCTCGCAGTCGCGCGCGAGGAACTCCCCGGCGTTCGGGTGATGGACGGTGACCGCCTGTCCCATGTCGATGACGACCAGCTCGCCGTCGTGGATGATCATGTTGTACTCCGAGAGGTCGCCGTGGATCAGGCCGGCGCGGTAGAGCCGCCGCATGTACTCGCGGACGACCTCATAGGCGGTTTCCGGGTTCTCGACGTCGACCTCGTTCAGCCGCCGGGCGCGGTCGTCCGCGTGCCCGACGAGCTCCATCACGAGTACGTTTCGTTGGACGGCGATCGGCTCGGGGACCCGGACGCCCGCTTTCCGGGCCCGTTCGAGGTTGGCGAACTCCTTTTTCGTCCACGCCAGCACGACTGCCTTCTTGTCGTTCGCGATCCCCTCGAACCGCGGGTCGCCCTCCAAGTAGTCGCGCATCTGCCGGAAGTTCGAGGAGTTGATCCGGTACACCTTCACGGCGACCTCGCGGTCGGGATGGCCGTCGCCGTCGGCGTCGACCGCCGTCCCGGGCGCTGGTCGCTCGCCCGCCTGCCCGCCGAGCGCCTCGAAGACGCTCGCCTCCTTACCGGTTGAGACGGGGCCGCCGAAGGCGTCCACGTAGCCGTCCTGGACCAGCTTGTACACCGCCGCGAGGGTCGCGTCGTCGAACACCGACTCCTGGAGCTTGAACTGTTCGGTGTCCTTGATCCGCTTCCGGAACTCGTCGAACTCGCGGTCCTGTCGCCGGGCGATCCGGTCGGCTTCCGTGTCGGAGACGTCGAGCGCCTCCCACTCGTCGCCGGGCTGATCCGCCGGTTCGAGCAGCGCGAACTCCTCGCTCATTCGTTCCCCGTTTCGATGCCCCGCCGTATAAGCGGGCGGGTCGGCGGTCCTCCCCGACGGACGTGGGGCGTGACGCCTCGACCCGGTCGTTCGACTGTGCTTTCCGAACTGACTGTCCAACCGTGATCCCCGAACCGGCCGTCCAACCGTGATCCCCGAACCGGCCGTCAGCACGTGACGCCGCGGTCGACACCACCGGTTCCGGCGTGGGGTATATACGCCCGAGCGGCCTACGTGAATCCGTGCCAACCCGGACTATCCGCGCCCGCGACCGGCCGGTGTTCGGCGTCGACGTCCAGAGCGGCGACGTCCGCGGCGACAATCCCTCCTACGCGCTCGTGATCCTCGACCCCGTCGACGCGGACGACCCGGACGTCCCGGACGCCGACGGCCCGCTCGCCCGGGTCTCCCGTGATGTCGTCTCCCTCCGCAAGCTCCGCCGACTGATCGACGATCGCGAACCGCTGTACGTCGCCACCGACAACGCCTACGAGCTCGCGCCGGACAAGAACGCGCTCGTCGGACTGCTCCGGAGCCTCCCGGACGGAACACGCCTCGTCCAGGTGACCGGCGCGGAGCGGCCGGAGCCGCTCTCGCGAGTCGCCTCCCGCCACGGGATCCCGTACGGTAAGAAGCCGATGAAGGAAGCGGAGGCGGCCGCCCGCCTCGCCGCGGCCAACGTCGGCCACGAGGTCACCGCGTTCACCGACGAGACGACCGTCAAAGTCTCTCGCGGCCGATCCACCGGGAAAGGCGGTTGGAGCCAAGACCGCTACACTCGGCGGATCCACGGTAACGTCAAAAAGCGCAGCCGACAGGTCGAGACGAAGCTCCGCGAGGCGAACCTCGAGTACGACCGCGAGGTGACGGAGAAGTACGGCGGCTATTCCAGTGCCGTCTTCACCGTCGAGGCCCGCCCCGAGGAGATCCCCCTGTCGAACTCGCGTGCGGGGGACGTGCGCGTCGAGGTGGAACGCGAGCGCCGCGACGGAATCGAGTACGAACCGCTCGTGAAACGTCGCGACCGCGTGATCGTCGGGATCGATCCCGGAACCACCACCGCGGCCGCGGTGGTCGGGCTCGACGGCACCGTCCACGCGCTGTACTCCTCCCGGACCGCCGACACCGCCGAGGTGACCGAGTGGATAATCGAGCAGGGGCGGCCGATACTCGTCGCCGCCGACGTGGAGCCGATGCCCGAAACGGTCGAGAAGTTCCGCCGCTCGTTCGACGCCGCGGGGTGGCGGCCGACCACCGACCTTCCGGTCGACGAGAAACTCCACCGCACTCGGGAGGCCGGCTACGAGAACGACCACGAGCGTGACGCGCTGGCGGCCGCGCTGTACGCCTACGACGACCACGCGGACCAGTTCGAACGGATCACGGAGAAGACGCCGCCGCGAATGGACCGTGAGGCCGTCATCGCCGGCGTCGTCGCCGGCGGCGCGTCCGTGGAGGCCGTCATCGAGGAGCTCCGAGAGGACGACGGCGACGACGACGGCGATGCCGACCCGGACGAGGACCCGACGGAACCCGAGCGGACCGAGGAAGAAGAGACGATCCGCCGGCTCCGCGAGCGCGTCGACCGGCTGGAGTCGCACGCGGAGTCGCTGGAGTCCGAGCTCGACGAGCGCGACGACCGGATCGCGGAGCTGGAGGAGGCGCTTTCCGAGGCGAAACGCGAGGAGCGGATCGAGGCGCGTACCCGTCGGGAAGTCTCACGGCTGGAGCGGGAGACCGAGCGGCTCGAACGCGAGCGCGACGACGCCCGCGAGACGGTCGAGGCGCTCGAACGCAAGGTGGAGACGCTCAAGGAGCTGTGGAAGCTCGACCACTCGAACTTCGCCGACGTCGCCGAGGGTCAGGGCCTCGTCAGCGTGAAAGTCGTCGAGCAGTTCACGCTCGACGCGCTCGACGCCGCCGACGAGGCGTACGGCCTCGTCCGTGGCGATGTCGTCTACCTCCGTGACGCATCCGGTGCGGGCCGTCGGACCGCCGAACGGCTGGCTGGGACGGAGCCGCACGCGGTGATCCGCGACGGCAACCTCTCGGATGTCGCCGACCAGGTGCTGTTCGACCACGGGATCCCGGTCGTCCCGGTCGACGCGGTTCCCGTCCGAGAGGTCGACGAGCTGGCCGTCGCCGACGAGTCGGCGCTGGACGCGGCGATCGACGACTGGGAGTCCCGTGCGGAACGCCGGCGGCGCGACGAGAAGGCGGAGCGGCTCGACCGGATCATCTCGGAACACCGGGCGGGGACTCGGCTCCCGCAAACCGAGGAGTGACCCGTCGACCGGCGCTCCCAGTCGTTTGGCGGCGTCGGTTCCGGGCGGTTCCAGAAGTCATATCCCGAACCCTCCCGCTATCGTACCCATGGACGCCCACGAGCTGATCACCCGGAACGCGGCCGAGGTGGTCACGGAGGAGGAGATCGAGACGCTGGCAGCCGACCCCGACGGCAAGCGCGCGTACGTCGGGTACGAGCCCTCCGGCGTGCTCCACATCGGGCACATGCTCACGGCGAACAAACTCATCGACCTCCAGGAGGCGGGGTTCGAAGTCACCGTCCTCCTCGCCGATGTCCACGCGTACCTCAACGACAAGGGATCGTTCGCGGAGATCCGCCGGACCGCCGAGCGGATGCGCGACCAGTTCATCGCCTACGGGCTCGAAGAGTCGGACACACAGTTCGTGCTCGGCTCCGACTTCCAGCTCGACGAGGACTACACCCTCGACCTCCACGCGTTGGAGCTCGAGACGACCCTCGCCCGCGCCGAGCGGGCGATGGCGGAGATCACCTCGGGCGACTCCGTGAAGGTGTCCCAGGCCGTCTACCCGTTGATGCAGGCGCTCGACATCCCGTACCTCGGCGTCGACCTCGCCGTCGGCGGGATGGAACAGCGGAAGGTCCACATGCTCGCCCGCGACGTGCTACCGAGCATCGACCGCGAGCCGCCGACGAGTCTGCACACGCCGCTCATCGCCGACCTCGGGACCGGTCGCGGGAAAATGTCCTCCAGCGAGGGTGTCACCATCTCCATGGAGGACTCCCGCGACGACATCGAGTCGAAGGTGAACAAGGCGTACTGTCCCCCGACGGCGGACCCGGAGCCGACCGAGGAGGGTGAGTCGCGCGAGAACCCCGTCCTCCAAGTGTTCGAGTACCACGTGTTCCCGCGGTTCGAGACGGTCGTCGTCGAGCGACCCGAACAGTACGGCGGCGACCTGAAGTACGACGCCTACGACGCGCTCGAAGCCGACCTCGAGTCCGGCGAGCTCCACCCGGCCGACGCGAAGGGAGCACTCGCCGAGTACCTCGACCGGCTGATCGCTCCGGGGCGCGAGCAGCTCGCCGAGTAGGCGATCGACTCCGCTTCATCTCCTCCGGTTTCAGTCCCCATCCCCTTCCACTCGCCGCTCAGTGACCACCGAGCCGGCAGCTCGCGTCGAGACAGTCGCGACCGGTCGCAGTCTCGAAGACTGGGAGCCCGCAGTCACACTCGTCGACGACGATCCCCGAGGGGATCGAGAACGTCGTCTCACACTCCGGGCGGCGGTCGCACGCGAGATACACCCGGCCGGGCGCGGACTCGACGGTGAGCTCGCCGTCACAGTCGGGACAGTCCCAGACGCGGTCGAACCGGTCGCGGACGGCCGCCGCCATCGGGTCGCAGGCGGCGTCCAGACAGAGGTGAAACGCCTCGCCGCGCTCGACGCGGATCTTCGGTAGACCACACGTCTCACACGTCGCGTCGGTGACGCTCGCGCCGGCGGGGAGTCCCCACCGCTCCTCGCAGTCCAGACAGACCACGTCCCCGCGCGAACGGACGAGCGACCCGCCGTCGTCGGGACACGTCCCGACGGGAATCCCCGCCTCCGTGACCGGGAGCGCGCGGCTGGCGGTCGCCGTCTCGGCGACGACGCGGAGCTGCCGGGTGCCGTCGCGTGCGGTGACGGTAAACCCCGCACCGTCGCCCTCAACGACCACCGAGTCGGGGCGAGTGAGCCACGCGACGGGCTGGTACCCGTCGGCGTCGTGGACGAGCGTCGTGTTATCGGGCTTGATCAGGACCACGACACGGCCGCGATACGTTCGGGTCCGGTCGCCGCGTTCGGTCACCTGACAGTCGCCGGCGAGGACGCGAAGGCGTGCTGGCATGGGGCGTCGTTGTCCCGTTTTCCGGTTTAACGAGTGGGCGAACTGCCGCGCGACGCGGAGACGCCTCCGTACTGCTATGTAGTTGCTCGTCCAACAGGTATATGAGATGAATCATGTCGAATACGCGTACACGACCGGAATGGACGACGAGTCGGTCGAACAACGACTACGAACGGCCGATTCGGGTGTCCTCGCGCTGGCGACCGGTAACGACGCGTACGCGATTCCGTTGGCACACTACTACGACGGGGACGGCCTTTACTTCCGGCTGGGGCTGACCGAGGGGGGCACGAAACGGACGTTCTTGGAGTCGACCGAGACGGCGTGTTACGTCCTGTACGGTGCGGACCCGACGAACGACCCGAAGGCGTTCGACTCGTGGAGCATCGTCGTCAGCGGACGCCTCACGGACCTCACGGAGGCCGATCGCCAACGGTTCGATACGGCCGAGATCAACGACTGTTTCTCCCCGATCCGCGTGTTCGACGAGGCCATCGAGGACATCGAAGTGACCGTCCGCAAACTCGACATCGAGCGGATCTCCGGTCGTACCACCGAGAACTGAGCTCCGGCGGCTCCCGTCTCCGTGTTCGACGAACACCACCACGAGAACGGTCGATGCCCGGCGAACTACGCTACTTGGACCGTCCGTGTCGCGCGCACGGGCATCAACGGCAGGTCGGGGAAGACGACCTCGACGACGAACTCCAGCTCGTCGGCGTCCGGCGGGCCGAACACGCCAACTGGGACGGTCGTCTCGCCGTCGAGGTACGTCGTCGTTGCGGTCATCTCCACGTCGTTGACCGTGACGCGGATCCCGACGCGCCCGGCTCCGTCGGTCGTGGCGATGCCGACCTCACACAGCTCGTTCTCGCCGGTCGCGATCCGGTCGGGGAACGACCCCCAGTCCACCGCGACCCGGGGGCAGTCGCGTGCGGCCTCGACCACCCGTTCGGCTACGGAGTCGCTCATCCCGGCGTTCGCGAGCGCCTTGGAGCCGGCATCGACGACGGCTGCGGGGGACGTGAGCCCCG
>NZ_JBHSWW010000092.1:0-8397 GCF_042661865.1 Halorubrum tibetense
CGCTCGGGGCCGACGTGACGCTCCCGATCCTCGGAGACTTGCCGCCGGCGTACCTGCCGCTGGTCGCGCTTTCGGGGCTGCTCGGTGTCGCCGACTCGTTCCGTGAGCCCGCCAGCATGGCGCTGTTCGCCGACGAAGGGACCGACGAGGGCGGCGTGGCCTCCAGCTTCGGCATCCGCGAGCTGGTGTGGCGACCGGGGTCGGTCGCGGGCCCACTCATCGCCGGCTGGCTGATGGTCGAAGTGAGCATGGCCGCCGTGTTCTACGTCGGCGGCGCGTTCGCGATCACCGGGGTGCTCGCGTTCCTCGCGATCCTAGCCCGGGATCACGGCCGGGCCGCGTTGACGACGTGGTGAGCGTCCGAAGCGGCCGATAGGTGGTGAGGGTTCGGGAGCGTCGGTAGCGTCCGGAACGGTGGATAAACCGTCCGCGGAGCCGCGAAGGACGCGCTTTTATCCGCGCCGGCTCTATCCGCCATCATGGCGAAAGTGAGCGTCGGCCTCCGCGGATGGCGGTTCGACGAGGACGAGATCATCACCGAGAACGGCGAGTTGAAGCCGCTGGAGGAGATCCCCGAGGAGCCCCGGGAACGCCTCGTGCGGCTCGTCGCGCTCGTCGAGGAGCCGTGTGACGCCTGCTACCTCGAACACGGGGAAGACGAGATCCACCGCTGTAACCAGGCGGAGATCGTGTACGGCGAACCGCGGGGGGAGGTCCTCTTGTGTCCGGCACACGAACCCGACTTCGTCTACTGGTTCCGTGAGGCCGGCGGGAGCGAGCACGCGGGAACGATCGAGTTCGGCGACCGGTTTCACGAGTGGGTCGCCGCCGGCAACGAGGCCCCCGACGGGTACGCCGCTATCGAGCACATCGACGAAGACCCGGACGCGCTCCCCGATCTCCCCGACCAACAGGAGATCCAGCGCCGGGTCGAGGAGGGGTTCGAGGGCGACCGGATCGACATCCGGGAGCTCGCCGGTGAGGGGTCGGCGGACGAGCGCGTGAACGACCCGGACGACGAACCCGTCAGCGAGACCGACCTCCAGGACGCGGGCGTCGACCTCTCCACGGAGTACCCCTCCGACCGATGACACGCGACACTCGCCCGAAGCCGGTCGTCGTCGTGGTCGAGCCGGAGACGCCCGGCAACGTCGGCACGATCGCCCGGGCGATGAAGAACTTCGGGCTGTCGGACCTGAAGCTCGTCGACCCGCCGGAGCTCTCCGAGGACGGCGAGGCGTACGGGTTCGCGGGTCACGCCCGCGAGGACGTCCTCCCGAACGCGGAGGAGGTGACGTTCGACGAGGTCGTCGAGAACTACCACACCGTCGGCACCACGGCGATCACCGGCGAGGACGACCGCAGACACGAGCGGTGGCCGTTCAAGACACCCGTCGAGTTGCGAGAGTCGCTGCGGACCGTCGACGCCCCCACCGCCATCGTCTTCGGTCGTGAAGGGCGCGGCCTCAACAACGACGAGCTCAGCCGGCTCGACGAGGTGTGTTCGATCCCCGCGGCCGATGACTACCCCGTGTTGAACCTCGGACAGGCGGCGACGGTGCTCCTGTACGAGCTCCGCGACCTGACCGTCGAGGAGACGCAGCTACCGGACGCGTCGGTTACGCGCGCGCCGGAGGAGGACATCGAGCGGCTCCACGACCGCTTCGGCGAGTTCCTCGACGCGACCGGGCAGCGGTCGCACCGACAGGAGAAGAACGCGCTGTTGGTGCGCCGTCTGCTGGGACGGGCTCACCCCACCGAACGGGAGATCCACTCGCTTCTGGGCACCGTCCGGAAGGCGACGACCAAGCTGGAACACGCCGACTACCTCGCGGCGAAGTACGACGAACACCCCTACCCGCGCGAATGACCGTGACCGACCGGCGGGCTCTCGCCGATCCGGAAGCCGGTCGGGGAGGACCGGGACGTGAATGAGGACCTGCGGGCGGGGATCCGGGACGTCTCGCCGCTGCTGCTCGGGATCGTTCCGTTCGCACTGGTCGCCGGGATCGCCGCGGTCGAAGCGGGGCTTACCCTCACCCAGGCGGTCGGCCTCTCCGTGATCGTGTTCGCGGGGGCCTCCCAGCTCGCCGCGCTCGACCTGCTCGGGTCGAACGCGCCGCTCGCGGTCGTGATCGGGACCGCCGTGGTGATCAACCTGCGAATGGTGATGTACTCGGCGTCGATCGCGCCGCACTTCGCTCGATACGGCCGCCGAGTTCGCGCGGCGCTGGCGTACGTCCTCACCGACCAGGCGTACGCGCTGTCCGTGGCGGAGTTCGCAGAGCACGACGACCGGAGCCGCTGGAAGTACTACCTCGGGGCTGCTGGGTCGCTATGGCTCGTCTGGCAGGTCGGAACCGTCGTCGGCGTCGTGCTCGGTGCCGGCGTCCCCGAGGAGTGGGGGCTGACGTTTGCCGTCCCGCTCGTCTTCTTGGCGCTTCTCGTCCCCGCGATGAAGGACCGGCCGACGACCGTCGCCGGGGCGGCCGGTGGGGCGGTCGCGGTCGTCGCCGCGGGGCTACCGCTCAATCTCGGCCTGCTAGCCGGCGCGCTCTCGGGGATCGTTGCGGGGCTCGTCGCCGAGGAGGTGATCGCATGACAGCCGCCGTCGATCCGACGGCGCTCGTGGCGCTCGCGGGAGACCCCGGCTCGCCCGGTGCCGCCCGGATCTGGGTCGCGATCCTCGTCATCGGGGTCGCGACCTACGGCTTCCGGCTCTCCTTTATCCACCTGTTCGGCCGTATCGACGAGGTCCCGCCGCGGGTGACGCGGGTGCTTCGGTACGTGCCGCCGGCCGTCCTCGCGGCGCTCGTCGTCCCCGACCTGCTCACCGTTCGGCCGGGAGTCGTCGCGACCCTCGCCGACGAGCGACTGATCGCGGGTATCGCGGCCGGGATCGTCGCGTGGCGCACCGAGAACGTGTTCGCGACGATCGCCGTGGGGATGGTGACGCTGTGGCTGTTCCGGTTCGTCGTGTTCGCGTGAGCGACGGGTCGGTTCCGTGGACGGTGGAGCTGAAACCAGGTGGGCCATCGGCACGGGTAGAGGGAGAGAGGGACATCGGCACGGGTAGAGAGAGGGCCATCGGCACGGGCGAGAGTGGCGAGGACAGGGGTGCTCATCCGTCGAACCGCTCGGGGAACCGCCAGACCGCGAGGAAGACGACGACCCCGATAACACCCGCGATCCCCAACAGGCCCTGTAGATCGAAGAGCCCACGAGCCGCCGGAACCGCGTACTGGACGAGCAGCCCCCCGAGAACGGTGTATCCGATCGCGGCCCCGCCGAGGAGGGCGGGCCTCGAATCGGGGTCGTCCGGGAACCGGAGCCACGTCAGGACGGCGACGACCCCGCCGGCGACCGCGCCGACCGGGAGCGCGACGATCGCGGAGAACGCGATCCGGGCGGCGAGGACGGACGTCAGGGCCGCGGTGACGACGAGGAACGTCGTCAGGCCGGTTCCGATCGCCGCGAGGTGCCGACTGTTCATAGGGGTCAGATCCCCGTCTACCTACTTATAGTACGGTCCGGGCTACTCCTCCCGCTCCGTGAGTCGACTCGTCGTCCGAGACGCACCCATCTCCCCGCGGCCGTCGGGCGAGCTCGCCCGGTCCGCTTCGTCGGCCTCGGCTTCGCGCTCGCGGACGGCCGCGTATCGCTGGGCAGCATCCGCAAACGAGTCGGCGACGGCGAGGGTGCGGTACGTGAGGTAGGCCCCGCCCAGCGCGACGAGCGACCAGAAGCCGACCAGTATTTGCCCGACGATCACGAGCGAGTAGACGAACGTGAGGAGGCTGATCCCGAGGAGGCCGATTCCGAGCGGGGTTCGGGCCGCCTCGCCGGGGGAGAGCGGATCGTGGACCATACTGGTGGCTTCCGGCGCGGATAAATAAAAAGAACGGCTCGGACCGGAAGGAGTTTAGTCGTCGGCGGGCGCGGCGGAGTCGCCGGCGGAGACGCCGGTTCCGGGGCCGATGTCGATCCCGAGTTCGTCGAGCTTTTCGTCGGGGACGACGCCGTCGATCCACTCGCGGTGCGTGTAGTACTCGTCTTTCATCAGGTCGAGCTCGGCGAGCTCGCCCTCGCTCGCACCCTGTCCGGGGATCGCGTCGGGGTGTCCCTCGACGAACCGTCCGGGGAGCGTGTCGTCCTCGCCGTCGAAGCCGGCGAGGTTGTTGTAGTAGCGTTCGAGGTTGTAGATCCGCTCGCCGATCTCGAACAGCTCGTCCTCCGTGACGTCGCGGCCGGTCATCCCGTTGTACTGGAGCACGTACTCCTCGATCCCCTCCGCGAACGCGTTGAACTTGCAGATGTCGAACGAGTCGGAGATCGCGTGGAGGTCCTGGAACGTGGCGGTGAGCTCGCCTTTCCCCTCCCACTCGTAGGGGTCGACCTTCTCGGGGATCCCGAGGATCTCGGCCGCGGGCGTGTACCCGCGGAGGTGACACGCGCCGCGGTTCGAGGTGGCGAACGCGATCGCCATCCCCTTCATACAGCGCGGGTCGTACGCCGCGATGCTCTGGCCCTTGACGGAGAGCTTGTTGTCGTGGGCGTCCTTCCGCTCACCGATCCGGTCGGGTCCTTCAGCGAGGAGGTCGCCGAGCTCGGTCGACCGGTTCCCGATCTCGTCGATGAGGTCGATCATCCGCTCGGAGTCGCCCCAGTCGATCCCGACGTCGAGTTTCCCCTGTTCCGTCATCTCCATCGCCATCGCCATCGTGTTGCCGACCTCGATGGTGTCGACGCCGACGTCGTTACACCGCTGGAGCATCAGGGCGATCTCGTCGCGGTCGGAGTGCCCGGAGTTCGGGCCGAGCGCCCACGCGGACTCGTACTCGTATGATTCCGTGCGGACGTTCATCTCCTCGCCCTTGTGATGCATCTGTACCTCGACTTCCTTCTTGCAGGCGACCGGACAGGAGTGACACGTCGGTTCATCGACGAGGATGTTCTCGCGGACGTTTTCGCCGGAGACCCGCTCGGCGTCGATGTCGATCCCTTCGCCGTCGTTGTACGCCTCCGTGGAGGTGAACTTCGCGTTCTTCGTCGGCAGTCCGTCCATCTCCTCGGTCGCGTTCATCAGGACGTTGGTACCGTACATCGACAGCCCACCCTCGTTGGGCGCGGTGACGTCAGATTCGCGAATGACCTCCATCGCCTGCTGGTACCCCTTCTGGAACGTCTCGGGGTCGGCGGGTTTCGGCATCCGGGTGCCGCTTTTCACGACGACCGCTTTCACGTTCTTCGAGCCCATCACCGCACCGGTGCCCCCGCGGCCCGAGGCGCGGTCGTCCTCGTTCATCACGCAGGCGTAGCGGACACCGTTCTCCCCGCCCTGTCCGATCGCCATCACGGAGACGTTCTTGCCGACGGAGCCGTCGACCTCCTCACCGAGCGTCTCGATCGTGTCGTGGACGCCCATCCCCCATACGTGGGAGGCATCGCGTACCTCGATGTCTCCGTCCTCAACGAACAGGTACACCGGGTCCTCGCTCTCGCCGTCGAGCAGGATCCCGTCGAGGCCGGCCCACTTGAGCCGCGCTCCGGACCAGCCGCCGTGGTGTGAGTCGGTGACCGTCCCCGTCAGCGGGGACTTCGTCACCAGTGCGATCCGGCCGCTCATCACGGTCTGCGTCCCCGTGAGCGGGCCGGTCATGAACGCCAGCCGGTTCTCCGGTCCCATCGGGTCCACGTCCGGTCCTTTCTCGAAGACGTACTTCACGCCCAGCCCGCGCGCGCCGATGTACTTCTCAGCGTCCTCTTGGTCGATCCCGTGATAATTGACCTCGCTCGCGTCGAGGTCGACCTGTGCGACTCGGTCCCTGTAGCCACCCATTTCAGTCATGTAATGCTCGTTCGTTATAGACGGACCACAGCGTGTTAGGTCTTCACGTGTATCCGAAGCTTTTTCCAGTTACGTCCCGATCGACGTGATCGGTTGGGATATATAAATACGGAGACTGGTTCTCGGACCGAAACCGTTCACGGTCCGGCGGTTTCGTCGTCGATACCGGCGGTTCAGCCCCGTGCGTGTTGTCGAGTGGTTTCGTTCGTCGATCAGGGACACGGGAGCAACGGGTGCCCGATCGAACGCTCGTCCACGAACCCTATCCGGCTCGGTCGCGAACGGTCGGGAGTGACCGATCGATCGCCGTCATCTACGGGACGGATCGACCGGCTCGAAGCGTGGCGGCCAGCCGTCGCGTTCGCCACCGTCGTGTTCGTCTCCTCGGTCGTTCCCATTCCCGGATCGGGTGGTGCCTCCTCGGCGAACGGTGGGTTCGTCCCGTTCGAACCACTCGGTCCGATCGGGCTCACCGACCCGTTCCACCTCGTGGGCTATGCCGTCCTCGCCGCGCTCGTCACGCGAGCGACCGGCCGGACGGTCCGGGGACTCGTCGTCGCCGTCGCCGTCGCGACCGTGTTCGGGCTCGGGATCGAAGTCGTCCAAGCGGCGATCCCGTGGCGCGGGTTCGCGTGGCGGGACGTCTTCATAAATGCCGTCGGGGCGACCGCCGGGGGAGCCACCGTCCGGGCGATGGGCTTTGCGTTTCGGGACACGGGCGGCGACGGGTCGGATCCCCGATGACGACACGGCTTTACGCGTCCGGGCGCTCTCCCCGACAATGAGCCAACCGAGCCCCGAGGCGTACGAGCAGGGGCGCGGCATGGACGCGCACAACGCCGTCATGCGCGACATCCGCGCCGAGCGCTCGGAGACGTACGACCCGACGGAGCCGACCCGCGTCTGGATCGACGAGGACAACACCCCGGACGGAGTGGTGAACTCGCTCACGATCATTCTGAACACCGGTGGCTGCCGGTGGGCCCGCGCGGGCGGCTGTACCATGTGCGGCTACGTCGCCGAGTCGGTCGAGGGGGGAAGCGTCGCCCACGCCGACCTCATGACCCAAATCGACGCCTGTCTCGACCACGAACGGGAGAACGCCGACGAGCCGGCCGAGCTGATCAAGATCTACACCTCCGGCTCCTTTCTCGATGAGCGCGAAGTGCCCGCGGAGACCCGTCGCGCCATCGCCGAGACGTTCGCGGACCGCGACCGGATCGTCGTCGAGTCGCTTCCCGACTTCGTGAGCCGTGAGAAGATCGCCGACTTCGCGACACACGGGATTGCGACCGACGTGGCGGTCGGCCTGGAAACCGCGACCGACCGGGTGCGCCACGACTGCGTGAACAAGTACTTCGACTTCGCCGACTTCGAGGACGCCTGCGCGGAGGCGGCCGCGGCGGACGGCGAGTTCGACGCCGACGTGGGGATCAAAGCGTACCTCCTGTTGAAACCGCCGTTCCTCGCCGAGCCCGAGGCCGCCGCCGACATGATCGACTCGATCCGACGGTGTGCCGACGTCGACGGCTGTCACACCGTCTCGATGAACCCGACGAACGTCCAGCGCTACACGATGGTCGACGAGCTGTTCTTCGAGGGCGGCTACCGGCCGCCTTGGCTCTGGACGGTCGCACACGTCCTCGAAGCGACCGCCGACGTCGACGCCATCGTCGTCTCTGACCCGGTCGGACACGGCTCCGATCGCGGCGCGCACAACTGCGGCGAGTGTGACGACCGCGTCCAGACGGCGATCAAGGACTTCGATCTCAGACAGGACCCGAGCGTCTTCGAGCAGGTCTCCTGTGAGTGCGAGGCGACGTGGGAGCTCGTGATGGCCGAGGAGACGAGCTACAACATGCCGCTCGCGCGGTGAGCAGTGGAGGGGGAGTCACCGTGCGCGAACTCGTCTTCTCGCTGACGTACGAACCGGAGTCGAACGCGGTCGCCGACGTGCTTTCGGCCGACCCGGACGCACGAGTACGGTCGTTGTCGCTACACGCCACCCGGGAGAGCCTCTGGCGCGTCGACCACGCGACGGGGACGCCGGGGACGCTCGACGCGCTCGAGGACGCGTTCCTGACGGCCGATTACTACGCGGACTGTCTCGCCGACGAGCCGTGCGGCGCGACCCAGACGACGCGGGTGCTCGAACACACGGACGATACCCTCGTCTGTTACTCATACTGGGAGCGCACGCCGACCTGCACCTCCGTGCCGCACCTCGCGTTCGACCACCTCGGCGAGGGCCTCCTTTTCGAGACCGATCACCGGAGGCGCGAGTACCGCTGGCGCATGATCCACGCCGGAACCGACGGGAGCGACGTCCGCGGCTTCCTCGACGCGGTCGAGAGCGCCGTCGGCGACGCCGCCCGGATGGATATCCGACGGATCAGCGAAGCCGGGTCGTCGAGGGAGGATGCAGGAGCGGCGAGCGACGAACTCGATTCGGGACTTCCGTCCGAGCAGGCGGCCGCGTTGCGGGCGGCGGTCGAACACGGCTACTACGAGACGCCGCGCGCGGTCGACGCCGCCGAGCTGGCCGACCG
>NZ_JBHSWW010000093.1:0-8379 GCF_042661865.1 Halorubrum tibetense
GGCGGCCGGGGACGACGACGAGAGCGATTCCGCCGAGGAGACCGCGACGGACGCCGACGAGGCGAGCGACGGTGTCGTCGCGACCGCGGGCGTCGAAGACGGGGTCGAGGTCGTGGTCGACCAGCGCGAGCTCGACTCCTCGATCGCCAAGTCGCTCTCGACGCGCGAGGGGCTGGTCACCCGGCTCGAAACCCTCGCGGTCGGCGACTACGTGCTCTCGGACCGGGTCGCCGTCGAGCGGAAGTCGGCCGCCGACTTCGTCGACTCGATGCTCGACGCCGACCGATCGCTGTTCCAGCAGGTCGGCGAGCTGTCGCGGGCGTACGCACGACCCGTCCTGATCGTCGAAGGGACGAACCTCTACGGACAGCGGGACATCGACCCGAACGCGATCCGTGGTGCGCTCGCGTCACTCGCGGTCGATTTCGGGATCAGCGTCCTCCGAACGGAGGGCGAGACGGACACGACCGAGCTGCTGGCGACGATCGCGCGCCGCGAGCAGGAGACGCGCGACCGCGAGGTGAGCGTCCACGGCGAGAAGACGACGAAGACCCGCGCGGAACAACAGGAGTACGTCGTCTCCTCCATCGCCGACATCGGCCCCATCACCGCTCGGAGCCTGTTGGAACACTTCGGCAGCGTGGAGGCCGTGATGACCGCCGAAAAAACGGATCTACTGGAGGTCGACGGCGTCGGGTCGGTGACGGCCGAGCGGATCCGGGAAGTGGTGGGGAGCGAGTACGAGTGATGGCATCACCCGGTCACAGCTCGTAGACTTCCCCGTCGACCGCCAGCGGCTCCGCGAACGCCTCGTCGGGCGGGTAGTAGTGTGCGAGGTGGACGAGCCGCGTCCGATCGGCGCGTAGCTCGTCGGCGAGCGCGAGCGCCCCCTCTCGAGTCATGTGTTTCGACCCGAACGTGCGGGGGATCCCGTCCGGCCCCTCGTGGCGCCCGCCGATCGGGTGGTACTCGCAGAGCGAGGCGGGGACGATGGCGTCGGCGAGGAGGAGGTCGGGGTCCGCGAGCGTCTCCCGCGATCGGTCGGGGATGTCGTAGCTCGTATCGCCGGTGAGCGAGAGCTTCGCGCCCGTTTCCGGGTCCTCGACGACGAGCCCGAAACAGAGCAGCGGCGGGTGATCGACGGGGACGAATCGGAGCTCGAACCCACAGGACTCGAACGGCTCGAACGGGTCCCGGGCGTGGACGCCGATCCGGTCCTCCAAGTAGTCGTACTTGTCGCGGATCGTCTCGGCGACGCTCTCGTCGGTGGCCGGGTCGGTTTCGCTCGGCGCGTGGACGGGGAGGCCGTCCACCAGCCGGTAGACGTTGCCGAGGCCGTCGAGGTGATCGAAGTGGATGTGTGTCACGACACCGGCGTCGGGGAGCGGGACGTCGTTCGCGAGGAACTGGCTCCGGAAGTCCGGGCTGAAATCGACGAGCAGCGAGTCGCCCGTGCGCTCGTTGGCGACGTGGACCGAAAAGCGCGAGCGTGACACGCCGCGGTCGCGCGCCTCGATACACGTCGCACAGTCGCAACCGACGGTCGGCGTTCCAGTCGTATCGCCGGTTCCCAGCAGGGTGACCCGCATTCTCGCCCGGAGCTTCGTCGGCCACCGACTTAGCGTCCGTGATCGGGAGCGGACGGCTCGACCACCGAGCGGCCGGATCACCCCGAGGTATAACGTCGTTCGGGACCGAAACGGCGGTATGCACGACAGTCGCGACCTCGTCCTCGCGCGGCTCCCGTCAGGCGTTCCGATCCGCACGACCGTCCACGTGTACGGGGAGGGGCATCTCGTCGACGACCCTGGATCCGGCCCCCGGCTGGTGACTCCGGACGACGGTGGCCCCGTGGTGTACGCGCAGGCCGCCCAACACGGGCGAGAGGTGAACGGTACAGCGGTCCTCCGACGGCTCCACGATCGACACATGGACGCGGACGACGATCCCGGCGGCTCGGACGCGCTTGACGACCTCGCCGGCACGCTCGTGACCGTCCCCGTCGCCGACCCGCTCACCTTCGATCACGTCTCGTACACGACGCCGGAGGCGCTGGACTCGGTGCACTCGAACATGAACCGTTGTTGGCCCGGCGATCCCGAGGGCACCCTCCACGAGCGGATGGCCGCGCGACTCTGGTCGTTCGTGAGCGACGCCGACGCCGTCGTCGACCTCCACACCGGGTCGCCGTCGATGCTCACGCACACGGTCTATATGCGCGGTGACGAGGAGTGTCGGCGGCTCGCGGAAGCGTTCGGCACGAACCTGTTGCTCGCCGAATCGGCCGGCGACGATGCGGACACGGAGTGGGCCGAGCGCGGGTTCGCGGGCAAGCTCCGGGTCGCGGCCACCCGGGAGGGGATCCCGACGATCACGCCGGAGCTCGCGCACAGCCGTGAGATCGTCGAGTCGGCGGTCGAGGCCGGCGTCGACGGGATGATCGGGGTTCTACGTTCGGAGGGGCTCCTCGCCGGCGACCCCGAACCGTGGGACGGAACCGTCGCCCGCAACCACCTCGGCCGCGTAACCGCCGCGGACTCGGGGCTGTTCCGACCGCGACCGGACCTCGATATCGGAGACGAGGTCGCGGACGGCGACCGGCTCGGCGAGGTGTACGACCCGACGACGTTCGAGACGCTCCAGACCGCCGTGGCCGACCGCGACGGGATCGTCTACTCGGTCGCGCGCGAGTCGACGGTTACCGCGGGGTCGACACTCGTCGGCGTGGCCGAACGGCTCGAGGACGCGAGTACCGACGCGTAGCCGGCGATCGATGCCGACCCGACACGAAACGTATTTATTTCGGCTTCGACGAGCCGTGAGTACGTCTTTTTGGCCAGCCTAAATCGGAATGCTTATTTGTTTTAGGTCGGCCTAAAACAAATATGGCACACGACTCCCGCGGTCGCAACGCTGCCTCGATCACGGACCGTCGGTCGTTCCTCGGAAGCCTCGGTGCGGCCGGCACGCTCGCGCTCGCCGGCTGTGCCGGCTTCGGAGGTGGGGACGGCGACCCATTCGACGACTACGGTCCGCAGGGTGCCGCGCTCGAACCATCCGCCGTCTCGTGGGACGACCTCGGTGACCTCGAGGGCGAGCTCACGGTGTACTCCGGACGTACCAGAGACCAGATCGACCCGCTGTTCGCCGCCATCGAGGAGCGGTACGACGAGTTCACCATCGACAGCGATTTCGACGACAACTCCACCCAGCTCAACAAGATCAACGAGGAGACCGCCGACACCCGCCCCGACGTGTTCTACACTCAGTCGTCCGGCGCGCTCGCCGCGCTCAAACAGGACGGCCTCGTCCGGACGCTGCCGGAGGACGTGATCGACGCCGTCGACGACAACTACAGCGACCCCGACGGGACGTGGACCGGTGCCTCCGGTCGTGTGCGAGCGATCCTGTACAACACGGAGCTGTGGGAGGGCGGCGCGGACGCCCTACCGGACGATATCTTCGCGTACGCCGAGGACGACCGGTTCGAGGGGATCATCTCCACCCGTCCGAACTCCGGGACGTTCCGGTCGTTCATCGTCGCCATGATCGAGATGGAAGGCGAGCAGGCGACCCGCGAGTGGGTCCGCTCGATGGTGGAAGACCAAGACGCGACGCTGTACTCCAGCGGCTCGCAGCAGGCCGAGGAGGTGGCGGCCGGAAACCAGGCGGTCGCGCTCGGCAATCAGTACTACGCCGGTCGGATAGTGGAGAACGATCCCGACTCCCCGCTCGACGTGGCGTTTACCTCCGGCGACGCCGGGTGTCTGTTCAACGTCTCGGGGGTCGGGATCCTCGAGGACGCCGACAAGCCGAACCTCGCGGCGGAGTTCACCCGGCACGTCCTCGCGGCCGAGGGACAGGAGTTCTTCGTGGAGACGAACGGGGAGTATCCCGTCCTCGACGGCGTCGAGTACGTCGGCGACCTCCCGACGCTCGCGGAGATCAACCCGCCAGAGTTCGACCTGAACGCCCTCGCGAACGTCGAGCAGGCGGTCGACCTGCTCCGCGAGGAAGGGATGACGGTGTAAACTACCCCATTCGACTCCTTCGACGCTCGTTCCAGAAGCCGTATATCGCGCGAGACGAACCGTGATCCGAGAAGTCGTGTTCGAGACGCTCCGCGATGAGTCCACGAGCCCGGAGGAGGCGGACGACTACTCCTCGCTCGGCCTCCTGCTCTTGAGCGGCGTCATCGCCGTGCTCGTGACGTCGCCGCTGTTCTGGCTGTTCCTCCGCGCGTCGGAGGTGGCGTCGCCCGAGCGCGCGGTCTCGCTCGTGTTCTCGGCGCGCACCGCGGAGATCCTCGCCAACAGCGTCGGGCTGATGCTCGCCGTCACCGTGCTCTCGGTCGCCATCGGCGTCCCGTTGGCAGTCGTGACGACGGGGACAGACCTCCCGTACGGCCGGTTCTGGACGATCGTCGCGGCGTTGCCGCTCGTGATCCCGAGCTACATCGGGGCGTTCGCGTTCGTCCGAACGTTCGGCCGGGGCGGGGAGCTGAGCACCGCACTCGGGATCCCGCTCCCCACCATCGACGGGTTCTGGGGTGCCGTGCTCGTCATCACGCTGTACACCTACCCGTACGTGTTCCTGTCGACGCGGGCCGCCCTGTTGTCGCTCGACATGGCGCTCGTCGAAGCGGCGCGCAGCCTCAACGTCGCGCCGATCGCGGCGTATCGGCGCGTCGTCCTCCCGCAGATCCGACCCGCGATCGCCGCCGGCGCGCTCCTCGTCGCCCTGTACGCGGTGTCGGACTTCGGAACCCCGGCGTTCATGCGGGTGAGCGTCTTCACCTACGAGATCTATGTCGAGTCCGGCGCGTTCAACGTCGAGTACGCCGCGCTGCTCTCCTTGCAGCTGTTGGCGGTCACCGCAGTCATCCTGCTGATCGAGGCGCGGGTCGGCCGCGACGAGGGGTCGTCGGGCGGCGGCCGGACCGCCCGGATCCGACTCGGCCGCTGGAAGTGGCCCGCGATGGCGGGGATCGCCGCGATCGGCGTCGTCACGCTCGTCGTCCCCGTCGCGATCTTCGGCGTGTGGGCGCTTCGCGGACCGTCGGGGGAGATACCCTCGCTCGCGTTCGAGCTCGGGTTCGCGCTCAACTCCGTCTTCCTCGCGACGATGGCGGCCGCCGTCGCCTGCCTGCTCGCGATCCCGGTGGCGTACCAGTCGGCGCGCTCCGACTCCCGGCTCTCCCGGCTGTTCGAGCGCGCGACGTACGTCGGCTTCGCGGTCCCCGGCGTCGTCATCGGGCTGGCGCTGGTCTTCTTCGGCTCGAACTACGCCCCCTGGGCGTACCGGACGGTCCCCCTCCTCGTGTTCGCGTACGTCGTCCGGTTCCTCCCGCAAGTCGTCGGGACGACGCGCTCGGCCGTGTTACAGGTCGATGACCGGCTCGTCGAGGCCGCTCGCACGCTGAACGCCGGGCGGGTCGAGACGTTCCGGAAGGTGACGCTCCCGCTCATCCTCCCGGGGATCGTCGCCGGAGGCGTGTTGGTGTTCCTGACGACGATGAAGGAGCTGCCCGCGACGCTTTTGTTACAGCCCAGCGGCGTCGACACGCTGGTGACGATCGTGTGGGCCGCCCACGAGACACTGTACTACCAGTACGCGGCGATCCCCGCACTCATCCTCGTGGTGGTCTCGGCGCTCTCGATGGTAGTGCTGCTGAGACAGGAGTCCGGCCTCGGGTGAGAATGGAGGCGTCGACGATCACGGCGGGCGGTTGACAGTCACGGCGAGGGGCTACGTACCCGTATCCCTCCGTCCGCCGCGACCGTCACGAACAGTCGCTCGCGGACCTCCCGACCGTGGACCGCGTCGCCGGCGCGGTCGCCGATCGTCTTCATCAGGTCCGGGGCGGTCTCGTTGACTTTCACGCCCGCCTCGTCGCAGGCGTCATACACCCGTTTCGGAGCGTCATAGAGGTCGGTTCCGGCAGGGATCTCCACGCGGACCGGGGAGGCGAGCGCCTCGGCGAACGCGACCGTCTCGCGAGCACGCTCGATATTGTCACGCGCGCTCGCCTCGACGCTGGAGACGTTCGCCCGGGAGGTGCCGAGCCGCTCGGCGATGTCGGACTGGCGTAAGCCCTGTTCGCGGAGCGCGAGCACCTCGGCCTGTCGCTGCGTGAGCACACCGGTGTCGGCGTCGAACCCGGCACGCCCCAACAGCTCGTCGGCGTCGACCGTCTCGTCGGCGTCGTCCGCGGCGGGACCCCCGGACCCGTCGTCGTTCGCGACCATACACGTACGACGGGACGGTCGGTGAAAAAACGGCGGTTCCCGTCGGGCACGGCGGTGTCAGGACTGTCCGTGGGGCGAGTCGGCCCCGATACGCCTCACTTGCCCCAGAAGTTCTCGCGGCTGCCGAGCCGCTCTCGGTCGGGACGGTCGCGGCGACGATCGCTCTCGTCGTCGCCGTCGGCGGCGTCCTGTTCGCCGTCCCCGTCGTCGGCGTCGGCGTCCGCTTCGCCGCCCTCGCTCTCGTCGTCCTCGTCGCCGTCCTCCGGAAGACGCTCGACGACCTCCTGGGCGGTCGCGTGGCTCGATTTTACGCGATGGATCCGGACCTCGGCGCGCGCCGGCGGAAGCAGCCCGTCGACAAGGACGATGAACCCGTCGTCAGTACGGCCGACGCCGGCCCCGCTCTCGTGGATGTCGTCGACCTCGACGACGACCTCCTCACCCGGCTGGACCGGCTGCTGTTTGAGCTCGTAGATCGGCATGTCGTAGTGGTTACACCACTCGGCACCCCCCTTGTTGCCGTAGTGTTGACATCCCATGCCCTGGATCCGTTCGTCGAAGCTGGGGCAGTCGTCGGCGAGTGGACAGTCCGCCATACCGTACCGAAACCGGCCGCCGTTGTAAACGTTTCCGACTGTACACGGTGAAACCGACGAAACCAGCGTGTCGGCGGGGTGAACACGGACTCAGAGGAACTCACGGACCTCCGAGTACCACATGTCGTGGTGGTCGACGGCGTCGACCGCGTCGGCGACATCGACCGCGATGGCGTGCCAGCAGCGCTCGCTCGGGTCGTCGCTATCGAGGTTGTACGTCGCGTCCGCACAGGTACACTCCCCCTCCTCGACGACGTACTCGTCGTCGTACCCGACGACGACCGTGAAATCGCGGTACCGTTTCACTCGCCGGTCGCCGACCGCCTCGATCGCGCGCTTCCCGCGATCGCCGTGCTCGGCGACGATGGCGGCGGCGATCGGCCCGGACAGCTCCCCGGACTCGGCGAGCGTCGCGCGCCAGTCGTCGACCGGCTCCATGGGTCGCCGTTCTCGGGCGGTCGGTTAAACACCGTCGGTCGGCAGGGTCGTCGCGACGCCGTCGGTTCAGCGTCCCGCGTCGCCCCACTCGGATTCGAGCACGCCGTACCAGTGGACGTCCCAGTATCGGCCGTCGACGAACACCGCCTCGCGACTCGTCCCCTCGCGGACGTAGCCGAGTGATTCGAGCAGCGCCTGCGAGGCGTCGTTGAACGCGAACACGCGGGCAGCGATCCGGTGGAGGCCGCGCTGTCGGAAGCCGTAGTTCGTCAGGAGCCTGGCCGCCTCCCGACCGTGGCCCTGCCGACGGAACCCCTCGGCGATCCAGTAGCCGAGCTCCATGGCGTCCGCCTCGTCCGGGGTCGGCGAGAGGCCCACCGTCCCCGCCGGCGCGCCGTCGACGGCGACGAGGAGGTGGACGCCGTCGCCGTCACAGACGACGTCCTCGAAGAACTCCCGCTCCTGCGGCCCGTTGACCGGGTCCGACGACCCGATGGCCCGCCAGACGGAGGAGTCGTTGATGTGTTTCTGGAGGAACTCGAGGTCCTCCTCCTCGATCGTTCGGAGTGCGACCTCGTCGCCATCGAGGAACACTGGCCCGGGCATTGGCCGTGATCGGGTGGCAGTAAATAAATAGATTCAGTCGGTGTGTGATGTATAGGCATACCAACCCTGATAGCGTCTATCGAAAACGCGATCGGCAGCGGACTCCGCCGGATGCAGGTATAAATAGCGCGGCAACCGTCGTAAAACCGTATATAAGTGGCGCGGCAACTGCCGCGTTTCGACGTATACGGAACGCTCGGTCGCGGTTGCTCCGCTCACTCCAGAACGACGAGCACGTCGCCCATGTCGACGCTGTCGCCCTCGCCGACGTGGACGCCCGCGACCGTGCCGCCGCGCTCGGCCACCACGTCGTTCTCCATCTTCATCGCTTCGAGGACGCAGACCACGTCGCCGGCGGCGACCTCGTCGCCCTCGCCGACGTCGACGGAGAGGATCGTCCCCTGCATCTCCGCCTCGATCGCCTCCCCGCCCTCGGCGACATCGACGCTGCTGGACCCGCCGTCGTCCCCGTCGTCGGTCGTCTGCGGCGG